>JAGCBF010000109.1 GCA_017652285.1 Atopobiaceae bacterium
AGGACCACGGCCCACCAGGACCACGGCCCACCAGGACCACGGCCCACCAGGACCACGGCCCACCAGGACCACGGCCCACCAGGACGGCAGGTGCGCACGAAGGAAGGAAAGCAGGATGAGCAAGCAGAACAACCACAACCTCAGGATCGAGATGGTGCCGATCGACGACCTGGCGCCATACGAGCACAACACCAGGGCCCACGGAGACGACGACGTGGCGCAGATAGCGCGCAGCATCGAGCGGTACGGATTCAACGACCCGATCGGCATCTGGTCCGACCAGAACGTCATCGTAGAGGGCCACGGCCGCCTGATGGCCGCAAGGAGCCTCGGGATGACCGAGGTGCCGTGCGTGCGGTTAGACCACCTGACCGACGACCAGCGGCGCGAATACGGCATCATGCACAACAAGACGGCCGAGCTTTCGGAGTGGGACTTCGACGCCCTGGAGCGAGAGCTAGCCGACCTGGACCTTTCCGAATTCGGCCTGAGCTTCGACGCGGACGAGCAGATGGAGGACACCGAGGAGGAGCTGCTGGCGGCCGTCCAGGAGGACGAGGCCCCGGAGCCCCCGAACACGGATCCCGAGAAGGGCCCCGTCAAGCAGCCCGAGAGCAAGCGCGGCCAGATCTGGCAGCTTGGGGAGCACCGCCTGATGTGCGGTGACAGCACCGAGCGGGCCGACGTAGACGCCCTGATGGGCGGAGCCACGGCCGACGCCGTGATCACGGACCCGCCATACAACGTGGCCATCGAGAACGCCCAGGGCATGACGATCCAGAACGACGCCATGGAGACGGAGGCGTTCTTCGAGTTTTTGCGGGCGGCCTTCGAGCAGCTGACCGCCCACCTGAAGCCGGGCGGCGCGTTTTACGTTTGGCACGCAAGCCGGACAGCAAGCATCTTCGAGGCGGCCCTGGCGGAGAACAGCCTCGAGGTACGGCAGCAGCTGATCTGGGTCAAGAACAGCCTGGTCCTCGGACGGCAGGACTACCAGTGGCGGCACGAGCCGTGCTGGTACGGGTGGAAGGACGGAGCCGCGCACTGGTTCACGCCCGACCGGACGCAGACCACGATCCAGGAGGACCTCGCCGATTTCAGCAAGTGGAGCAAGGCGGAGCTGGTCGATTTTTGCGAGCAGCTCATCCACGGAGACGACGCCCTGCCGACGACCACGATCTACGAGGCCAAGCCCCTGAAGGACGAAGCGCACCCGACCATGAAGCCGGTACGCCTGATCGCCCGCACCATGCGAAACAGCACCCGCCAGGGCGACACCATCCTGGACCTTTTCGGCGGCAGCGGCACGACCATGATCGCGGCTGAGCAGCTGAAACGGAAGGCGTACCTCATGGAGATCGACCCCCGCTATTGCGACGTCATCATCGAGCGGTGGGAGAAGTGGACCGGCAAGAAGGCCCAGCGCATCCGCTGAGGCGCCCCGTGAGCCCCCAGAACGCGCCCAGCGCAAAACAGGGCACGCGATACCGGCTCCGTTACACGGGCCGCAGAGAGCACGCCAGAGGCCTTAGAGCGCAAGGGAGGTGAGCAGGCATGGCGGAAGAACAGAGAACAGCAGCCCCGGAGGCCCAGGCGGCCCCGAGGCCGAATAGCCGCGGACGCGGCAAGGCGAAAAGCAAGCCGGATTTCTGGCTGACACCGGACGGCCTGCTCTGCCTGGAAGGGTGGGCCCGCGACGGGCTGATCGACAGCGACATCGCCAAAGACAAGATGGGAGTCGCCCCGAGCACCCTGACCAAGTGGAAGAAGAAATACCCCGAGGTCGACAAGGCCCTCCAGAAGGGCCGCCGACCGGCGATCGTCGAGATCGAGGCCAACGCCATCAAGGCGGCCAACGGATACTGGGTCGACGAGCAGGACACCCAGATCTACAAAGACAAGAAGGGCCAGCTCAAGGAGATGGTCGTCAAGCGCAGGCGGTGGATCAAGCCGGACCCCCAGATGATCCAGTACCTGCTGAACAACCGCAAGCCCGACAAGTACAGCGCCAAGCCCGACAAGGTGTACGAGGCGCTCATGGCGGCAGCGACCGCGGCATACAACGGCATACCGGCCGACCAGATCGCGCCGACCTTCATGCCGCTGGTTTACGACATCAAGGCCGGGAAGCACAGCGAGTACGTCCTGCCGGGCGGACGCGGAAGCACGAAGTCGTCCTTCATCAGCATGGCCGTCATCGACATTCTGGTGCGCAACCCGCAGATGCACGCGGTGGTCCTCCGCCAGGTCGGAAACACCATGGCGGACACGGTGTACAACCAGATCCAGTGGGCCATCAGGACCCTGGGCCAGGACGGCGAGTGGAAATACACCCGCAACCCGCTCGAGATCACGCGGCTGGCGACCGGACAGAAAATCTTCTTCCGCGGCGCCGACAACCCCGACAAGATCAAGTCGCTCAAGCCCCCGTTTGGACACGCAGGCGTCGTGTGGTTTGAGGAGCTCGACCAGTTCAAGGGCGAGGAAGCCGTCCGAAAGATCGAGCAGTCGGTCGTCCGAGGCGGCGACAGCATCATAAAATTCAAATCATTTAACCCGCCAAAGAGCGCCCTCAACTGGGCCAACCAGTACATACAGATACCCAGGTCGGACCGGCTGGTCGTCCCGAGCGATTACACGACCGTCCCCGAGGAGTGGCTCGGCCGACAGTTCCTGGACGACGCGGCCTTCCTGAAGGAGATCAACCCGACCGCCTACGACAACGAGTACCTCGGCATGGCCAACGGCCAGGGCGGAAACGTCTTCGACAACGTCGAGGTCAGGGAGATCACCGACGAAGAAATCCGGCATTTCGACAACGTCTACAACGGCATAGACTGGGGCTGGTACCCGGACCCGTTCGCCTTCATGCGGATGCACTACGACGCAGGACGGCACACGCTGTACCTCTGGCACGAGTACACCTGCAACAAGCGGAGCAACGAGCAGACGGCCCAGGACCTGCGGGACCAGGGCATCGACGACAACGACATCATCACGGCGGACAGCGCCGAGCAGAAGTCGGTCGGCGACTACCGCGCATACGGCCTCCTCTGCCGACCGGCGGAGAAGGGACCGCACAGCCGCGAATACAGCTACAAGTGGCTGCAGAGCCTGCGGAGCATCGTGATCGACCCGGTCCGCTGCCCGACAGCAACCGACGAGTTCCTGCATTACGAGTACGAGCGAGACAAGGACGGCAACGTCATCAGCGGATACCCAGACGGCAACGATCACTGCATCGACGCCGTCCGGTACGCCATGGAGCGCGTCTGGAAGCGAAGAGGAGAGTGAGACCATGGGAGGAAGAAGCAGCGGGTCCGGATTCAAGGCCGGAAGCCCGACAGCAGCGGCAACGGGGGAGACAAAATCGGCTGTGCAACGTTTCGTTGACGCCGCGATGACCGCTGAATTCAGGCACGCGCCTGATGCCGCGCGCGGAGGAGCAACCACGCTCATTCTGGAGCCTGATAGAACGGCGGGAGTGGTTGCGGGTGGCTGGCGGGCTGAGGTCGACAGCTACCGGCCGACGCCGCGGTCGATGATCCGTAGCCGGGTGCGCTTTTTCAGAGGCGAAGTACCAGCGGGAGAGGAAGAATTCAGGGATTCCATGACCGCCATGAGTGAGGCACGGCGGGGCATTCTGGTCCGGGCGGCCATGCGTGGCGACATCCCCGCAGACATGGTACCGGCACCGCCTCGTGGTCTTTCCCGCAGACGCGCAGGCAGATAACCCCCAGCGAGAGAAGGAAAGGACAGCCTGAATGTTTGGATACCAGTACCGACAGACGCGCAACTACGAGAACCTCCAGCGCGTGATGTTCGCGGGAGTGGGCCCGCTGGGCATTCCGCCCCTGGAGCCGACACCGGCCCCCGAGGGCAAGCCCGAGTGGATCAGCTTCAACTTCATGCGCGGAGACACCGAGCCCGAAAAGCACGGGCTGCATTTTTTCATAGACGACTACCAGTTCATCCGGCTCTGGGACAACCCGGAGGCGTACACCGAGAAGCTGAGGCGATACCAGGCCGTGTGCACGCCGGATTTCAGCCTTTACACAGACTTCCCGCTGGCGGTCCAGCAGTTCAACCATTTCCGGAAGCACTGGCTCGGGGCATACTGGCAGATGCACGGGCTCCAGGTTATACCGACCATCTGCTGGTCGGACACGGCGAGCTTTGACTGGTGCTTTGACGGCGAACCGAAGAACAGCTGCGTCGCGGTCAGCAGCGTGGGCACCCAGAACAAGGAAGCGACCCGGAGGGGCTTCCTGGCCGGATACCGCGCGATGATGGAGCGCCTTACACCGACGCATATTATTTTTTACGGCGACGTCCCGCCCGAGTGCGAGGACGACAGACCGATTATGACCGTCGTGCCGCCGTTCACCAGCAAGTGGCTCGGCACGGTTTAAGGAGGAACACACGATGGGCGGAAGAAGCAGCGGGTCCGGATTCAAGGCCGGAAGCCCGAGCACACCGACAGCGGCAGCAGCGAGCACACCGACAGCCACGAGAGCACGGGAAACCGCATCGCCTCTAAGTGACGAAGCGCTGGCCGTCATCGCACGAATGAGGGCACCGTGGGACATATACATGAGCTGGGCGCGGGCTTACGTTCGCAGCGACGACGACATCCAGGTCGAGGTCGACAGGCAGGCTCCCGGAGCTACGGGCTTCTCTTTGCGGAGCATCCCGGATGAGCAGGGATACGCGATCGCCGAGCCCGCCTATGAGCTCGGCGAACCGGCGACACCGGTCCGGTCGGTCCGGGTTCGAGTAATGCGACGCCGGAGCGAAGAACGCAGAGCATAAGGAGGAACACACGATGGGCGGAAGAAGCAGCGGGTCTGGATTCAAGGCCGGAAGCCCGACAGCAGCGGCAGCAAGCACACCGGCAGCGGCAGCAAGCACACCGGCAGCGGCAGCAAGCACACCGGCAGCGGCAACGCGAATGACAAACGCGCAAAGAGCGCTGAGGTCAACAACCTGGAGAGAGCAAGCCACCGGCGGTGTCCTCACCGTTCCGGGCGTGGGCAGGGCGGTCGCCTACGACCTCTATCATCCCATCCTCGGTCACAGGGTCGAGGTGAACATCTACGAGCCGAGCGGAGCGCTCGTGAATTCGCAGTATTTCTCCGGCAGGATGATGACGCACAGAGCCAGAACGTGGGCATGGGATCAGCTCGATCGCCGAGCAAGCAGAATGCCCTGACTTGACTTTTTAGCGAAGGAGTGATATGATGGGAGGTAGGAGCAGCAGTAGCGGACTGGCAAGCACGCCAGCGGCAGCGCCCTCCCCGGAGCCGACACCGACGCCGACGCCCGCGGAAGCGGCGGTCAAGGGCCGCACCATCACCCGGGCCGACGTAGCAGCGCTGCAGCGGGCCATGG
>JAGCBF010000110.1 GCA_017652285.1 Atopobiaceae bacterium
CCTTTTACAAGGCGGACACAGGCCGCGAAGCCGTGAACCGCAAAAACTCTAGTCCAGATTCTCGCCGTTGGACGCGATGACCTTCTTGTACCAGTGGTAGGAGTCCTTGAGGTAGCGCTTCATCGTACCCTGGCCATAGTTGTCGGCGTCCACGTAAATCTGGCCGTAGCGCTTGGCCATCTCGCCCTCGCCGTTGGAGACCATGTCCACGCAGCCCCAGTACAGGTAGCCCATCAAAGGAATGCCGTCGAGCTCCACCGCGTCCTTCATGCTCTTGATGTTGGCGCGCATGTAGTCAATGCGGTAGTCGTCGTGCACGGTGCCGTCAACGAACTCGTCGTTCCAGCCAATGCCGCTCTCCACGCACCACAGGTCGCAGTGGTAGCGGTTGTACAGCGTGTTAAGCGTAATGCGCTGGCAGTCCGGGTCGGTCGCCCAGCCCCACGCGTTGGTCTTAAGGTACGGATTGGCCACGGTGCCCGCGCCGCCGCCGTTGCCCTCGCCGGCCTCAAAGTCGCCCTCGTGCGTGGTAACGGTGTGGCTGCCATACAGCGAGAAGCTCAGGAAGTCGCACACGCCTTCGGCCAAAATGTCCCAGTCGCCCGGCAGCGCGGGAATCTTGATGCCCTCGCGCTCGTACTCGGCCAGCTTGTACTCGGGGTAGCTGCCCAGCATCTGCACGTCGGAATAGAACAGCGTCGCGTCCTGCGCCTTCATGGCGGCAAGCTGGTCCGCAGGGTCGCTCGTGTACGCATACACCGGGCCGTACGCCAGCATCATGCCCACAGACACCTCGGGATAATACTCATGCGCCGCAATAACCGTCTTGGCGGAGGCCAGGAACTGGTGGAACGTGGCGCTCGCAATAGCCTGCGGAGTGCCATGGATAAGACCAGCGGTCACAAACGGAGCCGCCTCGATGCAGTTGATCTCGTTAAAGGTGAGGTAGTACTTGACCAGGCCCTCAAACGCCTCGAAGCACGTGGTGGCATACTTAACAAACTGATCAACTAGGTAGCGGCTCTCCCAGCCGTTAAAGCGATTGGCCAGGCTCAAGGGGTTCTCGTAGTGCTCGAGCGTCACCAGCGGCTCGATGTCATACTTCTTGCACTCCTCGAACACGGAGCGATAGTAATCGATGCCCTCCTGGTTGGGCTCGGCGTCGTCTCCGTTGGGGAACAGGCGGCTCCACTTGAGCGAGAAGCGCAGGCAGTTGAAGCCCTCCTCGGCACACAGGCGGATGTCCTCCTTGTAGTGATGATAGAAGTCGGACGCGATGTGGCTGGGATAATAGATGTCGGGATCCTCGATCAGGCACACCTGCGCGCCTTCCGGCAGGTCGCGCACGGGGCTGTGGAAGCACAGGGGCAGCTTGTCCCAGCTGCCGTCCGGCATGCGGAAGGTCACCTGGCGAGGCACCTTGTGCGCGCCGTTGGTCATGGCGTCCGCCGTCGAGAGGCCCGCGCCGCCTTCGAACACTCCGCCCTCATACTGATTGGAGGCGGTCGCACCACCCCAGAAGAAGTTCTTGCTAAAAGCCATTGTCGCTCCTTTCGACTGCCCCGTGCGGGCATTGCACACTGCTCCCAGTGTACGGCATATGCTCGCGGGTAACACGGTCTAAACCGTCGACGGCAGCACCTAGGGGGACGATGGCGTAAGCCTATTCGCCAAGCCCATGTTTCATGCGGCGCTTGCGCTCGTACATGATGGCATCCGCACGCGCAAGGACGGCCGACACGCTCGCGTCCTCGCCCTTGCGATACGTCGCCTGACCCCACGCAATGGAGGTGTCCAGCATCGCCATGCGACTCTCGAGGTCACCGAGCTCGTCCACACATATGAGCGCGAACTCGTCGCCGCCGATGCGGTACACGTCATGCCCCTCAAACGCGGCCGCGAGTCCATGCGCCGCCTTCTTGAGCAGCTCGTCGCCCGCGTCGTGGCCCTGATGGTCGTTTACGGGCTTGAGGTCATTGACGTCAAACATGGCCACGTCAAAGCGCATGTCCGTCCCCGCGGCGATGCGCTCGTCAAACACTTGCGACACCTCGTAAAACGCCGTTCGGTTCTTCAGCCCGGTCAGCTGGTCGACATGGGCAAGGTCGTCGATAAGCCCGATCTGCTCGCGCATGCGATCTACCGTCTTGTTGTACGCCTTCGCCAAATCGTGCACTTCCTCGATGTCCGGCGCCGATATGCGCACGTCGACGTCGCCTTGAGCCGCGCGCGTGGCAGCCTGCGTAAGGTCCTCGAGCGGCGTGAGCACAAGGCGTATCTGCCGCATCGTTATGTAGGTGCACAGCGCGAGCGCGACGACGGCAATCACGACCAGCACGATAACCAGATTGTTGCGCTGCTTGTATATCTGCGCGGCGTTGGCCGTCACGACCAGGCGCATGTCGTTTTGCAACACGTGGAACGTCATGCGCTTCTCTTCTCCCCTATATCGGTAGGCGATGACGTTGCCCGCACCCGTGGCCGACGCCAGGGCCTCGTCGACCTGGGGAATGCTCTCGTTGTCGCCTTGGAGGTTAGAGTTGCGCGACATCAAGGGGTGATACATGACGTTGCCGTCCGGATCGACCAGGTAGGCGTAGCCGTTACCATAGAGCTTGCTGTCTGCCACGCGCTTCTCTACCACCGAAAAGTCGATGCCCATGGCGACGTATCCACGATACGTCCTGTCCACCATTATGGGAGCGACGTACAGGGCCGTGAGCGTGTCCTGATCCAAGATGCCAAGGGGCTCGACCCACAGCGAGCCGCCACTGCGAAGCTTCTCTTGGTCCCAGCCGTACCCCTTTTCCTTTACGATGGCGGGAAGCTCCTCCCAGTCCTCCTTCTTTACAAACGGATCCAGGGTATTGGGCCGATAATAGCAAAAGCCGTCGTCCGCCCCACTGGAGTCGGTGCCCTCTACGAGCACGTAGTACAGCGTCGCTCCGCTCGTGTGCGACGCGATGTTGCCAAACAGACGCTCGGCTTCGGCGCGCCACGACGCGGGTTCCTCGTCCGATACCTCGCGCAGGTCGGCCACGATGCACGACACCTCGTCCTGCACTGCCACCTCTACGCCGTTGAGCAGCACGTTAATGTCGCTCACCGCTTTGGCGCACGATAAGCTCAGCCGTGCCGTCGCGTCCGCGTCCGACTGCGCGACCAAAAAGAAGACGCCCGCCGCGCCAAGCACAACGCACAACACCACGATGGTTATCACCGTGGAAATCATAAAACTGCGTTTTATGGACTTCATTCATGTACTCCGTCGGGCGACATTGTTACCAAACAGCATTCTACCCTTAGTGATTTGTGCATTGTTGGGAATTTGGCAATTATTAAATCCGCATCTTCTCCAATTTGCACGAAGAAGCTTACAACAATGCCCGCGTCGACGCGTACGGCACAAAACGACGCACGCGTCGACGCGGGCTCACATCAGGGCGACGAGGTCGCCTAACGGCTGCCCTTTATGTAGGGCACGCCGTCCGCCTTGGGCGCCACGGACTTGCCCACGAACAGGATCAGCACCACGATGGTCATGGCATACGGCAGCATGGCCAAAATCGACGACGGAATGGGGAACGAGCCGCCGCCCAAGATGATGGTCAGCGCCTGGGTCGCACCAAACAGCAGGCACGCGCCGTAAGCGCCAAACGGCGTCCACTTGCCAAAGATCACGGCCGCCATGGCGATGAAGCCCTGGCCCGAAATCGAGGTGGGCGTAAACTGAGCGATGATGGAGATGGTCACCGAGGCGCCGCCCATGCCGGCCAACACGCCCGACAACAGAACGCAGGCATAGCGGGTCTTGAACACGTTGATGCCCAGCGTGTCGGCAGCCGCCGGATGCTCGCCCACGGCGCGCACGCGCAGACCCCATTTGGTCTTGTACAGCACGAACCACATCACCACGCACAGCAGCAAGGCGATGGCCGTGGTGACGTTTACGTTGAGGTTCGACCACACGGTTCCCGACATAAACGAGTCGCCCAGCACCTTGGGCAGCTTGGGCACGATGGGAGACATCGCGGCGCCGTCAAAGATCTGCTTGCAGGCAAACAGCGCTATGCCGGGAGCCAGCAGGTTGATGGCTACGCCAGACACCGTCTGGTCCGCCGCAAACGTAATGGAGGCGACCGCATGCAGCAGCGCGACAAGCCCGCTGCAAAGGCCCGCCACCAAAAACGCTATCCAAGGATTGCCGGTAAAGTGGCTGGTGACGACGGCAGAAATCGCGCCGATGACCATCATGCCCTCGATGCCGATGTTCGTCACGCCCGACCGTTCGGAAATGACGCCGCCCAGCGCCCCATACACAAGCGGGGTGGAGTACATGAGCGTGATGCCCAAAAGAAGAATCAGGTTATCCATGCTATGCCTCCTGCGTAATCGAATCGGCCTGGTCGGACTGCCCCTTGGAACGCCTGCGCTCGATCCAGTTGGCAAGGTACGGCGTCAGCCCTGGCAGCGCGGTAAAGAACACGATGGTGCCAATCATGATGTTGATGATCTCGGACGGCGCGTGGACCACCTGCTGCACCGACATGCCGCCATAGATGAGCGCGGCGAACAGCAGGCTCGACGGTATGCATCCCACGCAGGAGCAGCCCGCGATAAACGCGACGGAAAGCCCGTTGAAGCCGTAGCCTTCCTGGGCGGCAAGCAGCGTGATGGTGTGCGGGGCTATGCCCGTTATGTTGAGCGCGCCGGCCAGACCGCAGACCGCACCCGATATGAGCATGCAGGTGACGATGCTCTTCTCGACGCCAATGCCGCTAAACCGCGCGGCGTCCTTGTTGTAGCCCACGGCGCGCAGCTCGTATCCAAGCTTGGTGCGCGAAAGCAGCACGCCCGCACCGACGGCGACGAGGATCGCTATGACAAAGCCGATGTTGAGGTCCGTCTTCATCATCACCTCGCCCAAGCCGGGTATCCCTTTTAAGAAGTTGACGCCTTCCGGGCTGGTCTTCCACTGGTGCAACAAGGTGGTGTAGCCCGCGCTGTTTATGGGCAGCGCGGAGTTCGAGTTCGGCTTGTGGAAGGCGTCGGAGCCCACCACAAAGTTGCAGAGGTACAGCATGATCCAGTTCGTCATGATCGAGGTTATGACCTCGTGGATACCAAACCGCGCCTTGAGAAACCCTATGAACGCGCCGAGCAGCGCGCCGCCCAAGGCGCCGGCCAAGACCACGAG
>JAGCBF010000111.1 GCA_017652285.1 Atopobiaceae bacterium
AGCTCGCAGCCTCCGCAGCGTTTTGCTATGGCACATGTGTACGTCTTGTATCCCATAGGGATAGTGTAGCGCCATGTGAGTGCGGTTCCTACTACGGTGCCTATAAAAAACGTTTTGGCGAGCTTGAATTCCTGCAAAACTCAATCTGGCGAGGCGGATTCCTGCGAAAATGCATCTGACGAGGCGGAATTCCCGGCAAAATCGGTTTGGCGAGCTTAAATTCCTGCAAAACTCAATCTGGCGAGGCTCGCCAAACGAAAAAAGCAAGGAATTTCCCTCGCCAAACGCATTTTGCGAGGAATCAGCCCTCGCCAGATTGAGTTTGTGAGGAATGGGACGGCGCTCGTCCTCGCCAGATTGAGTTTTATGGGAATAGGCCGGCGCTCGACCTCGCCAAGTTGAGTTTGTGAGGAAAGGGCTTCCTGGACCGCGTTGCGACCAAGCTGGGCAGGCGTTGATGTCCGGCGTGGAATGCCACTCCGCTCCCCGATACGTCACCGCGCGCGACTTTTCTTCGTGTATGGTGTACTTCGTGCGCGTATACCGTGCGTGCATATGCGTTTGACGCGTAAAGTCGCGGGGCCCTCCCGCGCACAATAAAGGAGGCTCATATGGCTGCAAAAGAACAGGTAATTAAGAACGTGGTTCTGGTGGGCCAAGGTGGCGTGGGCAAGACCATGCTGGCCGAGGCCATGTTGCACCTTACGGGCAAGACGACCCGTTTGGGAGGTCATGCCGGGACCAAGCCCACGCTGGACTATGACACGCAGGAGACCGCGCGCGGGTTCTCCATCTCTACCACCATGGCTCCGGTCGACTGGAACGGCGCTCGCATTAACGTGCTCGACGCACCGTGCTATCCAGACTTTGTCGGCGATGCCTATGCAGCCATGAGCGCCGCAGAGACTGCCCTGTTTGTGGTGGACGCCATCGACGGTCCGCAGACCACGACCACGCGCCTGTGGTTTGCCGCCGAGGACCTGTCGCTTTCGCGCGCCGTGTTCGTAAATCGTCTAGACAAGCCCGAGGCGGACTTCGACACCGCCCTTGAGCTGTGCAAAGAGCGCTTTGGAAACAACCTTGGCGCCGTAACGATCCCCATGGGCACCGGTGCCGCCTTTGCCGGCATCATCGACGTCGTGCACATGAAGGCGCGTCACCTGGAAAACGGCAAGGTCGTTGAGGAGGACATCCCCGCCGAGTACGCCGACGCCGCCGAGGAAGCACGCGAGGCGCTGGTCGACCTTGTCGCCGAGGCCGATGACGACGTTATGATGGCGTATCTGGAGGGTGAGGAAGTCACCCAGGAAGACATCGAGAACTGCTTGTCCTCAGCCATTCGCGAGCGCATCTTCGTGCCCGTGTTTGCCGGTGCCTGCGTAAAGGAAGAGGGCGTCATATCCTTTATGAACGCCGTGGTGTCCTGGTTCCCCAGCATGTCGGACTTTGGCCGCATTCCGCTGGTCAACGGCGAGCAGCTTGACATCGATCCGGACGACGAGCGCCCGGTGGCCTTCGTGTTCAAGAGCCTCAACGACCCGCAAAACGGCAAGCTTTCGTTCCTCAAAGTCTTGTCGGGTACCATCAACGCGGGTACCGAGCTGACCAACGCCCGTACGCGCAAGGCCGAGCGCCTTGGTCACCTGTATCTTATGATGGGCCGCGAGACCACCGACGTAAAGTCTGCCGCCGCGGGCGACATCGTGGTCGTGCCCAAGCTCGATGCCCTTACGGGCGACACGCTGTCCGCAACCGGCAAGGTGGAGGCAGCCGCGTTCCGCTTCCCCAACAGCCTGTATCGCATTGCCATCGAGCCCGACAAGCGCGGCACCGAGGGCAAGCTCTACGCCTTCTTGGAGAAGAGCGCCGACGCCGATCCCACCCTTAGCGTGGAGCGTGACGAGGAAACTGGCCAGACCGTGATATCGGCCATTGGCGAGGCCCAGGTATCCGTGCTGCTCGAGCGTCTTGAGGACCGCACGGGCGTGACCGCGCATACCGTCAAGCTGCGCATTCCTTATCGCGAGACGATCCGTCGCACGGCCACCGGCCATGGTCGTCACAAAAAGCAGACCGGTGGCTCCGGTCAGTTCGCCGACTGCCGCCTGCGCATCGAGCCCAACCCGGATGCGGGCTACGAGTTTATCGACGAGGTCGTGGGCGGCGCCATTCCGCGCGGCTTCATTCCCGCCATCGACAAGGGCGTGCAGGAGACCATGAAGGGCGGCGTGCTGGCCGGCTACCCCGTCATCGACGTCAAGGTCGCCGTGTACGACGGCCAGTTCCACCCCGTCGACTCCAACGAAATGGCCTTTAAGACGGCCGCCCGCCTGGGCTTCCAGGATGCGGTGAACCAGGCCGAGGCCGTGCTGCTCGAGCCCATGGCGCACCTCAAGATTACCGTGCCCGAAAGCTACGCTGGCTCCGTGATGGGCGACATCTCTGCCAGTCGCGGCCGCGTCGAGGGCATGGCCGCATCCAACCCCGGCGAGACCACCGTCGAGGCGACCGTGCCGTATGCCGAGGTCACGGACTACGCCACCCGCCTGCGTTCGCTTACGCGCGGCACGGGCGAGTTTGAGCTCGAGGTCAGCGGCTACGAGCAGGTGCCGCACGACGTGCAGCAGCGTCTGGCCCAGGAGTACCAGGATCGTCGCGCCGCTGGCGAGCGTTAAGAACTAGACCTGATCCTATAAAAGGCGCCCTTCGCCGCATGACGCAGCGAAGGGCGCTTCTTTGTGGCACGGCCAACGCCGTGCGCGACCGCGCGACCTTGGCGTGACGCTACCAGTCCTTATGCTGGGCGAGGTCGTCCATCACCAGGCGCATGTGGTCGTAGGTGGGCATGGGCACGGTGTTCCGGAGCTTGTCGCGTGCGGAAGCCCACGTCTCCGTTGGCTCTGGAATGCTCGCCCCCAAAAGGGTCGCGAGCTTACGCGCCACGCTGTCGAACCTTTGCGGGTCTTGGATGTCGGCGTCGGTAACGCACACCACGTCCATCCTATGGGCCTCCAGCGCCTTGTAGTCGCGTTTGGACGGTGGTTGGGCCGCGGTGTACTGCAGCGCCACGCTCTTGTCGGGCCAGCACAGGTCATACGCAAGATAGCTGCCGTGCGACGTGGGCATAAAGCCGCTACCCGTGTTGAACACGCTAGAAAACGCGGCGCGCTCGATGCCGTAGCTCCCACAGCTTCCGGGAAGGCAAAGCAGCAGGTACAGGTAGCATCCCATGGGAGAACTGCAGTCGTCTCGCACGTGACGCAGCACCTTGCGAGCCCTCTTGTACTCCTTGGTGCCCCGTGCGTCTCGCAGATACCGCCTAATGGTTTCTCGGGTGGTACGAGGGCTCCTAAGGAAGTCGTAGCCGCTGCCACGGTCGTATTGGGTTAGTTGCGTGCGATACTTTCCGCACAGCTCTATGCCCAGGGCTATGGCCTTGGCCAAGGGAAGCTGGTTTGCCTTTCGGAAAAAGAAGTATTCGGGCGTGCTCATGCGCGTGTTTTCCGAAACCATCTCAAACGAACCGCGTGGCACCGGTCCGTCCCAAACGCTAACGCCGCGTACGTACTGTCCGTTTTCTCGCGCGGCAGCGCGCATGCGTTCCGCCTCGTCTTGGCTCGAGGCAAGAATCTCCACGTTGGCCAGGCTTCCCAAATCGTCGAGGTCCTCTTCGTAGTCAAAAGGGTCCACGGGGCACTCCTCAAAGTCAGACAAGGTCTCGGTAAACAGAAGTTCGTGCAGCTCGCGGCTCTTCTCTTCCCAACCAGGCATGGTCGGCATCTCTTTGTTCAGCAACGTGCAGAGGTGCTCCATGACGGCTTTGTACGATTCGAAGTTGCAGAGCTCTTCGCTCGTTACCCGTATTACGGTGTAGCTGTCGTCGCCTTCGAACGGCCGCCGATACGGATCGTCGATGATGTCGAGCGCGACTTTTTGATCGGGCCAATACAGTGCCATAAGGTCTCCTTTTGTTTGTGGCCTACCGTGGTGACACAGCGTAGGTGCCCAAGTTGGCCTCACTTTGGCATCCAATGCGCACGAAGTGCGCAGCAAATTGCACGCCGGTATGCCTGACCTCGTGTTATGGAGGGGCTACCGTTTTGCGGGCGTGGAATCGGCTTTTTTGTTGCGACTATTTTGGTGGTGCGTAATCCGTCGGAGCGCGCTGCCGACAACGAGTTGGGTATACTTTCTTAACGAGTTTGTATACAAAGGAGAACATCATGGGACTCAAGGATCTGTTTGCAGCGCATTCGGAAGCGACCGCCCAAAAGCACTGCGTAAACGTCGCGGGCATGCACTGCCCTGCATGCGAGAAGCTCGTGTCCACCGCGCTTGAGGACCGCGGGGCCAAAAACGTGCGTGCCAACCACGAGACCGGCGTGGTTGAATACGAAGGCGAGCTGGAGCAAGCCTTGCTGAGCGAGGCGATTGCGGAGGCGGGCTTCGAGCTGGCGTAAGTCGCAGGCACGCATCTGTCCGTGGACATCGATGTCGACCACTTGACGTGAAAAATGGCCGAAAGGGGCCTAGCCCCAATCGGCCACTTGCGTCATGCATCTGTTACACTAAATTTTACTGTTTGACCTACCAAGGAGGCTGGGCCCGCCCGCATGGACATAGCAATATCGATTGCCGTCACGGTACTACTCACGCTTGTTAACGGCTACTTCTCTATGTCGGAGATGGCCCTTTCCACCGCCAAAAAAGTCGTGCTCGATCACGAGGCCGAAGAAGGCGACAAGCGCGCCGCGACGGCCGCGAGCGTCATAGAGAGTCCCGGCGACTTTTTGGCCGCGATCCAGGTGGCCATTACGCTGGTGGGCTTTGCGAGCTCCGCCTTTGCGGCCACGAGCTTGTCTGACCCCGTGGGTGCATGGCTCGAAAGCTTGGGCGTGCCGGCGTCGCGCAGCATCGCGACCGTGCTCATTACCCTGGCGCTGTCGTACTTCTCCATTGTGGTGGGCGAGCTGGTTCCCAAGCGCATGGCCATGGCCGACGCAGAAAGGGTAAGCAAGCGCGTGGCTGGCCCCCTGCAGACGTTTTCCAAGCTCGCGAAGCCGTTGGTGTGGCTTACGGCGGCGAGCGCAAACGGGCTGGCAACGCTGCTGCACATAAAGAGCGCCGAAGACCGCCAAAACGTGAGCGAAGAAGAGATTCGCTACATGGTGACGGACGCGGAGGAGCTGACCGAGCAAGAGAAGTCCATGATTCACGACGTCATCGACCTGGGCGACGCGGTCGCGCGCGAGGTCATGGTTCCGCGCGTGGACGTGGAGACCGCGGAAGACACCGCGACCTGTGCGGAAGTGCTTACGGTCATGCGTCGCACGGGCTACAGCCGCGTGCCCGTGTATCACGAGGACGTCGACAGGATCGTGGGCATCGCGCACATCAAGGACCTCATTACGCCCGTGCTCGACGAAGGCGCGGCCGACCACCGCGTGAGTCGCTACATGCGGCAGGCCAAGTTCGTGCCCGAGACCAAAGACATATTCCCCCTGCTTTCTGAGTTGCAAAACGAGCACGAGCAGATGGCCATCGTGGTGGACGAATACGGTGGCACGGCGGGCGTCATTACCATAGAGGACATCGTGGAAGAGGTCGTGGGAGAGATCGAGGACGAGTTTGACCCCGACAATCGTTACCTCAACCAGTTGGGCGAAGGCGAATGGATGGTAGACGGTCGCTACTCCATAGACGACGCCATCGAGCTGGGCTGGCCCATAGAGGACAATGCGGAATACGAGACGATCGCCGGCTTTGTGCTCGAGCTCGCCGACAAGCTGCCTCGTCCGGGCGATTCGTTTGAGAAGGACGGCTACACCTTTACCGTGCAGTCCATGCGGGGGCGTCGGCTTTCGATGCTGCGCGTGGCCAAGGCCGAGGAACCGGAACCAAAAGAGGACGAGTAGCGGCCATATCATTGGGGCAACCCGCTTTGTGACGTTCCCAATGCCACGCTTATGGCTATAATGGAGCCACTTTTGCAACGAAGAAGGGCATATCAATGGCGCAGCTCATAGACATCATCCGTGTGGTTGTTGGCACCGAGTACCTAACGGCGACGGTCCAGATTGCCGAGGACGCACCGCTTATGACGAGCGAGGACCTGGAGGGAACCACTCGGGTCTATAACCTCCTGCCCACCATCATCGACCACGCGTGCATGGGAGACGCGGGCTCCACGTTTAAGGATTGCATGGGCGACACCGAGCTCGCGCATCTTTTGGAACATGTGACGGTGGAGCTGCTTGCGCGCACGAACCTTGTGGACAACATCGTTGCCGGTCGCACGTGGCGCGAGCTGGCGTACGACCGTACCTATAGCATCAGGCTCGACTGCGTGGACGACGTGTTGGTGGCGGGTGCGCTTTCGAGCGCGGTGTGGATCATGGACTGGGCGTTTAGCGGTGGCGAAGGCTCCGTGCCAGACGTCGACGCAACGGTTCAGGGGCTTGTCGGTCTGATACAGAGCCTCTCTGATCCAGACGCCGCCCAACTGATCGGCCAAGGCGATTATCAAGACGACTATGACGACGCGTCGATGGATAGTCTCGATGCGTACGAGCAGGCGATCGACGAGCCATACGATGGCCAGTACTACGACGACCAGCCGTTTGACGACTGGCAAGGCGAAGAGCTGGACCGCGGTCCACGCATGTCTCGTAAAATTATTTAGGAGATGCATACAACAGCGCATTCGTGCATGATTTCTGGGCTATTGTCCATATTGCGGGGAAGAACCGCACAATTGGGGGTATACTCGCCTTTATCTGTTGTGTGGTTATAGGTTTTTTGCTAACAAATGGTCAGGAGGACCCTATGAAGCTTCTTAAGTTTGCGTTTGGTGCCCTAGCTGGTGCTGCGGCTGGCTTTGCCGCTGGTGTGCTCTTAGCCCCTCGTTCTGGCGCCGAGAGCCGTGCCATGGCTTCCGACGCCATGAATGATGCATGGGACTCCGCAATCGACACGTACGAGCGTGGCCAGCAGGCGGTTTCTGACAAGATCAAGGGCGTGCGTCCCAACGTCGACGCCACGACAGACGAGCTTCGTGCCAAGGTCGACCTTGCTCGCGAGCGCATGGACCAGCTTCGCGACTCGTTGGTCAACGCAGGCGACGAGGCCACCGACGAGGTCGAAGAGGCCGTAGAGGACGAGGCGCCCGCGGTCGAGACCATCGAGATCGAGACCGCCGACGAGGCCGACGAGGCCGAGGAGCCTGCGGAAGACGAGGCCGAGGAAGCCGACGAGGCCGAGGAAGAGGCCACCGAGGACGCAGAGTAGTCCTTGTCCAATCGCTATCGTAACGGAATGCGGAGGAATGCGCCTTGCAACGTGTTCCTCCGCTTTTTTAACGAGGTGTGTGGGGTTGCATGCTTAAGGTTAGCCAGCTTATGGGGATATACGTGTTCGAGCCCAAGCGCGGGTTTTCTGGAGACCTGTGCAAGGCGTCGAACAAGGACCTTACGGTCTTGGGACAAGTTCACCAGGTGGTGTTTGACCCCAAGGGACTCGGCGTGGTGGGCATGTTGGTGCGCAAGCCCGACGTCGGCGGCATGATCAAGCGGCGCGACGCCTTCTTGGCACTTGACTCCATGGTGGCAAACGACTTTGGCCTGGTTGCCACGCGTGGTGCGGACAGCCTGGACGAGCAGGCCATAGAGCGCCTTGGCCTCGATTGGGACGCGTGCATCTTGTGGACGGGCATGGACGCGAAGACAAGCGACGGCAAGGAGCTTGGCTGGGTGTCCGACGTGGAGTTCAGCCCAAAGACGGGGCGTGTCCGCGCGTTTTACGTAAGTGATGGGAGCGTCGCAAAATCGCTGGTAGGCAACGTGGTCATACCTGGCGACATGCTTATTGGCTACAAGGACGGCTACATGGTGGTACAGCCAGGTGCCGCAGGCCTGTCGCTCGACGGCGGGCTGGCGGCCAAGGCGGGCGTGGGCTACGCGCGTGCCAAGCTGGGCGGCAAACAAGTGGCCGCAAAGGCGGGCAAGGCCGCCGGCGACGCCGTGGAAAAGGGTGCCTATGGCCTTGGGCGCATGATCGGCAAGGCAAAGAAGAGCGTCAAGACCGACAAGAAGAGCGCGGCCAAGGCCGTGGGGACGCAGCTTGGTCGCACCAAGGGCATGTTTGGCTCGTTTGTGGACGAGTTCAAAAAGGCCAGCGAGTAGGGCGACGGCGGCGGGCCTGTCGCTTGCGACAAAAAAAGCCCGAAGCTGCGCTCCGGGCGTTACGGCCACATGGCGGAGGGGGCGGGATTCGAACCCGCGAGACCTTTCGGCCCGGCGGTTTTCAAGACCGCTGCATTCAACCACTCTGCCACCCCTCCGTGGTTGGTTAGGTACATTATAATACGTTTTGTCGACAAAGTGGCCATCATACAAGAGGAGCTGTCATGAATACGCCGTTGCACCCCCACATTGGGTCCATAATTCTTTCGGAGGAAGACATCCAGACAATAGTGCGGCGTCTGGGGCAGCAGATATCGGTGGACTACGCCGATAAGAACCCGCTTGTCGTTACCGTGTTGCGAGGGGCCTTCGTGTTTACCGCAGACCTCGTGCGTGCCATAACCGTCCCCTGCTCGGTGGACTTTATGGCGGTGTCGAGCTATGGCGACGGCGTAAAGAGTTCGGGCGTGGTGCGCATCGTCAAGGACCTGGATACCAAGATCGAGGGTCGGCACGTGCTCATTGCGGAGGACATCCTGGATTCGGGCCTTACGCTAAACTACCTCATCAACCTGCTCTCGAGTCGGCAACCGGCTTCCATAGAGGTCGTCGCCTTTGCCGTCAAGGACATACCGGGCAAGACGCCCGCCCTTGAGCCGGCCTATGTGGGCACCCATGTGCCCAACGAGTTTATCGTGGGCTATGGCCTTGACTTTGCCGAGCGCTATCGCAATCTACCGTACGTGGGAGTCCTTAAGCCAGAGGTATACTCGTAGCGGCGGGAGCGCCCGCCTGCGCATCGACCCTTTGGTTCTATGCAAAAAGCCCACAAAGCACGGGGCGGTAACGCTTCACACCTCATGCCAAACAGGTAGAATGAGAACGCTTATTTGATGCCAGGGGACGTCTGCGGGCGTCCCTTATCCGATAGGAGCCTACGTGCCAGATTCAGACAACAACAACCAAGACATGCCGGAAGCGATGCCGCCCAACCGTCGCCGTGGCGCGGGCTTTATCGTCGTGCTTTCTGCGTTGCTGCTCTACCTTGTGCTCAATGCCGGCAACATGCTGAGCCGTGAGCGTCCCACGACCATTCCCACGAGCGAGTTCGTGACGGCCGTAAAGGAAGACCGCGTGACCGAGGTCACGTACAAGGTCGAGGGACGTTCGCTTTCGGGCAAGTACTATGCCAGCATGAAGGACAAGGAGAACAAGCATATTTCGTCGTTTAGGTCTGCCTATGTGGGAGAAGACAACCTCGACGAGCTCATGGCCAAGCATTCCAACATAAAGTTTGACGTGGATGCCAGCACCAACGAGATTTGGGAGACCTTGCTTATATCCGTTGTGCCCACGGTGCTCATGATCGGCATCATTGTTTACTTTATGAACCAGATGCAGGCCCAAAACGGCAAGGCCATGGGCTTTGGCCACACGAAGGCGAAGATGGAAGATGGGTCGCGTCCGCAGGTAAAGTTTGCTGACGTGGCGGGCATCGACGAGGTCGTGGAAGAGCTCAAGGAGGTTCGCGACTTTTTGGCGGAACCGGAGCGATTCAAGCGCATGGGCGCCAAGATACCGCGCGGCGTTTTGCTCATGGGCTCTCCTGGCACAGGCAAGACCCTGTTGGCAAAAGCGGTGGCCGGCGAGGCGGGCGTGCCGTTCTTCTCGATTTCTGGCTCTGACTTTGTGGAGATGTTCGTGGGCGTGGGCGCATCTCGCGTGCGCGATCTGTTTAAGCAGGCAAAGGACGCGTCGCCGTCCATAGTGTTCATAGACGAGATCGACGCC
>JAGCBF010000112.1 GCA_017652285.1 Atopobiaceae bacterium
GGGCGACAAGGACGGGTTCCGCCGCGTCGGGCTCCGCGTATCAGACCCTGTCGCGTCGGGCTCCGCCGTATCAGACCCTGTCGCGTCGGGTTCGATTATTGGCCGATTAGGGCGAGGCCCCTTTCGGCCAATTAGGCGTCCCGGCCGGCTGGGCGGGGTGGGCCGAAACAGCCGAAGAGTGGCCGAAAGGGGCCTAGCCCCAATCGGCCACTTCCCACGCCGGAACGCCGGGGAGTGGGGTAACGCTTGGCACCAGGGCCGAAGAGTGGCCGAAAGGGGCCTAGCCCCAATCGGCCATCATGCAACGGTGACCTTAAAGGTAACTACTTTGGAGATGCTGTTGTAGTTGGTGTTGCCGGCGGCGGTCACCTGGGCCTTGATCTTGTACGTGCCCTTCTTGGTGCCCTTTTTGACGGTGACGTTGCCAGTCTTCTTGTTAATGGTGAAGTTCTTGTTGCCGCTCTTCTTCTTGTAAGTCACGGTGCCCTGAGCCTTTTTTACGGTCATGGCCTTGGCACGCTTGACGACGACGTTGGCCTTCTTGACGGATGCGTACGATGCGGTGGCGGTCTTGCCCGTTACGGCGAGCGTGTTTGCTGCTGGCTTGATGGTGAACTTGAGTCTCTTGGTGCCCTCGAACCAGTTGCTGGTCATCGTCAGCTTTGCGATGGCGGTCTTTGTGCCAGCATTTACGTTGTTGGAGTACGTGACCTTGTATTGGTCGGGTGCCATAGGACCGTCGGGGGTATAGACCATGACCGTTGGTTTGTGGGCGGTTCCGTTGTAGGTGTACGTGGTCTTGGATAGCTTGACCTCGGTGATGGGTACCAAGGGCACCATCGCTCCAATTTCTCGTCCGTCGATACCGCATTTGGTGCACACGCCATAGTAGGTGCCCGACTGGTTAAACGTCGCCTTTTGGATCTTTATTTCCCAGGTATGTTCTCCGCCCTTGGGGCACTCGTCAGCCTGCGTGGTAATGAGAATGTCTTCCTCATTCTCTGCTTCAATCGCTGGTTCGGCGAGCTCGATTGCCAGATCCTCCTCGGCCAGGGCGGGTGCCACGAAAACCGTTGGCACTACCGCCCACACCAACATGACGGCTGCGAGCATGGCCAGCTCTTTGCTTGCTTTGCGTTTCATCTGTTTCCTCCTTCTGTTTGGATTGCCGGTACGCCATGGATTAAGTATATAAGAGCGCGGGGCGGGTTGTGGGAATTGCGTGGATAAGAGAGCCGCCTGCGCGGATCGTCTTGCCCCCATGATTATCGGCATATGCTCCCCACCGAAGCCCATAGCAGCAGGTTCTGGCTGGCACCGCCCGCGCCCGGCAAAAGTGGCCGATTGGGGCTAGGTCCCTTTCGGCCAGCCTCACGTGGATTGGCCGATTGGGGCTAGGCCCCTTTCGGCCAAATGTCCGTTTGCGCATACAATAGCCGATTGAAGCCGAGCCCCTTCTGGTCGGCCTCCCGCGAAATCGCGTTTGGCGAGGGAGAATTCCTAGCAAAGTGCGTCTCGCGAGGGAAATTCCTAGGTTTTCTCATTTGGCGAGGCTCGCCAGATTGAGTTTTGCGGGAAAAACCCTCGCCAGATTGACTTTGGCGTGAAAAAAGCCTCGCGAGATTGATTTTTGCGGGAACCGAGCCTCGCGAGATTGATTTTTGTGGGAACGGTGGCCGCAAGACGCTCGCAAGATTGACATACACGCAAAAACGGAGGTTTCGGCTCGACAATCGCTCGGAAACCTCCGAAACCGCGTGCATTCGGCAGGCAATGCACGCAAAACGGGAGCTTTCGGGCCGATAGCTGCGACTATGAGCTTCGGTGGGGAGCACATGCCGCTAATCTTCGTGGTTGGGGGTTTGGGGCTGCGGTTGTCGGCCTTACGCGTTGCTAGCGCTTGGAGTCTTTGTAGCTCTGTTGCAGCTCCGCTCTATTGCTGCAGCCCGTCTTGTGCAGTACGTTGCGCACATGGAACTTGACGGTGTTGTTGCTCACCACGAGCTTGGTGCCTATCTGCTGGTTCGTCAAGCCGTCCAGCATCAGGCGCAGGACCTCTTGTTGCCTGTTCGACAGGTCGTGTGCTCGCGCGTATGCCTCGAAGGCCGCCTGTTCGTCAATCGCCGGCGGTTCGTTGGGCGCGGGCGCTGGCTCTGGAGACTCGGCGCTCGCGTGGGACCGATGCACATGGCGTGCCACGCACATGGTCGCCACAAAGGAGATGGCAGCGAGTGCGACCAGCGCCACGGTGTTGGAGGCCAGGGCTAGGTTGGCATACGAGCCCAGCGCGTCTCCCAAGCGCCCAAACATGAGCCCTGCGCTCGCAAGCCAGACCTGTTGGGTGGACGACGCAAGGTCTGCGACGAGCACGACGCGGTAGACCGAAAAGAATCCAAACAGCAGGTAACTCAAGGCCCATATCGTCATGGCCGAGGTGCCCGTGCCGACAAGCGCCAACGACACAAAGGGAAGCATGAGCGAGCAGACGCAAAAGAACATGCCAAAGCTGCGGTCCCGATCGAAGACGAGTCCCGCACCAAGAAGCCCCGCCCCATAGAACAGCCGCGAGGTGGCAAGGTCAACGCCTTCCGCGAGGTCTTGGACGGGAAAGCCAAACCCAAGGTTCTTCGTTACGCTCATGAGAAGCACGAGCGCCAGACAGGGCGCAAAGGTACGGGTCATGGCGTCCATGACGCCGTCGGGCGCGTCCGACGCGCCTGTGTCGCTCGGGTCTGTCTGTGCGACCCTTTCCACCCACATCGTCGCGCATGCCGCGGGGATGGCCAGGGCGCAGCACGACACGAGGCCCGGTACTCCTTGCACGAGCCCGGTCGCCACGTGCGAGAGCAGCCAGCTGGCGACGGTCGACGCGGCATATGCGCCGCCAAAAACGGTGGCCCGACGTTCGCTCGCGACGAGTTGCGCCAAGCGGGTTACATAGTGTGCCTGCAACATGCCGCACAGCAGGTTTGCGGCCATCCCAAAGCCCACCACGGTGGCATAGGAGCCAAAGACGACGGGCAGCAAGGCGGTCACAAACAAGAGAATGGCAGCCGTGCACGTGCGAGAGGTAATGCGCGTGGGACAACGTCGCGCGTATGCGGTGTATGCGGCCGCTCCGCCCGCCTGCACGGCATAGCTCACCACGAGCGTAAGGAATTCGACGGACATAGTCGACTCAAAGCAAGAGAGCTCGTCCATCCAGAGCATCCATCCGATGGACGTGAGCAAAAAGCAGCTAAGCACCAACGCGGCGACCCGCGCCTCGTGCTGCGAAGTGCGACGCTGCGCATGTGCGAGGCAACGTCGCACCAAGGATTTGCTGATCGCACAAGAGGGAGCCTGCATGCCACATCCTTGCTTCTTTGCGTGAGGGCATCCATTATACGTGAGTGCTGCGCCATCTGTGAAGCATCGGGGAGTTTCCCGCACTCCGCCTATGTGCCATATGTGCAGTTTTGGTGCACGGGTGCAAGAACTTCACGCTATGCGCAATACTACACATGCCGTGTATTTGTACACACAGTGTGAAGGAGCGCCGTTGAAGACGATCGACCGAAGAAGCTTGCGAACGCGCTTGGCGTTGCGCGATGCCCTGGCGCAAGAGATCCACGCCACGGGCGACCTCGCGCGCGTGAGGGTGACCAACGTCACCGAGCGAGCGGACGTGACGCGACGCACGTTCTACTCCCATTACAAGGACATCCCGGCCTTGGTGAGCGCCATCGAGGACGAGATCCTCGTCGAGCTGGCACCGCTTGCCTACGACATATCGCAGGTCACGTTGCCGGAGCTGGAAGAGGCGATCCGGTCGTTCGGGCCGTGTCCCGGCTCCGAGCGCGTGCTCGCGTACTTTAGGGCCAACGGGCAGATCCTGTCCGCGTTGCTCGGCGAGGGGGGCGACCCCGCCTTTGTGGAGAAGATCAAGGACATGGTGCGCGAGGTGGTGCAGAGCCGTGCTTTGGACGGTTACTCCGCGCTGGCGCTTCCCGTGTTCGACTACTACCTCACCTTTGTCATATCTGCCGAGGTGGGCGTGTTGGTGCGCTGGCTCACGACCGGCATGCAAGAAAGCGATAAGGCCATGGCGTGCATCATGACCTCCCTCATGTTCGTAAGGCCGGGCGACCTGTACGGCCGCCCCATCGAGTTTGACATCCCGTCCGTCTCTGCCGCCGTGCAGGATTGTTCTAAGGAGCTTGACCATGGTACGAACCGTTAGTTCGAGTGCGGCCCAAAGCGCGGCGAAGCCTGCCGTGGCCCTTGTCGCCGATGGCGCGGAGCTAAAGCCTGCCCATCCCGCAGACTTCAGGCATGCCAACCTGCGTCTGGGCATCGACGTGGGCTCGACGACGGTCAAGCTGGCCGTGATCGACGCAAACAACAACGTGGTGTACGCCAACTACGAGCGCCATCACACCGACATCCGCGCGACGGCCAAGGAGCTCTTTGCCCGTGCCAAAAGGGTGCTGGGCGACGCCTCGATGCGCGTGTCCATTACCGGGTCCGGCGGCATGCTCTTGGCCACGTGGCTCGACCTGGAGTTCGTGCAGGAGGTCATCGCGAGCAAGCGCGCGGTGGAGATGCTGATTCCCCAAACGGACTGCGCCATCGAGCTGGGCGGCGAGGACGCCAAGATCATCTACTTCGACAACGGCATCGAGCAGCGCATGAACGGCACGTGCGCGGGCGGCACGGGCGCCTTCATCGACCAGATGGCGTCGCTGCTCAAGACCGATGCGCCCGGCCTCAACGAGCTGGCAAAGGGCGCGACGCACATCTATCCCATCGCGAGCCGCTGCGGCGTGTTTGCCAAGTCCGACGTGCAGCCGCTGCTCAACGAGGGCGCCGCGCCGGCAGACATCGCGGCCTCCATATTCCAGGCCGTGGCCAACCAGACGGTGTCCGGCTTGGCGTGCGGACACCCCATTCGTGGCTACGTCGCCTTTTTGGGCGGCCCGCTCCAGTATCTGTCCGAGCTGCGCGAGCGTTTCTACATCACCCTCAACCTGGACGAGGAACACCGCATCGTGCCGCAAAACGCGCATCTGTTCGTGGCGACGGGCGCCGCGCTTGCGGGCGAGACGGACAAGCGCGTGACCTTCCAGCAGGTCATCGACGCGCTCAACGACCTGCGCGACACGCAGGGCTCGGAGGTCGCGCGACTGGACCCGCTGTTCGCGACCCAGGCGGACCTCGACGCGTTCCATGCGCGCCACGACCAGGAGGTCGTGCCCAAGGGCAAGCTGGACGCATACCACGGCCGCGTGTTCATTGGCATCGATGCCGGCTCGACCACGCTCAAGGCCGCCGTGGTGGGCGAGAAGGGCGAGCTGCTCTACACGTGGTACGACGTTAACAACGGCGACGTGCTGGGCACGGCGCGCGCCATCATGAACGACATCTACGGCCACATGCCCACCGACTGCGAGATCGGCCACGTGACGACCACGGGCTATGGCGAGGGCATCCTGATCGAGGCCCTGCGCGCCGACTCGGGCGAGGTGGAGACGGTGGCTCACCTGCGTGGCGCCCAGGCGTTCGTGCCTGACGTCGAGTTCATCCTGGACATCGGCGGACAGGACATGAAGTGCCTGCAGGTGCGCGACGGCGTGATCGACCACATCGCGCTCAACGAGGCCTGCTCGTCGGGCTGCGGCTCGTTCGTGGCGAGCTTTGCGGACTCCATGGGCATGACGGTGCAGGAGTTCGCCCAGGCGGCCGTAAGGGGAGAGCACCCCGTGGACCTGGGCAGTCGCTGCACGGTGTTCATGAACTCGCGCGTCAAGCAGGCGCAGAAGGAGGGCGCGACCATAGGCGACGTGGCGGCCGGCCTCTCGTACTCCGTCATCAAGAACGCGCTGTTCAAGGTCATCAAGCTGCGTGACTACGACGAGATCGGCAAGCACATCGTGGTGCAGGGCGGCACCTTTATGAGCGACGCCACGCTGCGCGCGTTCGAGCTGCTCACAGGGCGCGACGTTATCCGCCCGGACATCGCGGGCGCCATGGGTGCCTACGGCGCGGCGCTGCTTGCGCGCGACCGCGCGGGCAACGACGGCGTGTCCACCGTGCTGGACCGCCATGCCCTCAACGAGCTGACGGTTAAGCTCACCAAGGCGCACTGCGGGCGTTGCTCCAACAACTGCCTGCTGACCATCAACGACTTTGGCGGCGGACGTCGCTTCATCACCGGCAACCGTTGCGAGAAGGGCTCCGGACGCTCGCGCAAGGGCAAGGTCGAGGCGCCCAACCTGTTCAAGCAGAAGAACGAGCTGCTGTTCGATCGCGAGGGCCTCAAGCCCCAGGACGCGCGTCGTGGCACGGTGGGCATCCCGCGTGCGCTCAACATGTACGAGAACTACCCGTTCTGGCACACGTTCTTTACGGAGCTGGGCTTCTCGGTGGTGCTGAGCGACCAGTCGACCAAAAAGATCTACGAGGCGGGCATCGAGTCCATGCCCAGCGAGTCCGTGTGCTACCCGGCACAGCTGAGCCATGGCCACATCATGAACCTGCTGGCCAAGGACGTGGACTTTATCTGGATGCCCTGCGTGCGCTGGGAGCGTCAGGAGGACGAGTCCGCGACCAACCACTACAACTGCCCGATCGTCATGAGCTATCCGCAGGCGCTCGAGCTCAACGTGGACGAGCTCTCGTCGCCAAACGTGGAGTACCTGGCGCCGTTTTTGCCCTACGACGACAAGCGCGAGCTCAAGCGCCGTCTGTACGAGGTCGTGTCCGTCCAGCGCGAGAAGGACGCGCAGGAGGGCAAGGGGCGTTTTCGCGGCACGCACATCACCCGCAAGGAGATCGACCAGGCGGTCGAGCGTGCCTGGCAGGCAGACGACGAGTTCAAGCGGACCATGCATCGGCTGGGAGACGAGACGCTCGCATGGATCGAGGAGCACGACGCGCATGGCATCGTGATCGCCGGCCGTCCGTACCACAATGACCCCGAGATCAACCATGCCATTCCGGAGCTCGTCAACAGCTTTGGCTTCGCCGTGCTCACGGAGGACAGCGTCGCCCACAAGATGGAGCCCGAGCGGCCGATTCGCGTGGTCGACCAGTGGATGTACCATTCGCGCCTGTATCGCGCGGCGCGCTTCGTGGCGGCCCGCAACGACCTCGACCTCATCCAGCTCAACAGCTTTGGCTGCGGCCTCGACGCTCTGACCACCGACCAGGTGCAGGAGATAATGGAGGCGAGCGGCAAGATCTACACCGTGCTCAAGATCGACGAGGTCTCCAACTTGGGCGCCGCGCGCATCCGCGTGCGCTCGCTCATGGCGGCGCTTGCCGAGGAGCGCGAGCAGCTCGAGCTGTTGTGCGAGCGTGGCGAGGCGGAGGAGGTCGAGCCTCCGGCCGTGCATATGGCGGACGGCTCCCTGGAGCAGGCGCGCAGCACGGACCTGCGCCGTCGTCCCCCGGTCTATCGCAGGTCCCATACGGCCGCGTTCGACAAGGTGCGCTACACGCAGGAGATGCAGGACAAAGGCTACACCATCCTTGCCCCGCAGATGTCGCCGATTCACTTTGACGTCGTGGAGGCCGTGCTTCGCCATGGCGGCTACAACGTGGTGCTGCTCCCGTCCGTGGATCCGGGCGCCGTGGACGCGGGCCTCAAGTACGTCAACAACGACATCTGCTACCCGTCGATCCTCGTGACGGGCCAGCTGATGAACGCGGTCTTGTCGGGCAAGTACGACCTGACGCGTACGGCGGTGCTCATATCGCAGACGGGCGGCGGCTGTCGTGCCACCAACTACATCGCGCTCATCCGAAAGGCGCTCAAGGACTCGGGTCATCCCGAGATCCCGGTCATATCGCTTTCGGTGGCCGGTGGCCTGGACGAGTCCAACCCGGGATTTACCATATTGAAGCCCAAGCTGTTGATGGGCGCCATCTACGCGCTGCTGTACGGCGACCTCATCATGCAGTGCCTGTATCGAACGCGTCCCTACGAGGCGGTTCCGGGCGCTGCGGACCAGCTGTACGAAACGCTCATGTCGCGTGCGCGCATACAGGTGCCGGGGGCTTCTCGCAAGGCCTTCTATCGCCTGTGCCAGGAGACCGTGGACGCCTTTGAGGCGTTGCCGCTGGTCAACGACCGGTCCAAGCCACGCGTGGGCGTGGTGGGAGAGATCTTGGTCAAGTTCCACCCCACGGCGAACAACGACGTGGTCCGCGTCATAGAGTCGGAGGGCTGCGAGGCAAACGTCCCGGGCCTCATAGACTTCTTCCTGTTTGGCACCTCCAACCAGATCAATCTGCGCCACGAGCTGGGCACCAAGGCCAAGAAGCGCCTGACGCACGGCATAGGCATTGCGGCCATCGACGCGCTGCGCAAGCCCATAAACGACATGCTGGAGGCCAGCACGCGCTTCGAGCCGTACACGCAGATCTTCGAGCTGGGCAAGAAGGCGGAGGAGGTCCTGTCGCTTTGCAACACCATGGGCGAGGGCTGGCTCCTCACGGCCGAGATGATCGAGCTCATAGAGACGGGCACGCCCAACATCGTGTGCGCCTCGCCGTTTGCGTGCCTGCCCAACCACGTGGTGGGCAAGAGCGTGATCAAGCGGCTCCGCCAGCTGCATCCGCAAAGCAACATCGTGGCGGTGGACTACGACCCCGGCGCGAGCGAGGTCAACCAGCTCAACCGCATCAAGCTCATGATCTCGGTCGCCAAGGAGAACTTCCGCCAGGGGCAGGGGTTCAAGCTGGAGGGCGACGACATCGCCGACAACGTGTTTGACCGCATCGAGCGGGAGCTTCAGAAGACCGGCATCTAGCGTCGTCGCGGGGTGGCAGGGGACGGACCCGCTGCCACCCCGCCAATGCGGAAGGGAAGGACATGGGCATACGCGAGCGCTGGCGAGCCTTTTGGGGCGGACAGCCGACCGAGCTCGAGCCAGACCGTCGGCTGGACCTGCGGACGGGATTTAACGTGCGCGAGCTAGGCGGCTATGCCGTCGAGCGGGGCGCGACCTCGTGGCGGCGCTTCGTGCGCTCGGGAAGCCTGGACATGCTGAGTCCGCAGGACCAGGAGCGGCTGTACGCGTATGGCGTGCGCTTGGTCCTGGACTTGCGCGGAGACCACGAGGTGTCCGTGGCCCCCGACAAGATCGCGCGCATGCCGGGCGTGCGGTTTTTGCATGTGCCGCTCTATGACATCGACCTGTCCGACCCCTCGCTGGAAGCCGTGCGTGACGACGACTTCCGTACGCTGGGTTACCTCACCATGCTGGCGAACAAGGACGCGATCAGGCGGATCTTCTCCTTCTTTGCCACGGCGGAGCCGCAAGAGTGCGTGCTGTTCCATTGTGCGGCGGGCATGGACCGCACGGGCGTCACCGCCATGCTGCTGCTGGGCCTTGCCGGTGCGAGCCGCGAGCGCATCGTGGCCGACTATTGCTATTCCTTTGGGTCGGATGCGGAGGTCGACGCATCGGTCTTTGGGGGAAAGGCGCCCAAGCGGCGCGAGCTCGAGCTGCGCCTGGAGGCCATACGAACCGTGCTTGACCGCCTGAGGGATGGGTATGGTACGGTCGAGAACTACCTGCTGAGCTGTGACGTCACGCGAGAACAGCTCGAGAGCGTGCGTTCGCACCTGCTGACGTAAGGCCCATGCCCAAAGGGTGTTGAGGTTCTTTTGTCGCACAAAATGCGCTAGAGTAGGTGTGTTGAAACGCATTAGGACGACATGCAGAAGGGATCTTATGGAGCCTCACGAAGAACCTTGGAAACGCCTGCCCCTCTATGGCGCACACAACGTGCGCGACCTTGGCGGTTATCCTACGCTCAACGGTGGACGCACGCAGTACCGTCGCTTCCTGCGTGCCGATGGCCTCAGCGGGCTGAGTGCGTGGGACGTGAGGTTCTTGCAGCGCTATGGCGTAAGGGCAGTCATCGACCTGCGCGACGCCTCCGAGGTGCAGCATATGCCCGACGTGTCGTTGGGGGCCGACGTCATGTATGCCAACATTCCGCTGCTGAGCTACAATGCCGCCGACATCGAGCGCTTCGAGAGGCTGATCGCGGCACAAGAGTTCTCCATGACCCATGTGTACGAGGCCATATTGGAGAATTACGAGGGCGTGCGCGCCTGCTTCAAGTTCATGGCAGAGGCGCCAGAGGGATGCATTCTCTTTCACTGCGCGGTCGGCAAGGATCGGACGGGCATTCTGGCCATGCTGCTCCTGAGCCTCGCGGGCGTGGACAAGTGGGACATCGTGGCGGATTACATGCAGTCATGGGCCCACCTCATGCGAGACGAGGCCTTTAGGGAGGACTGGCTCAACGAAGGCGGCAACCGGTTTCGCGAGGGCATGACCTCCGACCCAAAGAACGTCGAGCATGCGCTCGACCTCTTGGAGATCGAGCACGGTAGCGTAGAGGACTACCTGCTGGAATGTGGCGTCCCGGACGAGGACGTGGCATCCGTGCGCCAGCGCCTGTTGGCCTAGCGACGTCTGGGAGCGCGTTGGGGAGGGGAGCACGTGGAACTGGACCTTGCTCTTATCATCGTCGCCGTGGGAATCCCCTTGGTGGCGGCGAACCATCTGTGGTCTAAGGACGCCGAGATTTCCGAGCGTCACCACACGCACCACGTCACCTATGTAATCGGCAGGAGGCTCACCTGGTCCCTGGTCCTCGCGATGATCTTTATGGGCGCGCTGGGGGTCTTGCTGGGATGGCTCTGCATGGTGGGCGTGTTCGAGGTCGACCCGTCCGTTCCCCTGTGCTTCTTCGACGCGTACTTGGTGGTGTCGTTCGTCTATTGGTGGCTGCTCAGACGCTACAAGGTCGTGACCTACGACGACCACATGGAAGTCACGCCGTTTGTGGGGGGCAAGTCCACCATCTCGTATAGGCAGATCAGCGCCATGGAATGGCGGCGGTCCATCGTCATTCGCAACGGGCGCAACGTGCGCGTGTTCGTCGGCAATCGGAACAAGGCGCTGCTTTGGAGCGCCCTGGACCTAGACCAAATACTCATCCGCATAAACCGCTTCGACGCCCTCGCGGAGGTGCCCACCAAACGATAGGCCCGCCTTCCCAAGATCCGAATGCCAAAAGTGGCCGATTGGGGCTAGGCCCCTTTCGGCCACTTTTGGCGGCTGCCAGCGTCAGGCGCTACTCCGCGGCCTCCAGCCGTCCGGTCTGCTCGATTGTTGTGATGAGGTCCACGCGCCGCTGATGCCGACCGCCCTCGTAGGACGCCTCGAGCCACGAGTCCACGATGAGCTTGGCCATCTCGTCGCCCACGACGCGCGCGCCAAAGGCGATGATGTTGGCGTCGTTGTGGCGCTTCGAGAGCGCGGCGGTGTACGGCTCGGAGCACACGCATGCGCGTACGCCGGGTACCTTGTTCGCGGCAAGGCTTATGCCCACGCCCGTGCCGCAGATCAGCACTCCACAGTCCACGTCGCCTGCCGCCACGAGCTTGCCCACGCGATATCCGCTCAGGGGGTAATCGAAGCTCTCGGAAGAGTCCGTGCCTACGTTTACGACCTCTATGCCCTTGTCTTGCAAGTGAGACATAATGGTGTTCTTGAGTTCTACGGCGGTATGGTCGTTGCCAATGGCGAGCTTCATGCAATTGTCCTCTCTGTTGGGTGCACGTAGCTTATATTCTACGCTGTGCGTCGCATGTTCACATCCTTAGCATGTTTGCCGTTTTGCATCTAGCACGTCTCTGCGAATTGATACACTCGATGTTGCAATAGACAGCGGAAGGGATGTCATGATTAAACTCGCCTTGTCCGATTTGGACGACTCGCTCATTCGCGTCGGTCTGCCGCATGCGACGCAGCGCGCCCGCGCGGCCATACACGCCATGCTCGACGCCGGCCTGCGCTTTGGTCCTTGCACGGGACGCGTGCCGTGGGACCTGCACCTGCTGTTTGCGGAGGACCACGAGGCGTACCGAACGGGGGTGACGGTCAACGGCCAGCTGGTGTATTTGGACGGCGAGCTCATCTTTGACAAGCCCATTCCCTACGAGGGGCTGCAAAAGGTTGCCAACACCGTCTACGACTTCCCGGGCACCGCGTTGATGATCAACGATTTTGGCAATCGCTATTCGGTGGGCATATCTGCCCTGGAGATCGGCGAGTACTACAGCGAGTTCGGGCGCATCGGCAAGGTGCTCGTGCGCATTCCGGAGGATCAGCCCATCTACAAGGCAAACATTCGCGTGGTGGGGGACAAGAAGCGCCTGCACGAGGTGCGTGCGCAGCTCATGCACCTGGTGCCGGAGCTCGACTTCGTGTATCCTAACCCGCACGTCAACTACATCGACGTCGCGTCCAAGGGTTGGAGCAAGGCCAAGGGCGTGGAGGTGCTCGTGCGCGAGCTGGGGATTGGCCTGGACGAGGTCGTGGTCTTTGGCGACGCAGAGAATGACCTCGACGTGTTGCGCTACGTGCCCAACTCGGTCGCGATGGAAAACGCGACGGCCGCCGCTGCGGACGCGGCGCGCTGGCACATCGGGCCGAGCGCGCAGGATGCCGTGGCGGACGCCCTGCTCGACATCGTGGAGGCGTCCAAGACCGGCGGCATGCCCGCATTCATGAACGAGGATTCGAACATATAGGAAGATGAAACATGATTAAGCTCGTACTGACGGATCTGGACGACACGCTCATAAAGAACGGCCTTCCGCGCGCCACCGACCATGCCCTCGCTGGCATTCATGCGATGTTGGACGCGGGGCTACGCTTTGGCCCCGTGTCGGGGCGCATCCCAAGTGACTTGGGCTGGATGTTTGGAGACGACGCGGCCTGCTACGCCACCGGTGCGCCCGTCAACGGGCAGATGGTGTATGTGGACGGCGAGCTCGTGCACGTGGAGACCCTCGACGGGGCAGAGCTCAACCGCCTGGCCGAGGTCTTGCTGGACGTGCCCGACGCGTGCCTGGCCCTGTACGACCTCACCACCTCGAGCGAGGAGGGCTCGGGCTACTTCGTGTCGCCTAACGACAAGCAGGCGCAGGACTGCATGAGGCTCTTCCCGCATTTCCGTCGCTCGGTTCGTTCGCTGGGCGAGCCGACCTACGTAAAGGCCAACGTATGGTGCGCGGGCGACCGTGCGCACATCACGCGGGTGCGCGACATGCTCCGCGAGGAGTTCTCGTCAATGGACTTCGTGTTCCCCAGCCCCACTGCGCCCATCATCGACATATCTCCCGCGGGATGGAGCAAGGGCACGGCCGTGCGGTACCTGGCACGCGAGCTGGGCTTGTCGTTGGACGAGGTCGCCGTGTTTGGCGATTCGGAAAACGACCTCTCCATGATCGAGGCCGTGCCCAACTCCGTCGCGGTGTCCAACGCAAGTCCCGAGGTCGCCCGCGCGGCTCGTTGGCACATCGGCGCGAGCGCGGACGATGCCGTCGCCGACGCGCTGTTCCAAATAGCGGATGCGGCGCGCACGCAACAGATGCCGCCTTTCATGCGGAGGGCGGAGCAGTGAAAAAACCGACCTTGCAAGAGGCTCTGGTATACGGGGGAATCGTAATCCTTGTATGTGCGGTGTTTCAGAGCTGGCATGCCATCGTGTCCTTTTTGGGCATTGTCCTTACGGCGATCGTTCCTTTGGTGCTGGGCTCTGCCATCGCATACGTGATTGCCATTCCCACGCGTTTCTTCGAGCGTCACTTCTTGCCCAACAGCGACTCGTCAATCGTCGCCGGCATTCGTCGGCCCGTCTCGCTCGCCATCACGGTGATCCTGGCCCTTTTGGGACTGGCCTTGCTGTCCTCCACGTTGATCCCCGCGCTCATCGACACCGTGAGCATGGTGCAGCGCAACGGCCGCGATTTTATCGAAGGCGTCATTCAGCTGCCGTTGCTGCAGCCCATACGGCCGACCGTGGAGGACTTCTTGGACGGCGACTTGGTGCAGGGGCTTCAGAACATGGACCTGAGCGGCGCCGTCAAGGGTGTGTTTGGCGGTACGGTGGGCTCCATCACCACGCAGGTCTTTTCGGTGGTCAGCGCCCTCATGACCACCTTCTTTGGAATCATGTTCTCGTTCATCCTGCTTACCGACACGACGGACATGGGGAACAAGACCATGCAGACCATGACGGTCTACCTTGGAGACAAGCGCGTCGAGCGAATCGCGCTGGTAATGGGCGTCGCAGACTCGACGTTTCACAACTTCATCGTTCGGCAGTTCATCGAGGCCCTGATCCTGGGGACGGTGGGGACCGCGGTTCTGCTGGTGCTGGGATTCCCGTATGCGCTGGGCGTCGGTGCGCTGCTGGGCATCATGGCGCTGGTGCCGATCGTGGGCTACCCCGTGGGTCTTGTCGTGGGGACGTTTATGGTGGTCATTAGCAACGTGTGGATCGCCTTGGCCTATGCGATCGTGGTCGCCTTGGCTCAGATGCTCGAGGCCACGTTCTTGCTGCCCCACGTGGGTGATCCGCGCACGGTGTTGCCACCGGTGTGGGTGACGGTTGCGGTCACCATCGGCGGTGGCGTCGCGGGCTTTGCGGGCATGCTGGTGGCCATTCCGGTCGCGTCGACCATTCGCCAGCTGACCCTTTTGGACATGCGTCGACGCCAGCGCCTGGACGAAGGCGCCTGACGTTCGTGGCCGCCTGCGCCGGCGGCCAAAAGCGACGGGCCGCCCGAGTGGCCAAAAAGTGGCCGAAAGGGGCCTAGCCCCAATCGGCCATTTCCGTTTTTGGCCGAAAGGGGCCTAGCCCCAATCGGCCACTTTTACCAGCGGAAGTCGTTTTGGCGCAACGCCTCGTACAGGACGATGGCCACGGCATTGGAAAGGTTGAGCGACGTGATCCACCCGGCGCGTTCGTCAACATAGTTGCCGCAGATGTCCTCGCGCAGCTCTGGATGCGCCTGGGCAAAGCTTTGGTGCCAGCTGCTGGCGTTCGCGAGCGCGTCGTCCGACCGCATGGGAATGCTCTCGCACAGGTCGGGATGTTGATCAAGTAGCTCCTTGTCAAGGCCAGCGGACTCCTTGCCAAAGACGAGCCAGTCGCCTTGGCGATAGGTCGATTCCGCATAGGTGCGCCTGCCCGTCTTCGTAAGCAGATGCACGTGTTCGTCGAGGCGAGGAATGCAGACGCGCGCGAACTCGTCCCACGATTCGTACGTCTTGACGTCAAGACTCTGCCAGTACGCAAGCCCGGCCCGTTGTATGGACTTGTGCGACAGGTCGAAGCCCATGGGCCCCACCAAGTGCAGCCGGGCGCCGGTCAGCACGCAGGTGCGCCCGATGTTTCCCGTGTTGGCAGGTATCTCTGGTTCTACAAGCACGACGTTGAGCATGGTCTTCTCTCATGGTTTTTGGGTTGGTGAGACGTTGCGGTATTAGTATAGAAGAAAAGAGCCAGGCACTTGCGCCAAGGTGGAAAGGTGGACCATGATCAAGCTGGTGTTGTCGGACGTGGACGGTACGCTCATACCTTTGGGCCAGGAGCATGCGTCAAAAAGGACGATGGACGCGATCAGGGAGGTGCAGGAGGCGGGCGTACGCTTTGGCGTGTCCACGGGGCGCGACATCGTGGAGCTCATGAGGCTCTTTGACGGCGATGACATCGCCTTTAGGACGGGCATCCTCTCCAACGGAAAGAAGATCCTAGTGGACGGGGAGGTAAAGCGGCTCTCCCTTATCGACAACGAGGCCTTGTCGCGTCTGGCAGAGGAGGTCTCCACGTATCCGGGCACCATGGTCACGGCATACCCGCTCAATACGGACGAGACCAACCCCATCTACTGCATGGGAGCGACGCAGGCGGAGCTCGAGGAATGGGCAAAGACGTACGCGTTCGCGGGCACGCGCGTCGACCACATGCCCAAAGAGAAGGTCATCGGCGCGACCATAGCGTGTCATGCGGAGCAGGAGGTGCTCGACCGCATAGAGGACTTCGTGCGGGATGCGTGCCCCGAGTTCGACATCGCCAAACCAGCCGCTCGCTGGTGGGACATACTGCCCAAGGGACTCAACAAGGGCACGGCCTTGCAGATGCTGCTGGACGAGCTGGGCGTGGCGCGCGACGAGGTGGTCGTGTTTGGCGACGCAGACAACGACCTCGCAATCCTGCGTGTCGTGGAGAATGCCGTAGCGGTCGCAAACGCCACGCCTGCCGTCAAGGAGGCTGCCAAGTGGCACATCGGCCACTGCGACGATGACGCCGTCGCGCAGGCGCTCGAAGACATCGCACGTGCCGCGCGCAAGGGTACGACGCCTGCCTTCATGCGCTAGAGGACTTATCTGCGCAGGCGCGCGCGAACCTTGTCTGCGAGGCCAGCTCGCTTGGTGGTGCCGTTGCGAATGCCCATGAGCTTGGACCAGTGCCCATACACCTGCAGCGCCATGAACACCACGCAAAGCACGGCGGGCTCCGAACCCTTGGTCACGAACATGACCACGGTGTAGAACGCCATGGCGATAAGTGCGGCGACGCTCAGGTAGCCCGTCAGTACGATCGAGACAAGGCCCACGATGCCTGTCGTGATGCCCCACAGGGGATTCATGAGGATGATGGTGGAGGCGATGGTGGTCACGCCCTTGCCTCCGCGAAAGCCGTGCCAAAAGGGGAAGTCGTGGCCCAGCGTCGTTCCCAGACCAGCCCAAGCCGTGGCAAGGATGCCAAGCTGGGGAAAGATCGCGTTGCTCAGCGCGACGGCCACGACGGTCTTTACGATGTCGCCAAGCAGGGCGCAGATGGCCGCCTTCGTTCCCAACACATGGCCGACGTTGGCCATACCGGGGTTGCCGTCGCCCAGCTCGAATGCGGATCGTCCGGAAAACGCGCGCGCGACGATGTCGGAGAAGAGCACGCATCCGCACGCATACCCAATAATGAGGCAGCAGACTCTTTCTAACACGGCATATCACCTCGTCTTCTCTTCAAATCAGGCCGTGGGGCAAAGAGGTGCTTCCTTGCCCCACGGCCAGACCCCTTACCACACCAATGCTAGCACACGTTAAGGAACTCAAAGCGTCCCATCTCGTAGGCGTAGGTCTCGTCCGCGTCAAACGTGGAAGAGATGCACAGGTCGGTGATCTGTTGCGGCCACCAGCGCGTGGACATGGTGTGCTCGCCACCATTTACGTAGATCTCGATGGCGGAAGTGTCCACGACCATGCGCAGGTCTTCGAGCGTGCCGGCGGAAAGCTCGGACAAGGGCAGGCGGCGCACGGTGCGGTAGCCACCGGCGATACCCTTAAAGGAAAGCTCGATCATGTCGTTTATGACCGCGAGCTCGAGGTCGGCGTTAAGCAGAATGCGGCCCTCGCCCTTGATGCCCTTTACGCGTACGTCTGCGGTGCCGTTGGCGAACTTGGCACCGATGGCGCCCTCGATGTCGAAGGCGTCGTAGTTGGACGTGCCGAGCTTGCCGTTGCTGTCCTTGGCTCCCTCTGCGGTAAAGTCCACGCGCTTGCCACGCAGGGCGTCGTACTCCTCGCAGGGCCACTGGCAGATCTTGCCCGCCTCGTTGAGCGAAAGCTCACGGAGCCATGTGAGCGTGTGCAGCCATTCGTAGGTGGGTACCTGGTACTGCAGCTCGATGTCGGGAAGGCCCATCCAGCCCACCAGGATCTGACGGCCCTTCTCGTCGGTAAACACCTGTGGCGCATAGAAGTCAAAGCCGTAGTCGAGCTCCACAAAGGTGTCCTCGTCAATGCAGCCATACGGCGCCGTGGCGTCCATGAGGCCCTTGTCGCCCTCAAGAAGGTCGATGACCGTACCCTCGACGGGGAAGTACCCGGAATTGAAGTTGTTTTGGAACTTGGTCATGCGACTAGGCACGCCCTGCGGGCACACGAAGAAGAACTCCTTGCCACCAAGGGTGACGATGTTGGGGCACTCCCACATGTAGCCAAAGGGCTTGCCAGAAATAGTGGTGCAGGAGCCGGCGAGCTCCCAGTCGTGCACGCCGTCGGGGCTCTTGTAGAGCAGCATGGCGGGGTGGTCGTCCATGGTGCGGGCGCCCAGTAGCATGTTCCAGCGGTCCTTTTGCCACCAGACTTTGGGGTCGCGCACGTGACAAGAGCAGTAGTCGGGATACCCGTCGTTGCCCAGCACCAGCTCGCGCTCGCCAAAGGTGCGGCCGTCCTTGCTGATCACGAGGGTCTCGTTTGCCTGCCGGCCGTCGTAGTCGTAGTTGTGCTCGCCAGGTTCCAGCACGTTGCCGGTGTAGTAGCACCACATCTCGCCGTCGCGGACGACGGCAGAGCCGGAGTAGGAGCCATTTGCGTCCAGCTCCATCTCTGGGATGATGGCGCCGCGATGGAACTCCCACGTCACCAGGTCCGTGCTGGTCCAATGGCCCCAGCCATGCCCGGGCCACGGCCAGCGGGGAGCGTACTGATGGAAGATGTGGTACTCGCCGTTGAACTGGCACAGGCCGTTGGGGTCCGACAGCCAGCCCACGGCCGTCTGCAGGTGGAAGCCCAGACGCCAGTTATGCTGACGATAGTCAAGGTTGACGTGCATCTGCATGAAGCGCTCCTTTCAAAAAGAGGTAACAGGGGGTGTGCCCTCCTGCTACCTCAACGTTACGCGTGCCTTGTCGTATTCTATGCTTGCCCGGCGAGCACGGCCTCGACGGCCTCGCGATTGGGCATGGCGGGAATGGCGCCACGGGTGCGAACACACAGGCTCGCGACGGCATTGCCAAAGAGGGCGAAGCCGGCGGCGTCGTCGATGGTGACGTCTGCAGGCTTCTTCCCGCTCTCGCAGAAGGCGCAGAGGAAGCCGCCCCAGAAGGAGTCGCCGGCACCGGTGGTGTCCACGGCCTGCACGCGGAAGCTCTCCACGATGCGCGCGCCGTCCTTGGTGGCGACGTAGGCGCCGTCTGCGTCGAGCGTGACCACGACGACGCTCACGCCCTTGGACAGCAGGTCCTTGGCCGCCTGCTCGGGCTCCGCGAAGTCGGTGAGCAGCGGGCATTCCTCTGCGGAGATCTTGACAAGATCCATGTAGGGGATGAGGGAGCGCATCTGCTGCGAGGCGGTCTCGGCGTTGGGCCACAGGGAATCGCGATAGTTGGGGTCGTACGACATGACGCAGCCGGCCTTGTCGGCAAGCTCGAGCGCGGATATGGTCGCGGAGCGTGCGGGCTCGTCGGTCAGCGAGAGGGAGCCGACGTGGAACACGTGGCTGTTGGCGATGACGTCCGTGGGAAGCTCGTCGGCCTTGAGCTGCGTGTCTGCGCCAGGCTTGCGGGCAAACGAGAAGGAGCGATCGCCGTTTTCGTCAAGCGCAACAAAGGCGAGGGTGGTGAAGAAGTTGGGGTCAGAGATGAGGCCGTCGCAGTTGATGCCGTTTTCCGCAATCGTCTGACGCAGGAACTCACCGTGCATGTCCGTGCCGACCTTGCCGATGAATGCCGTCTTGTGGCCAAGCTTCTGCAACGCAACGAGGACGTTGGCAGGCGCGCCGCCGGGGTTGCGCTCAAAGAGCTTTTGTCCGTTGGCAGATACGCCGTGATCGGTAAAGTCGATAAGAACCTCGCCGAGTGCTGTGACAGAGAACATCTTTTGCCCCTTTCTGTGGGAACGATTTCATGCACTGACCTTAAGGATACACGATACCGAGCGCATCGTGGGTAACGAGTTCGCGACCGCTCGCGTGCGCTAGGTGAGGGGATGTCAATCCTATATGGAACAAAAAACGCGCACCCCGGGAGAGGTGCGCGTTTGAGCAGGCAGCTCGGTTGTTGTCAAGAAGGCTACTTCTTGAGGTCGACGACCTTTTGGCCGGCCTTGCAGGGACCATAGGTCTGCGTGATGGAGGCGTAGTCGTCGGAGTTGGTCACGATGACCATGGTGGTCGCGGGCTTGCCAGCGGCCTTGATCGCGTCGAGGTCGGCCTCGATGAGGAGCTGACCAGCCTTGACGGCGTCGCCAGAGGCAACCTTGATCTCGAACGGCCCGCCGTTGAGCTCGACGGTGTCGATGCCAGCGTGAATCAGGATCTCGGTGCCGTCGTCGGCAAGCAGGCCGACTGCGTGGCCGGTGCCGGCAACCATGGTGATGGTGCCGCTTACGGGAGCGTAGATGCCGCCCTCGGTGGGCTCGATGGCCACGCCGTTGCCCATGGCAAGAGAGGCGAACACGGGGTCGGGAACGGTGGTCATGTCGATGCACTCGCCGGTCATGGGAGCGACGACGGTGCCGGCTGCGTAAGCGGCCTCGACGTTGGCGGGCGTCGCGGGAGCGGCGGCCTTGGCAGCCTCACGCGCGGCAGCGGCCTTGGTCTTCTCGTCGTCCTGGTAAAGGACCATGGTGACGGCGAAGGAAACCGCGAAGGCAACGGCGATGACGATGGTGTACTTGACGGCGTCGGCGGTGATGAGGTAGCCAAAGAGGCCGGTGATGCCGTAAGCGATGGAGTACAGGCCGGTGAAGGCGGCGATGGCGCCACCAGCGGCAGCACCGCAGATCGCGGCGATGAACGGCTTAAGAGCGGGCAGGTTCACGCCGTAGATGGCGGGCTCGGTGATGCCGAGCAGCGAGGAGATGCCGGAAGGAAGCGCGAGGCCCTTCTTCTTGGCGCTCTTGGTCTTTACGAAGACGGCGAAGCACGCAGCGCCCTGAGCCACGTTGGCGGCAGAGATGATGGGGTTGAAGTTGTCCGCACCCTGCGCGACAAGGCCGGCCTCAAGAGCGTTGAACATGTGGTGTACGCCCAAGACGACCGTAAGCGGGTATATTGCGCCTGCAAGTGCGCCGCCCAGGCCAAACGGGATGCCCAGCAAGAACTTGAAGAACTCCATGACGCCTTCCTCGACCCACGAGAAGATGGGGCCGATGACGACCATCGTCGCGATGCCGGTGACCAGGACGGTGCACAGCGGGGTCACGAAGAGGTCAAGCATGTCGGGCACGTGCGCGTGGAGCCACTGCTCGATCTTGCACATAAGGAAGACGGCGACGACTACGGGGATGACGTGTCCCTGATAGCCCTGCAGGGGCACGGCGCCCAGCAGAGGCACGCCGGGAACGAGCGCGACGGTGGGCAGGTAGTTGGCGCCCATGATGGCACCCGCGGTGGCCTCGGCGCCACTGGAGAGCCCGAGCGCGGCTGCAGCTGCCTCGCTGCCGACCTCAAGGCTGCCAAGAGAGCCGGGGATGCTCCATGCGTTCATAAGGCCCGTGTGGTTCATGATCATGCCGATGACGCCACCCAGGAACTCGTTGCCGCCGAAGACGCGAGCGGCGGAGAAGCCGATGAGGATCTGCAGGAAGACGAACGATGCGTTGGAGAACGTGTGAATGAGTACGTACCAGGGGTTGAGGTCAAGAACGCCGCCCATGGCGTTGTTGATGCCCTCGGTAAGACCCATCATAAGACCGGAGGCTACGATGGCGGGGATGATGGGGACGAAGACGTCGCCCAGTGCCTTGGTGGCACGCTGGATGGGGTTGCCCTTAGCGGCCGCAGCCTGCTTGGCGTCATCCGTGGAGCCAACCTTGATGTTGCCCTGCTTGCAGAACTCGTCGAACACCTTGTTGACGGTGCCCGTTCCATAGATCACCTGGAGTTGGCCAGAAGCTTGGAAGTTGCCCTTCGCTAGCGTGGCGTCCTCTACGGCGTCCATGTTGACCTTCGAGTCGTCGGCAATGACGAGACGAAGGCGCGTGGCGCAGTGAGCGGCGGATACGACGTTGTCGGCGCCACCGATCGCTGCCAAGATTTCCCGTGCTGCTTGCTCATGCTCAGCTGCCATAAGAAACCTCCCTTTCCCTTTCCTACTTGTCTTACTACTCCACTTGCCTTGCGTGAGACACGCACGAATCCGCCGCATACGGCCAGAATGCTTATGGAATCGTTCTCACACGCGTCTCAATAGTACTACCATGACAGGACTTTTTCCACTAAAAAAGAAAAATCGGTAGAAGGTCAGCTCGTGGTAGGGGATGGCAGGGCAATCGAGAAGAATATTATGTTAAATGAATAACGAAATGGCCGATTGGGGCTAGGCCCCTTTCGGCCATTTTTGGTCGCCCGTCCCAACCAATCGGACAAAAACCCAAGTCGCGACCAAATGGGAACGGCGCCCACCAAGGGATGGACGCCGTCACAGGTGATGGGTGTGATTGGAGTAGTTGGGCCGTAGGATCCATGCGCCGCCACCCATCGCACGGCACAGGCGGGAAAGGGAGGCTATTTGGTGAGCTTGACGACCGCCTGGCCAGCCTTCGTGGATCCCAAGGTAGCATCGACGGCTGCATAGTCGTCGGTGTTGGTAACGATCACCATGGTGGTCGCGGGCTTGCCGGCGGACTTGATCTTGCCCAGGTCCGCCTGGATGAGCAGGTCGCCTGCCTTGACCTTGTCGCCCGCCTTGGCAATGACGTCAAAGGGCGCGCCGTTGAGCTCCACGGTGTCGATGCCAATGTGGATCAAGATTTCCGCGCCGTCGTCCGCGAGCAGGCCCACGGCGTGACCGGAGCCGGCGATCATGGTGATCTCGCCGGACACGGGGGCGTACACGCCGCCTTCGGTCGGCTCGATCGCGACACCCTTGCCCATGGCCTCGGACGCGAACACGGGGTCGGAGACGGAGGTCATGGCAACGGCCTCGCCCGTCATGGGTGCGGCGACGATGCCGGGCTGGTCGACGGCGTCGACGCTCTGGGTCACAGCTGCCACGGCAGGAGCCGCGTTCTTGCCCGCGCCCTTGGCCGGTGCCGCCTCGTCGCTATAAATGAGCCAGGTGATGGCAAACGCCACGCCAAACGCTGCGCAGAACATGATGATGTACTGAACAGGTTGGTTGATGCAGAGCAGGATGCCAAACAGGCCGGTGACGCCGGTGCCAGTTGCGCCGAGCTGCGTGAGCGAGCAGATGAACGCGCCCACCGCGGCGCCGATCATGCCGGCGATGAAGGGCTTGAGCTTGGGCAGGTTGACGCCAAAGATGGCGGGCTCGGTAATTCCCAGCAGGCAGGAGATGCCGGAGGGAACAGCCAGGGCCTTGGTCTTCTCGTTCTTGGTCTTGAGCGCCACGGCCAGGCAGGCGCCGCCCTGGGCGATGTTGGCCGCGCTTGCGATGGGCAGCCAGTAGGTCACGCCGAGGTTGCCCAGCATGGACACGTCGATGGTGGTGTACATCTGGTGCAGGCCGGTGACGACGGAGGGGGAGTAGATGAGGCCGATGAGGATGTAGCCCAGGCCAAACGGCACGTTGAGAAGTGCGGTGAGCAGGCCGAGGATAGCGTTTTCCAGCCAAACGAAGATGGGGCCGACAAACAGGATGGTGATGTAGGCGGCGCCTGCCATGGACACGAGCGGCGTCACGAACAGGTCGAACATCTCTGGGACCACCTTGTGCAGCTTCTTCTCGAAGAAGCACAGGATCCAGGTGCCGACCAAGATGGGTATGACGTGACCCTGATAGCCGATCCAGTCGATGCTGTACAGGCCGGGGATGACCTCGAGGGTGATCATCTCGCCGTTGGCGATGGCGTCCGCCGCGGCGTAGGCGTTTATAAAGCTGCTGCTGATGAGCAGTGCGCCAAACGAAGCGCCCAGGTAGGGGTTGCCGCCAAAGACCGTCGCGGCCGAGAAGCCCAAAAGGATCTGCAGGTTGGCAAGGGCGCAGGCGTTGATGAGGCCGGCGATGCGCCACCAAACGCTGTTGGTGTCGAGCGCGATGATGCCGGCGTTGCCCATAAACTCGATGCCGCCCATGATGCCCATGAGCATACCGGACGCCACGATGGCGGGGATGATGGGAACGAACACGTCCGAAAGCGTCTTGATGGCGCGCATGAAGAAGTTCTGCTGCTCGGCGACGGCGGCCTTTGCCTCCTCCTTGCTGGCGGCGGTGATGCCGCCCTGCGATATGAACTCCTCGTAGACCTTGTTGACGGTGCCGGTGCCAAAGATGATTTGAAGCTGGCCAGATGCCTCGAAGTTGCCCTTGGCGCCCAGAATGTCGTCGACCGCTGCCTTGTCGACCTTGGAGTTGTCTGCGATCACAAGACGCAGACGCGTGGCGCAGTGCGCCGCCGAGATGACGTTGGACGCACCTCCCACGGCTTCAAGCGTTTCCTTTGCAGCTTGAGCATAGTCTAATGCCATTGGACCTTCCTTCCCTTTCTGCCGCAGATTGTGTATGCGGACTGAAAACTACCGTGAGAAAACTGTAATCGATTACATATCGGGTGACAATAACAAAAGGCAGGAAAGATTAAAAAATGAGGGCGAATGACGATGCGGCTAAATGCCGACGATGCGATACCCCAGCTGCAGGCTCATGACGCTGCGAGCCGTTCCCTTGATGAGCGACGTCATCATCTCTGCGGCCTTTATCCCGCACTCTTCGTAATCAAACGCGACGGAAGGTATCGGCCCCGCCACGGCCTGCAGGATGGGGTCGTTGCCAAACCCGGAGACCTTTGGCATGCGCGAAAGCAGTCCGAGCCCGTGCAGCTCGCGCATGGCTTTGATCGCGCCTGCGGCGTGCGTGTCGGTGGCGCAGGATATGTAATCGAATTCACCTTTTTTGACCAAGAGCTCGCGCACCGCCTTGTACGAGCTCATGACGTCGAAGCCCCCCGTCAGCACGGTGACGTTATTGCCCTCGACTCCCGCATGGGCAAGGCCCTCTATGAAGCCGCGCCTTCTGTGGATGTCGAAGGATTGGCGGCGGTCGCCGGCGTCGATGTAGGCCACCCGCGAGTCTGGCGTGCAGCCCAAGGACGTGGCGAGGTCGAACGCGGCGCCGCGCTCGTCAAACAGCACGCAGTTGATGTTGCGCATGCGCTGGCCCACGATGACGACGGGCACGCGGGCGCGCTCGAACAGCTCGATGTCACCCGGCACGGGTCCGGTGCTTACGAGCACGATGCCGTCTATTTGGCGCTCGAGCAGCGATCGCATGGCCGTCGCCTCGGCCATCGTGTCGTCGCCGACGTAGGCGATGGTCGTGCCGTAGCCGCTGGCATACAGGTACTTCTCGAGGCCGGCGGACACGGCCTCCATGGTGCGCGCCTCGGTCTTGGAAAGGACGACGCCGACCGTGTTGGACTTGCGGGTACGCAGGATGCGGGCGTTGGCCGAGGGCACGTAGCCCGTCTGCTCGATGGCGGCGGCGATGCGCTCGCGCTTCTCTGCAGACAGGTAGCCGCCGTTGAGGTAGCGAGACACCGCGGCGCTTGAGACGCCGGCGAGTTCCGCCACTTCCTTGTTCGTCATGACACACCTGCCTCCAGTCGAATCGTACGTTCCAGTTTAACCGATACGCGATGGCGGTGTGGCGATTTGGCCCAGCGGGCACGCGAAGGCGGGCGCGACGAGGTGCGCGCCGGACTACCGGATGGAGTTGCGCGCGTAGACCTCGTAGCCCATCTTGACCTCTTGGACGGGGGCGTTGCCGGACTCGATTCTGTGCAGCAGAAGCCGTGCCGCCTCCATGCCGCTCGTCTTGAAGGGAAGGTGGGCGGTCGTCAGGGAGGGATGCGTGATCCTGCTGAGCAGGCTGTCGCCCACGCCGGTGATCTGGACGTCCTCGGGCACGCGCTTGCCGTACTCAATCATGCACATGGTCGCGCCAAACGCTATGTCGTCCGTGGCGCACACGATGGCATCGACTTCTGGCAAGGCGTCGAGAATCTGCTCGGCGCCGAAGTATCCGGAGTCCGCGTCAAAGCTCACCACGCGCATCGCCTCGGGCGCCAAGGATATTCCCGCTGCGGCACAGGCGTCCACGAAGCCCCTGCGGCGTTCGTGCCCCGCGGACTGGTCTTCCTCGAACACGCCCAAATAGCCCGGCGTCCTAGAACTGCGCAGCGCCAACGAGGTGAGGTCGAACACCGCGTGGTAGTCGTCGTGGTACACGCAGTCGTGCCCGGGCAGGCGTTGGCCTAGCACCACAAGGGGCACGCGCAGGTGCTTTATGGCGGCGTGATGCGCGTTGGTAAACTGCGTGGCTATCAGTATCATGCCATCCACGTGGTTTCGCTTGGCAAACAGGTTGAGGAAGTCGACCTCCGTGTGCTCGTTGTTGTTGGTGTTTGCCAGCACCACCTGGTAGTTGTTTTCTCCGAGGACGTCGGTGATGCCCGCCACCATGCGGCTGACCGACTGCGAGTTGATCTTGGGGATGACGACGCCCACCAGGCGGGTCTTGCCGGTTCTGAGCTGCTGGGCATGCTGGGAGGGCACATAGCCCGTCTCGCGTATGATGCGACTGATTAGCTCGCGCTTTTCTTGCGATACGTAGCCATTGTTAAGATAGCGCGACACCGTGGCGCGTGACACTCCTGCGCGACGTGCTATCTCGTTGATGTCCATGGCTACCTTTCTTGCATGCGGTTTTGACTAGGTGTTTTTTATAAGACCATGGTAACCTGTGGAACCGATACCATGGTAGATGCCGACATATTCTTTCTGCCGTTTATCCACAAAATGGGGCCGAGCAATGCCCGGCCCCAAAAATATATTAACTATTTAGTCCAGAGGCTAACGCTTGCCCTTACCACTGCGTAAGCTCAAGGTAGTACTGGCGGTACTGCTCCGCGGACTTCTTCCACGACACGTCCTTCTCCATGTCGCGGATGACCATCCTGTCCCAATCGGCGCGGTCCTCGAAGTAGAGCGTCTTGGCGCGGTTGATGGCGTCCCACAACAGGCCCGACTCGTAGCGATCGAAGGTGTAGCCGTTGCCGGTGTTCTCGTACATGTTGTACGGCTCGACGGTGTCCTTGAGGCCGCCGGTCTCGCGCACGATGGGCACGGAGCCGTAGCGCATGGAGATGAGCTGGGTAAGGCCGCAGGGCTCGAACTGCGAGGGAACCAGGAAGGCGTCGCAGCCGGCGTAGATCTGGTGCGAAAGCGCCTCGTCGTAGGCGATGTAGGCGCAGACCTCGCCCTTGTGGTCGTTCTCGAGCGCACGGAAGTTGTTCTCGTACTCGGCATCGCCGGTGCCCAGGATCACGAGCTGGGTGTTGCCGTCGATAAGCCCGGGGGCCACGGCGCTTACCAGGTCGAGGCCCTTTTGGTTGGTCAGGCGGCTGATGAGGCCGATGACGAACTTGCCGGAGTCCTCATAGAGACCGAGCGACTTCTGCAGGGCGAGCTTGTTGGCCTTCTTGCCCTCGATGGCGTCGTCCACGCCGTAGGGAGCTGCGAGCAGCTTGTCCGTCGCGGGGTTCCAGATGTCGATGTCGATGCCGTTGACGATGCCGCGCAGCTTGCCGGAGTGATGGCGCAGGTGCGCGTCCAGGCCCTCGCCGTACTCGGCGGTCTGGATCTCGCCGGCGTAGGTGTTGCTTACCGTGGTGATGAGGTCGGAGTAGGCAAGGCCGCCCTTGAGCATGTTGGCCTCGGTCCACTCCTCCTGGAGCGCGCCCATGTTAAAGGCGCTGTCGGGCAGGTTGGACCAGTACTTGAGGGTGGGGATGTTGTACTTGCCCTGGAAGCGCAGGTTGTGAATGGTGGTAACGACCTTGGCGTGCGAAAGCGCCGTGTCTGCGAACATGGTGCGCAGGTACACGGGTACGAGGCCAGCCTGCCAGTCGTGGCAGTGGATGATGTCGGGCACCCACTCCATGTAGTTGAGGGCCGCGAGCGCCGCCTTGCCAAAGTAGCAGAACTTGGGGATGTCGTCGACCAGGTTGGTGTAGGGGTTGCCGCCGGCAAAGAACTCCTCGTTGTCGATGAAGTCGTATACGACGCCGTCCCACACGTACTCCATGATTCCTACGTAGAACGAGCGGCCGTCTGCGCAGAGATCCATGTCGAACGAGCCGCGGAAGACCATCTTTTCCTTCCACTCCGGCTTGATGACGCCGTAGTTGGGAACGATGACCTTTACGTCGCAGTTGAGCGCGACCAGTGCCTTGGGCAGGGCGTACATGACGTCGCCGAGACCGCCGGTCTTTACGAACGGGTAGCACTCGGAGCCGATGAACGCCACGCTGCGTCGCGGCTCGGGCATGGGCTCGGGAGCCGGGGCGGGCTCGGGCTCGGGGGCAGGTGCCGGTGCGACCTCGGGCTCGGGTGCGGCCTCGACCTTCTCCTCCACGGGCGCCTCGACCTTTGCGGCCTTCTTGGCCGTGGTCTTCTTTGCGGCAGGCTTCTTTGCGGCGGTCTTCTTGGCAGCCGGCTTGGCCTTGGCGGTCGTGGCCTTGGCGGTCGTGGTCTCGTTCTTGGGTTGCTTGGTAGGCATGTGTTCCTCCCTGAAAGAACTCATTGGGCAGTATGCTCCCTACACTTATAACAACCCTGACGTAATGGTGCTCACTCTTCGGTGAGTGAACGAATGTACATGGCCGATTGGGGCTAGGCCCCTTTCGGCCACTTGCGCGCCGTACTTGGCCGATTGGGGCTAGGCCCCTTTCGGCCAAGCGGGTCCCTCGGCCGGGCGGCGCCTATCGATCAAGCGGGTCCCTCGGCCAGTCCCTATCCGGCGCTCTTGTCGTCGAGTCCCATGTAGGCGAGCATTCCCTCGGCCGCGCGCTTCGCGCCCTCCACGGCGTGCACCACGGTCCGCGGCCCCGTTACGACGTCGCCTGCCGCAAACACCCCGGCGACCGTGGTCTGTCCATGCTCGCTCACCATGAGCGTGCCCTTATCGGTCGTCGCGAGGCCGCGGGTCGTGAGAGAGAGCTTGTCCTTGGGGACTTGGGAGACCGCGATGACCACGGTGTCGCTCTTTGCCTGCACGAAGTCGTCGGTGATGCCCACAAAGCGGCCCTCGGCGTCGAGCACCGAGCGGCGGAACAGCGGCCCCTCGTCGTTTATGGAGTCGATCGAAAGCCCGTATTCGATTTGCGCACCATCGAGCTCGGCAAGCTCCACCTCGTCGCTCGAGGCCGACACGCCTCCCCAATTGGAGTACAGGGTCACGTGTCGCGCGCCCTGGCGCAGGGCCGTGCGCGCCACGTCCATGGCGACGTTTCCCACGCCGATGATGGCGACCTCGCGGCCCAGCTCGCAGGAGGTGGGGTCTACCAGGTAGTCGATTCCAAAGAACACGTTGCCGCGCGCCTGCCCCTTGATGCCCAGCGTGCGTGCGCGCCACGCGCCCGAGCCGACGAAGACGCAGTCGTACCCGTCGAGGAAGAGGTCGTCGATGAGCAGCGCGCCTCCGATGGTGGTGGAGGGACGCACCTTGACGCCGAGGGCGGCCAGCACCGCGCGCATGCGCGGCATGACTTGGCGCGGCAGGCGAAAGTCGGGGATGCCGTAGCGCAGGACGCCGCCGACCTCGGGTCGCTGCTCAAAGATGGTGACGGCGCAGCCGGCCCGAGCGAGCAAGATGGCCACCGTCAGGCCTGCGGGGCCTGCGCCGATGACGGCGACGTGCTTGCCGTTGGGCGTCGGTCGCTCGAACTTCGCGCGGTCGAGATAGGCGTCGGCCACGTACTGCTCGATGCTGGAGAAATGGATGGGGCTGCCCTTGCGCCCGCAGACGCAGGCGCCCTCGCACTGGTTCGAGTGATTGCACACA
>JAGCBF010000113.1 GCA_017652285.1 Atopobiaceae bacterium
AGACAAGCACTCGCCTTCGCCAGATTTTCGAGACCATCGCAAACAATCGCGCCGTTTACCTGTTCGATGAGTTTGATGCCATTGGTGCTGATCGTAGTAGGGACAACGAGGTTGGCGAGATGCGTCGCATTTTGAATTCGTTCCTGCAGTTCATCGAAGCAGACACCTCCGAGAGCATTATCATCGCTGCAACGAACAATAGGAAGATTCTCGATCAGGCGCTTTTCCGTCGCTTCGATGATGTAATGCATTACGGGCTTCCAACCGTCGATGAGGTCAAGCGCCTCGTCACGATTCGCACCGGCGCTTACGATCCGACATTTGCTATCACAGATACGACGGCCGCTGAACTCTCGCAACTCTGCCAGGCAGACATCACGCGTCTTTGCGAGGACGCGGTGAAGGAATCCTTGCTTACCGACTCTTCGTTGAGCGACGAGCTTTTCCAGCGTCTCTGCGCGGACAGGCTGTCCGTCTACAACAGCGAAGAGAAGGCTAGCTAAGCATGAAGAGGCCGAACCTTGTCCTAAAGGGTACATGTCATCCAGAACCATATACGGCACCCCAGGACGGCAGGGGCAAGTCGCCCATCAGGCGTGACCGTGGTGCGCATTCGGCTAAGCTTACTAGGCAATTGTCCAATGCGTTTTCCGAGGATAGTGAGAGATCCGCCCATGCTGTTGCCGACAGGAATGGCACCTATCTTGAGTTTAGAGGGCCTCGAGACGGTGACCTGGTCACGAAGAGCCTCGAGAACATACAGCAGGGCGTGCGTCTTCTAAACGTGCGTCAGCAAGACAACGTAACGTATGCGACCGTATTCATCCCCTCTGGGAAAGAGAGATTCTTTCTCGACCGTGTTGAGGCGTATGGTGATCCAGGCCGCGTATCCGAAAAGGGTACAGCTCCAAATGAGAAGCTTGTATCGAGCATTGAAGACATACGTTTGGCAATCGTCGACTCCCTATGGACCGGCAGGCAGGAGAATCGTCCAGGCGTTACGCAGCAATGGCTCGAGATCTGGCTCCGAACGAACAAAGGCGAAGATGGTTCTTCTTTCGCTGGCTATGCAGCGTTGCTCGATACCCTCAACATCAGACATAAGAACACGTACATCCTGTTTCCAGAACGTATGGTCACCCTGGCATATGCCAACAAAGACGAGCTTGCCGCCCTTCTAAATAGCTATGACGGCCTTGCCGAAATAAAGGAGGCCCCGCTCGCGTCATCGTTCTTCGCAAACCTTGAGGCATCGGAGCAACGCGAATGGGTTGATGACCTTCTCAGCAGAACGACTTTTTCACCTGGTGTGGCGAGCGTTTGTGTACTCGACACCGGCATAAACGGTGGCAATCCGCTCCTGTCTCCCGCCGTAGATAATGACGTTGTCCTGGCCTATGACGATGCACTTGGGATCATGGACCGAGATAACCATGGCACGAAACTCGCTGGTCTGGCTCTTTATGAGGATCTTAAAGGCAGCTTGGCATCTGATAGCCCCATCACGGTAACCCATACCATCGAGTCCGTTAAGATCCTTGATATGAAGTCGCAAAGCGACCCGGACCTTTACGGTGATGTTGCAAAGCAAGCGATAGATAGGGCTTTCCTGGCTAAGCCTAAGTCGAACAGGGTGTTTTGCTCTGGCGTCACTGCAGAACCGGCTGAAATCACTGACGGCTTGCCCACGTCTTGGTCTGCCGCTCTCGACGAAGCAATATCCCATGCTGATGACCCAGCCAGCGAGCATGAACTCGTTCTCGTATCGGGTGGAAACATCATCCTCAATATGCTCAATGGAACGGAGTATCCAGAAGCAAATGAGAACCGTTCCGTCCGTAGCCCAGGTCAATCATGGAATGCATTGACCGTCGGTGCATATGCTGAGAATGCGCAAGTCGAAGAAGATGATGTTTTGGCATCAGGCTATGTACCCGTTGCAATGCCAGGAGAACTGTGTCCATTCAGTACGACGTCGTTACAGTGGAAGCACACCATCGCTCCTGTTAAGCCCGAAATCGTCTGCCCCGGTGGAAACGCCATCGAAAAGGACGGCGATTATTCAGACTGCCAAGATCTCTCGTTGCTTACCACGGGTGCCGATGTTGTATCGCGGCCGCTTGACACCATTAACGCGACGAGCGCGGCTGTTGCCGAGGCTGACTATCTCGCGGCCGAGCTTGAAAACGCATACCCCGACCTGTGGCCTGAAACGATAAGGGGTCTTCTCGTTCACTCGGCACGATGGTCGCAAGCGATGATAGACAGGTACTCACCAAAGGATTCCTCAGTAGACATCGCAACGAAAGGTCGCAGAAGATTGCTGCGCTCGTGCGGTTACGGAATACCGGATTTAAGTCGCGCTATCGAGTGCAAAGAGAACAGTGTCAACCTGATAATCCAGGGGTCCCTGCATCCGTATATGGTCAAGAACGGTCGCGAGACGATGCGTGAGATGCATTTTCATACGCTGCCGTGGCCAAAGGACGTGCTCACATCACTCGCCGATGCTGATGCCACCCTTCATGTGACACTCTCGTATTACATCGAGCCAGGACCTGGTCAAATCGGTTGGAGGGACA
>JAGCBF010000114.1 GCA_017652285.1 Atopobiaceae bacterium
CGAGGATATTTCGTTGGCACGCGGCCACTCGCGCGCAGGCGCCCGCCGGCCACGCACGGATGGCGGAGGACGCGTGACAGGGAAACGGGCCTACCCGTCACCTAAAACTCCGTTTGGCGAGCGCACCTCGGCCGGAATTCCCGCAAAAGTCCGTTTGGCGAGCCAAGATTCCCGCGAAACCGCGTTTGGCGAGGATTTTCCTGCATAAGTCCGTTTGGCGAGCCTCGCCAGACGCGAAAACTCGGGAATTGCCCTCGCCAGACGCGGTTTGTGAGGAATCGTCCCTCACGAAACGGACTTTTGTAAAAAAACGGCCGAAAGGAACCCACCCCATCAGGACGCTGTCCCCTGTCGCGCCGGGCGCGAGCGGCAAGCAGCCAGAGCCTGCGTTATGAGCGTCGGTGGGAAGCACATACAAGGAGTACCTCTCCGCATGCCAATACCCTTCCAGCTATTCCCCCATGGACCAGTACTTGCTAGCATAGTAATCACAGCAAGACTTCATACTAAGGAGGGGATGACATGAAAAAGACCGTTTGGTCAGCCACCCGCGCCAGAAGGACTTGTGCGTACGCGCTCAGCGTCGCACTTGCCTTGGGAGGCTGGCCCACGACCGCGCTGCAAGGACTGGCAGGAGTCTCGCCAGCCTTTGCGGAGGAAAACACTGCAACGGAGCTCTCAAAAGACGACAAGGCCGTCCTCGTCCCGCCCCAAACAATCGACGAGCCCGAAGGACTTGTCGCACAAGACGATGATCAAGCGGCCGACACGTACGAGTCAAGCCTCTGGATCATGGGCAACGACAATCGCGGCACAGGCCATCCCAACCAGTCCTATACGGGACTTCCAGGAGACACCATAACGCTGGAGGCGCGAGGCATCCACAAGCGCGAGGGCGAGGAGGACACCGGCGAGGGGTTCTCGTACAGCTGGAGCATCGCACACAATGCCGGCCTCGCAACCATCACCAGCGAACCCACCGACCAAGGCGGAAGCGTCGCCCACGTGCACCTCAACGCAAACGACAGGATCGGATGGTGGAAAGACGACCTACACGTTCAGGTGACCGTGAGCAAGGGCAGTTGGAGCGAGACCAAAACATGTCGCATCTGCGTGGAAAGCGAGTATCCAGAAATCTGGTTCGTCGAGCCCAACTCCACCGTCACCGACTCCTTCCTGCAGGTGGGCGCTTCCGTGCAGGTGACTCCCGAAGTCCGCTACTTCAACCCCAACGGCACGTTCAGTCTGGGCACGACGGAGCTTCTTGGCTGGGACTTCGACGCAAACGCCGTAAGCATCGTGTCCAGCGACGGTACGCCAGTCCAAAGCGGGGAGCTAATCGCCATAGACAACGGTAACGTGCCGACCTTTACCATCACGCGAATCAGCGACTGGGGCACCGACGTGCACCTTAGCATGCATTGGCGACCCACCAACGAACAGACGCCGCAGCATGCGGACCGTAGCGGTCCCTACGAGGGCATGCGGCACGAGACGCGTGACTTGCACTTTGACGACCTGGACTACCGTCTGTGGTTCGAGAGCGAACATGACCTCGACGTATGGGCAAACGGGGACGGCTCGGACGCCACAAGCGCCAGCACCTCCGTGCGGCCTTCCCGCGACACCGAGGAGCTATTGTCGCAAAACAGCAATGCGCACGTCGAGTTCGTCGTGGGCACGTGGGACAACGACCGCTGGGTCACCACGTATGACAAGACCAGCGGGCTCTTCTCCGTGAGCGACGACGGGCTTACCGCCACCGTCAACGCAGCCAAGATGATCGAGCTGGGAACACGTGACCTCCGCGTCGTCGCTCGGCTGTGCGTGGGTGCCGACGTCGTGCGCGAGTCCGACAACGACGCGTGGTTCCATCTGCGCACGCGTGGCGTCGACTACAACGACCGCGAGTGGGACCGCGACATGCTTCCCGGCTGGGAGAACACCGTGTTCCGCTGGTACCAGGCCCGCATGGAGGACGAGAGCCACCCGGACGGCGAGGACCTAGCGTACGAGGTCGTCGACGTTACCAGCAGCAACGAGGACATCGTTATTGTGCGGCGCGAGGACTGGGGCGAAGGTGAGTCTGCCGACCACAAATGGCGCTACCAGGCACGTGAATATGGCGACGCGACGCTTACCGTGACCTACCAAAAGGTCGACAGCGACGAGACCGGATCCTACGACTTTACCGTCTCCGTACGCCACGACGTGTACTCCGTCCACCCCTTTGTGCGCGAGGGAGATGCCTGGGGCATGCCTGGCGAGTCCGTGCAGCTCGAGGCCTATGGCGACCATTGGGCAAAGGGCGACAACGACCAGCCGGACACCCACACGGACACCAACGACCCCAACGCGAACTTCTCGGTTCGGTGGTCCATCGTGGAAGGCGCCGAGTACGGCACGCTGGCGAGCGACGGCGGCCTTACCAACGTGCTGACGTTTAGCGACGTTGACGAGGAGTACTTTAGGCACGGCGTCAAGGTGCGCGCGACGCTGTACGAGGCGGGCGAGGAGCGCGCATACGAGGACGAGTGGTTCATGGTCTATGACAACGAGCCCACCATAACGCCCTATCCCGCCGACTTCGACCATCACCTCACCGTTGGCAAGGCCCTTGTGGTGGAGCCCCGCCAGCTGTGGCGCTCGTTGCACACCGACCCCCACGAGCAGGACATCACCGAGCGCGAAAACGTCGCGTTCGACCTGCGGTACGACCCCAACTGTCTGAACGTGCAGGTCGTGGGCGGTACGGTGGACGACAACGACTCGGGCCACGTTTTTTGGACAGGTGCCACGAGCATCGTAATCACCCGCCTTAACACCCAAGAGACAAACATCGACCTTGCGAGCAGCTGGGGCAACGAACGGGATAGCCGCCAGTGGCACTTTGACGAGCTCGACAACAGCATGTGGTTCGAAGGCGAGCATGACCGCTTTGTGTGGACAGATCACGATGGCGCGAATCCCGTCGACGCCACCAACGCGCCGCTCTTGTCCGCCGACATGCGGGAGCTGCTGGACACAAGCGACGACGCCAGCATTCGCTACGTCGTGGGCACATGGAACAACGACGACTGGACGCGCACATATGACAAGGCCAGCGGGCTCTTCTCTGTGAGCGACGACGGCCTTGCCATTACCTCCAATGCCACCAAGATGGCCGAGCTCGGCGTGCGCGACCTGCGCGTCGTGGCGCAGATCATGGTGGGCGACCGGCTGCTTGCCGAAACCCACAACGACTTTTGGTTCCACGCGCAAGAGCGCGAGACTGACTACGACGTCGAACGAGACCGCAACATGCTGCCCAACTGGGACGGCAGCGTACGTGACACCTACCACGCATGGGTGCGCAACGAGCAGGTTCCGGACGGCGAAGACCGCGCGTACCAGGTGACCAACGTGGAGGTCATTGCGGGACAAGAGCACCTTTCGGAGTTCCGCGAGGACTCAAACGGCAATGACCGCTCTTGGTACTACCGCGCCAAGGACGCCGGCGTCGCAACGCTACGGGTGACCTATGTCGACCTCAACGGGCAGGAGCAAACCTACACCTTTGACCTCAACATCGCAGGCGAGGTGTACGACGTCGAAGTGTGGCAGAACCCGCAGTCCAACGTGCAGCCGGGCGAAAGCGTGGACATCTATGCGCGCGGAAGGATCAGGCGGCAAGACGAGCCCACCGTGCTCAACAATCTTGACCTTCGTTGGATCATCGCAGACAGCGACGACTACACCACGACCGTCGACAAGGATGACCCGACCCACGTCACCATCACCTTCCGGTCGCTTCGCGAAGGCGAGCGTGCCGACGACTTCCATGTAGAGACGTGGCCGCAGGCGGTGCTGTACGACAAGGACGGCAACGAGCGTGCACGCAACGATTTGTGCGTGACCTGCAGCGCGCGCTTCTTTGCGATCGAGCCCACGACCATAGACCATTCTTTGGACATGCTGGCATCCACCACCATTGACCCCAAGGTCGTCGAGTACTCCGTCGACGGCGAGGGGACGCTTGTCCACGCCCCGGTAACGGCGGACGACCTTGTGTACTACTGGTCGTTTGACCCCGACCTCGTACGAATCACCGACGCGAGCGGCAAAGATGTCGCCAACAGCGACTATGGGCGCGCGGACACCCCCGCTGGCAGCGGTCCCTTTACCATTACGCGACTCGACTCGTACGGCGGCATCGCCGCCCTTATGGCACGCTGGACAAAAGACGGCAGGCAATGCAATCACGAGACTCGCTTTTTTATTGCCGACAAGGACTACGAGCTGTCGTTTGGCGCGGACGAGTACGCCACGAGCGCAAGCTGTGCCGCCGCCGTCAAGCTTGATGTGCGCAGCGTTCAGGGCATTCCCGGTTTCGCCGACGCGATTTCCGTCCAGATTGGCGCGGACTGGGACGACGATGCGAACGGGTTTAGGGATGACGAAGAGCTTGGCGCGGACGAGTACAGCGTCACGCGCGATGCTGGCACCTGGTCCATAACCATTCCCGGCTCGGTCGTGCAACGCAAGCTTGAGGCCTGGCAGTGCGACGGCCTGCACGTCTTTGCGACGATCCACCCCGAAGGCACCAACCTGTGGCGCGGTGCCGGTACGTTTGTGACGCTTGCAAACGCAGGCACGCATGCTCTTGTCCACGTTGCCGCCAAGCCCGCGACGCTGAGCGCCACGGGCAACGTCGAGCACTGGCGCTGCGACCATTGCGGCAAGCTCTTCTTGGATGACAAGGGCACCACGGAGGCCAGCGCATCGGACGTGTCGATCGCCAAGCTCGTCAACATAGGCACGGCCACCATCACCGTTCCCAGCTACACCTACACGGGCAAGAGCCAAACCGCCAATCCGACCGTCAAGATAGGGACGACGGTCCTCAAGGCCGGCACCGACTATGCCGTTGCCGGCAACGTCGCCACCAAGGCGGGCAGCTACACCATGACGATAACGGGCAAGGGACGCTATGGCGGCGCCAAGAACGCGGGCTTCAAGATCGCCAAGGCCGCCAACGGCGTCAAGGCCAGCGCAGTGAAGGCCACGCATTCGCTCACCTACAAGACGTCCGCCCAGTCGCTCGCCGCGTCCAAGGTGTTCAAGGTCACCGGAGCCAGCGGCGCCGTCACCTACGCAAAGAAGAGCGGAAACGCCGGCATCTCTGTCTCGCCCGCCGGAAAGGTCACGGCCAAGAAGGGCCTGGCCGCCGGTACGTACAAGTGCGTCTTCAACGTCAAGGCCGCCGGCGACGCCAACCACGACGCCGCGACGAGGTCCGTCACCGTCACCTTCAAGGTCGCCAAGGCGGCCAACCCCATGTCCGTCAAGGCCGTCGCACGCTCGGCCTCGGCCGCCAAGGCGAAGAAGGCCGCCGTCACGGTCGCGTCCCCGGTCGGGTTCACGAAAAAGGCGGCCGGAAAGGTGACCTACGCCAGGGTCGCCAAGGGCTCCGCCGCCGCGCTGTCGGTAACTGCTAAGACCGGCAAGGTCACCGTGCGCAAGGGCACCAAGAAGGGCACCTACAAAGTCGTCGTAAAGGTGAGCGCCGCCGGCGACGCCAACCACAAGGCGGCGTCCAAGACCCTCACCTGCAAGGTCTCCGTCAAGTAGCGAGGCGGGGCAACAAGCCCCGCCTTCGCCCTTTTGGCCGATTGGGGCTAGGCCCCTTTCGGCCATTTTTGGCGAGGCTGGTGCCAGCTACCGAATCACACAGCCCAAAAAGCAGCTGCGCTGCGCGCTTTCTGCAACGACCTCGACGAATCCGTCGAACCACGGCTTGGGCTCGTGTCTCGACCGCTTGAGCACTATGCGGGTCGGCTCACACACGTCTCCCAGGCAGTCTTCGAGCGCATCGAGGTTCGCGCCATAGTAATCGGGAAAGTCCAGCTCCTGCGCCAGCAGCCTATGCGCCTCCGCGGGCGACTCGAGCTCGCCTTCCCTAAGGGTAATCTTACGGTATCGCGACATGTCGTCTCCCTAGTAGAGCTGCTCAAACGTCCTGTAATGGTCCTCGGTGTAATAGATGAGCCCGTCGCTGGAATACACGATGCGCTTTGCGTTGCGCGAACGCGCGCCGTCGTAGTCAATGTCGCATTCGTACCACGTGCGCCCCTTTGCCTTGGGCAGCTTGCCCTCGCGGTTGCCAAACCGGTCCCCGCCAATGGACTTTCCTGGACACGCCTCCCACAGACTCAGGCCCTGCGTCTTCCATCCGGCGTCTTCGGCCTCGCTCTTGGTCACGTAGTTGCTCGGAAGATGCCCGTACGTGTGCAGATACCACGCCACCTCGTCCTTGCTCGTGTACGTCCCGGCCTCGTCCAGCGCCGGGGCAACGTCTTCGGCTGCGGCGCTGCCTTCTGGCGCGGCGTCGTTTTCTGGCGCGGCCACATCTTCCGCCGCCCCACCCGACTGGTCGCCCTGCGTAGCGTCCGCCTGGTCCTCGCGCGCGTCGGACTCGTCCTCTTGCAACGGCTGCGTTTGTTCGTCGGACGCTTGGTTCTCGTCACTCGCGACATTGTCAACCTGCTCGTTTGCCGAATCGTCGGCGGTTGCGTACGATTCGTCGTTTGATGCAGTACCCTGCGTGCCACCAGCCGAACAGCCCGCAAGTCCCAGCCCGCAAACCAGGGCAAAGATCGCCACTAGGCTCGCAAGCCACGTCAGCCTCCTGTGCTTCATGTCGTCTCCCGTCTCTGTGCCTCATCGAGGATATGCCAACAGACAACATCACTTTATCGCACGAGCCACGCCAGACAAGAACGATACGCCCAGCGGCAAAACGCGGGCGTGGCGGAAGAGGTTATCCCCTTGTTCGCCACGCCGCACGCACGGATAAGGCCGCTGTGTCACCAGCGCATCTTGGACGCGCGCATTAGGCGCATGCCGTTGAGCACCACGATGAGCGCCACGCCGGTGTCCGCAAACACGGCCGCACCCATACCGGCGATGCCCAACACAACCAGCACGAACACCAGCAGTTTTACCCCAATGGCAAACGCGATGTTCTCGCGCACGATGTTCATGGTCCGCTCGGCCAAGTCAAAGAACGCGGGCAATTGCTCCAGGCTATCGGACATCAGGGCGACGTCGGCGACCTCGAGCGCCGTGTCCGACGCCGCGGCACCCATGGTTATGCCCAAATCCGCCTTGGCAAGAGCTGGCGCGTCATTGATGCCGTCACCCACCATGGCCACGATCGCCCCCGCATGCTGCAGCTCGTCAATGCGGGCAAGCTTGTCTTCGGGCATGAGCTCGCCGCGCACCTCCGCAACGCCCAGCTGCCGTGCCACCGCATGCGCCACGTGATCGTTGTCGCCCGTAAGCATCTCCACCGTACGAGACACGCGACCAGTGCTCAAGGCAGAGACCGTGGCGGATGCAGACGACCGAACAGTGTCGGCGACGCCAATGACCCCCAGCGCCTCGCCCTCGCGCGCGACGACCAACGCCGTGGCTCCGGTCGCTCCGAGTCGTTCGACCGCCTCCTTTACCGCCCCGCTCACCTGCGCGTCGCCGCAGGCAAACGCCGCTTTGCCCACCGCGCAGTTCCGCGCGTCGACCACGCCACGAATGCCCTGGGCGGAGGTCTCCTCAACTGACGTCGCATCGAGCCGTCGCAGGCCCCGCTCCCCAGCAGCGGACACAATCGCGCGGCCAAGCGGATGCGTGGAGGACGCCTCCAACGCCGCGGCAACACACACGACCTCGTCTTCGTCCTCTGACGCCAGCGTAATGACCTGCGTGACCGAGGGATTGCCCGTGGTGAGCGTGCCGGTCTTGTCAAACATGACGTGCGTCACATGCGTCGCGATGTCAAAGAACGCCCCGCCCTTTACCAGCACGCCGTTCTTGGCAGCGCGCGTCAGCGCCGACACAAACGACACCGGCGTGGAAATGACGAGCGCGCACGGGCATGCCACGACCAGCAGAGAGCAGGCACGATACATCCAGTCATGCCACACAACCCCATCCCACTGCCCACGCGTAAGGGACAAGATCAGCGGAATGCAGATCCCCAGCACGAGCGCACCAAGGATGACGATTGGGGTATACGCCGCCGCAAACCTGTTGACGAAGCTTTCGTACGGGGCCTTTTGCGCCTGCGCGCCCTGGACCTGGCTTACGATGCGCGCCAGCGTAGTGCAGTCTTCGTCCGCGGTGACCTCGATGTCCACCACGGCATTCGTGTTGAGGGACCCCGCGTATACCTCCGCGCCCACGCCCTTGTCCTGCGGCATCGATTCGCCCGTGACCGGCGCCTCGTTAAACGAGCTGCTTCCCCGCACGATGACGCCATCGAGCGGAATGCGCTCACCGGCAAGAACGCGAATGGTGTAGCCCTCTTCCACGCCCTTGGTCTGCACGTCCACGGTCGACCCATCGGGAGAAACCACGTGCGCGACAGCTGGCGCAAGCTCCATAAGCTCGCGCACCGACCCCGAGGTCTTGCGCATGGACCAGCCTTCGAGCCACTCCCCCACCTGATCGAGGAATATGACGATCGCCGCGTCTTCGAACACGGACGAATCGCCCATAAAGCCCATGTTGAGCGCGCCGATAACGGCAACGCCCATGAGCACGTTCATGTCTGCGGTACGCCTGCGAAGAGACGCGATCGCCATGGGCGCAATGTACACGAGGCCGGCGACCGCAGCAACGACGTAAAACGGTATCGCGCGCCGCTCGCTACCCATAAGGTGGTCGCACACAAGGCCTGCCACCAGCGCGAAGCCCGACAAGCCCATAAGGACCTTCTCGCGGTTTTGAGAGAACCACGAGCGCTCCGCCTCCAGCTCCTCAAGCTCCTCCGCCGACAGCTCCAAGTCCTCGCCAGACGACCGCACCGTCTTGAGCACCTCTCGCTTGCATTCCGTCACATCTGCGCCAGGCGCGACGAGCACGTCCAACGTAGCCGTGGCATACACCAACCGCGCGTCCTCCACGCTTTGCAGAGCATTGACCGCGTTTTGCACGTTGAGCGCGCAGTTTGGGCAATCGACACCCAGCACATGATACGAGAACGTCGGATGCTCCAGACCGTGACTCTCCGCCGCGTGATGGTGATGTTCGTGGTCGTGGTCGTGGCCACACCCGCACTCGTGGTCGTGGTCGTGGCCGCACCCGCACCCACAGGCGCAGCCGTCGTGGTCGTGGTGATCGTGGTCGTGGTGATCGTGATGGTCGTGGTCGTGACACGTGCGCTCGTCTACACTCGTCATCTTGCTACATCTCCTCTGCGGCGTGCTCCAAGCCAATACCAATCAGCAGTCCCACGTGGTCATCAGACAACGCATAGATCACGCGCTGCCCCTCTCGCCGTGCGGCGACCAAGCTCCGATCCCTTAGCAACCTAA
>JAGCBF010000115.1 GCA_017652285.1 Atopobiaceae bacterium
GCACGCCCGGGCCGTGCGGGGCGAAGCGGCCCGTCGGCGCTGCCACGCGCGCCCGCCAGGCCGGCCCGCCGGGTCTTCTCGCGACACATATATTATGTGAAGGTAATACTAGGCAGATGAACGCGTATATGCCCCCCACCGAAGCTCATAGTAGTGCGCGTCCGGCGACCATGCGTTTCAGCGCGTGGGCTGTTCCGAGCAGGCCGCGCTTGGCGAGCGTCCCGCGGCCGGCGTTCCCGAGAAAATCAATCTGGCGAGGGAGGGTTCCCGCCAAAATCAATCTCGCGAGGCTTTTTCCCGCGAAAGTGAATCTGGCGAGCCTCGCCAAACGAGAAAACCTAGGAAATCCCCTCGCCAAACGCATTTTGCGAGGAATCGCCCCTCGCCAAACGCGATTTGCCGGGAATCACCCCTCGCCAAACGCATTTTCGCGGGAGGCCAGCCCGGAGGGACCCGGCCGTTTACCTAGGCGATTGGGACGGGCGGGCGACAACAACCGAAAAGTGGCCTAAAGGGGCCTAGCCCCAATCGGCCAAGGGCGTGCGCTGGAACGGCCGGGGCGCAATCGGCCACGTTTGCAGAAAAGCCTAAGTTGCGTAAAGAAATGATGTCGACCTCCAACATTTAGGAAAGCTTAAGATTCACTTGCTAATATACAGCTATCGCAAGGCAAAGGAGGAGCCATGTTTAACACACCCACCACCCGCAGAAGCTTTTTGGCCATGTCAACTTCGATTTCGTTGTGGCTGGCAGGCTGCGGGGCCGCGCAGACGGAGCAGGAAAAGCAGATGACCGACGCTGCGACGGATTCTGCAGCCACATCGGACGAGGCCGCCACATCGACAGGCGATCGCGAGACCATAACCGACGACACCGACGGCGGTCACGCCATTGCCGTAAGCGCAGAAGAGAAGACCTACGAGTCCGTGGACGTCATCAAGACCGGTGACGACGACGGTGACGAGGCGGACTTCTACGGCACCAATGCGGCCGTGTACGCGGAGGAAGGCGCGACCCTCACGCTCAAGGACATAACGGTTACGACCGACGGCGCGCACGCCAACGCGGTCTTCTCGTATGGCGAGGGCACCACGGTAAACATCTCCGACTCCACCATCGACACGACCAACAACTGCTCGGGCGGCATCATGGTAACGGGCGGCGGCCTGCTCAACGCCACCAACCTGACCATCCACACCACGGGCAACTCGTCCGCATCCATCAGGTCGGACCGTGGCGGTGGTACGCAGGTCGTAAGCGGCGGCACGTACACGACCGACGGCACCGGCTCGCCCGTGATCTATTCCACGGCCGACGTCACTGTAAGCGATGCCACGCTTACCTCCACCGCATCCCAAGGCGTGGTCGTCGAGGGCAAGAACTCCGCCTCGCTCGTCAACTGTGACCTCGTGGCAAACAACAACACCAAGAACAGCGACAAGTCCGATTGGTATCAGGCGGTAATGATCTACCAATCCATGTCGGGCGACGCAACCCAGGGCGAGGCGCACTTCTCTGCCCAAGGCGGGTCCATCACCAACGCCAATGGCGACATCTTCTTTGTTAACAACACGGTGGCGACCATCGACCTCGCGGAAGTATCCATAACCAACGACGACCAAGAGGGCAACTTCTTGCGCGCCGCGGCCGCCGGTTGGGGCAACGAGGGCAGCAACGGCGGTCAGGTGACCGTTAACGCCTCCAAGCAGCAGATTTCCGGCGTGTCGCTCGTGGACGAGGTATCGCACCTCAATCTGGTCTTGTCCGATGGGTCCACGCTTGCCGGCGCCATCAACCCCGACGGGCGCGCAGGCGACGTGTACGTTGAGCTGCAGGACGGATGCACTTGGGAGCTTACGGCGGATTCTCACATTACCGCGCTGACCTGCGGAAAAGACGCCATTGCGCTCAACGGATACGCCCTGTACGTAGGCGACGACACCTATGCGGAAGGCACGGCCTCCACCGGCGAGGCCATAGAGGCCACGGTCTCCGAGTCCACTGGTGGCCCTGGTGGCGGCGAGCCCCCGTCAAAGCCCGGAGAGGGCAGCGGCAGCGGCAAGCCCGGCGACGGCGGCGAGCCTCCCGCGAAGCCGGACGGAGAAAGCGGCGAGCCTCCCGCGAAGCCCGACAGCGAGGGCGAGACGTCTTCCACGTCCACCACGTCCAGCAACTAAGGGCACGTCGCGACTCAGACGGCACGGCACGGCTTAGGCGGCAAGGGGACCCGTTCCCTTTGCCGCCTTAACGTTGCGCGCATCGTGTAGAATGGAGAAAAACCAGACGAGGGGAGACATGCATGCCAGCCGAGCTCTACATACTGCGTCATGGAGAGACGCTCTTTAACATCCAGCACAAGACGCAGGGGTGGTGCGACTCGCCGCTCACGGCTCGTGGCATGGAGCAGGCGCGCCAGGCCGGCCGGACGCTTGCCGCGCGCGGCATACAGTTTGACGCCTGGTATTCGTCCACGTCCGAGCGCTGCTGCGACACGCTCGAGCTTGCATGCGAGGCGGGGTGGGGAGTCGTGCCCGCCTACGAGCGCGACAAGGGCCTCAAGGAGTTCAACTTCGGCGCGTTCGAGGCAAAGGACCAGTGCCTTGAGCACTTTCCGCATGGTGACTTCTACGTAGAGTTTGGCGGCGAGTCGGAAGACGCCGTGCTCGAGCGCTTTAGCGCCACGCTGCTCAAGATCATGGCGCGCGGGCACCAACGCGTGCTTGCGGTGTCGCACGGCGGCACGGGCATCATGCTGTTCCACTCGCTCGTGCCACACCCGGAGCCTGGTACTGTCCCGTTTGGCAACTGCATTTGCTATCGATACGCGTACGAGGACGGCGCGTTGCGCTGGTTGGAGACGATCGTGCCGGACTTCTCGGCACTCGACGATCCCTCTTTGCCGACGCAGGTAACATATCGCTAAAAGGCGATAAGGCGCGTGGCCTGCCGGGCACGCTGGCCAGTGGGGAGGGCTCATGGACATCCGCTTTGGGCGCGCAAGCAAAGACGACATCGACGATCTGGTACGGCTGCGTCTGGCGTACCTGACTGCCGACTTTGGCGAGCTGACGCCACGGGATGAGAAGAGCATCCTCAGCGCCTTGCCTTCCTATTTTGATCGACACCTCGAGCACGACCTGTTCGCGCACGTGGCGTGGGTCGAGGACGTGGCGGTGGGCACGTGCTGGCTGCTCTTGTCAGAAAAGCCGGCGAGCGTGGCGTTTCCCCATGGCAAGACGGCCGCGATCTTTAACGTGTTCGTGGACCCGGGCTATCGTCGGCACGGCATCGCGCGGCAGCTGATGCTCAACCTCATCGATCACGCCCACGCGCTCGGCTTGGACCGGCTGGAGCTACGCGCTACCGCAATGGGCTTTGAGCTGTATCGCTCCATCGGGTTCGTCGAGGACGAATCGACGCACCGCGCCATGAACTACGTGCTGTTCGATCGCGAGGATGCATGAGCGAGCGCGCCGGCGATCGGTCGCCGCACGACGTCGCGGCAACAAAACGGCTGCTACGCGCCGCCCTCAGGCGCGAGCGTATGCGTGGGCCAGGCGACGCTGCCCTGGTGCGTCGCGTGCTGGCATCGCCGGAGTTCACGGGTGCCCAAGCGGTGTTTACCTACCTTAGCGTGGGAAGCGAGGTCCCGACGCAAGACGTCATCGCCGCCGCATGGGACGCAGACAAGACCGTGTGCCTGCCGTATTGCGTCCCCGGCACGCGCGACATGACATGGCATCGCGTTGATTCGCTCGTGGGGCTCAAGCAGAGCCGCATGGGCATTTGGGAGCCCGTGCCCGCGACGCATGCCCAGGTCGACCCGCGGGAATGGTCGCAAGGCATTGCGCTCGTCCCCGGC
>JAGCBF010000116.1 GCA_017652285.1 Atopobiaceae bacterium
GAACCTCCGAAAGTGCGTACGTCCAGCGGCCATGCACGCAAAACGGGAGGTTTCTCTTCTCGGGAAGCGGGGAAACCTCCGAAACCGCGTGCTTTCGGGCCGACCGCTTAGCAGGCATGGCTCCGTTAAAGAGCCAACCCGTCGCCGCTGACGGGACCCGCAGCCCGGAGGTCGACGTCGGCGAACCGTGCGCGCACACTTTTCCGAGAGTACACGCCGTTGACAAGGGCTTGCGCGCTGTCGAGGAGCGCGCGAGGACGCGCGGAGACGTCAGCGTGGCAGGCGCTCGTGTGCGCAGCGGACATCTGGCCGAAAGGGGCCTAGCCCCAATCGGCCATTGCGCAGGCGGCCATATCTGGCGGCGTGCCAAAACGCGCGCACGGAAACGCACAAAACGTCGAGGTAATGCTAGTTTGTCTGCGGTGCGCGTCGTACGAGGTATGCGTGGTGAATCCGCTTGTTGCGGGCAAAGTCCTCCGGGATGGTCTTGTCGGTGATGTCCTCTATGGTCACGCCCGCCTTGCGCAGCGCCTCCACGTCTGGTGCGAACGAGCGCAGGTTGCACGAAAACACGCAGACGCCTCCGCGCACGAGCAGGCGCGACACGCCAATGAGCAGTTCGGCGTGGTCGCGTTGCACGTCAAAGGAACGCTTGCCCATACGGTTGGAGTTGGAAAAGGTCGGCACGTCACAAAACACGAGGTCCCACCGGTTTTTGGTGCGGCGTTGCTCGCTTATCCAACGCACGACGTCTGCCTGAACGAACTCGTGCTCCTTGCCCTCAAAGCCGTTGCGCGCCATGTTGCGGCGTGCCCAGTCCAGCGAGGGCTTGGAAAGGTCCACCGTGGTGGTGTAGCGCATGCCGCCGTCGGCGGCGTAGCAGGTGGCGGTGCCGGTATAGGCAAACAGGTTGAGGAAGCGCTTTGACCCTTTGGTCTGCTTGGCCATTTCGCGCAGCATGGCGCGAGTGTCGCGGTGGTCAAGAAAAATGCCGCAATCCAGGCGTGTCGAAAAGTTGACCTCAAACACCAGACCGCCCTCGTCTATGAGGTGGGCGCCGGGGGGTAGGGGAACGTGGCCCTTGCTCACAGGGCGCGCCCGCACCTCGCTGGCCTCTGCGGCATACTGCGATCCGCCCTTGTCACGTCTGCGCACCCGCACGAAGGTGTCGTGCGGGTCCACGCCCAAGATCTGCGGTGCCAAGGAAAGCACGTCCATAAGGCGGCTGCGGGCGAGCAGGGGGTCGATGCCCTTGGGCGCGGCGTACTCAAATATCTGCAGCCACGAACGGTTGGTGGGCTCTCCCGTGGCGGGGTTGGTGCCCCGGTAGAGCTCGATGGACACGGCGTAGTCGGGCAGGTCGGCGTCGTACACGCGGTAGCAGGTCACGTCCTCGCGCTTGGCCCACTTGGCGCGCAGGCGGGCGTTCTTACGCAGACGTGCGGCAAACTGGTCGCTCGCGGGCACCAGCACGGGTGCCTGGATGCCGTCTGCCAGCGTAACGAAGGCCTGCTCGCGGCTGGGCGAGGCGGTATCGTATGACAAGAGCAAAAGCTCGTCCTTGCCCAGCATGCTCACAAGGGTCTGAGCTGGGTCGTGTCGCACGTAGGCGCTGGCGAGCTTGTCGCGTGCTGCCATGGCCAACGTGCGCGGCGCGGCGGCATGCACCAGGCCGCTTACCGACGTAAGCAGCGACGCCTCGCGCACGAGCTCGTCGGACTGCACGTCCGCGAGGTCGCACGCCATGAGCGCGACGTCGCCCAGATCGGCGGCGGACTGCTCGCTTACCGCACGCAGGTCTACGTCAAGACCCAGGGTCTGCAAGGTGCCGCGTGCCTGCGACACGCCCTTGCGCCACGAAAGGTAGGCTATGGACGCGGGGACGTCCGCGCGTACGGCTGCCTGCGCCTCTGCGACGACGTTCTGCCAGGCATCGTGGTCGTGTCCCGCCCAGCGCGAGAAGCCCCAGGTAGTGCGGGACAAGCCCGGCGCGCGACGCGCGGCGATGTGGGCGGCTTCGAGCACCAACGGGTCGGGGTTGTTGGAAACCGCGAGCAACGAGGCGCCGTCCTGCTGAGCCGCCTTGTCCCAACCTCCTTGGATCAACAGGGCGGCGGCGTAGTCGGCGCGCAGGGCACGCATGCTGGCCTTGTCTCGTCTGCGCAGGTACGTGCGATGGAAGAGCGGCTCGCCTGCAAGGTCGATGCCAAAGACCGCATGGTCCTTGGAAATGCGCGCGACGATGCGCACGTGGGGATTATGCGCGTCGACCTGTGGCCGCACGCCGCTTTTTGCCAGCAGACGGTCCACGACGGCGTCCTTTACGCGCACGGCCACGAACTGTGTGGTCCTGAGCTGCGCGTTTGTGCCGGACGCATCGACCGCAAACGTCGCGTCGCGAAAAAGGTGCTCTTCCCAGGCTATTGTCTGCGCTCCCGCATAGAGCTCGTCCGAGTTGCGGGCGTCGTGCCTGCCCAGCACCAGCACCACGCGCGAGGCAAGGCGCGACCACAGGCACGCGCGGTAGGCGTCTTCGAGCTCGCCAAAAAACGCGACCTGGCCGCGCAGGGGTCGTGGACGCTCGATTCCTGTTTCCACAAGCTCGTCTGCCAGCAAGCGCTCGAAGCCTGCCGGGCACGTCGCAAAGAACTCCATGTGCGTCAACCTCCATCGCGATCGGCGAGACGTCGGGACGATGCCCTTTGCCTCGCCCTCCGTTTGTTGATTGGTACCCCTAAGAGTACTCCTTTTGCCCGCGCGGGTCGGTGTCTTATGCGGAGCAGCGCGGTAGGCAACTTGGAAAAAAGACCGTCCCCCTGTTAACCTATGCCATCCGCCTAGCGACAGGGTTACCTTGTCCTCACTCTCTTTAAAATCATAAGCAGGTATGGCAAATACACTAGTTTGGAGGGCTGCACCTATGGACGCAGAGATTCAGGCCAAGATTGACGAGTGGCAAGAGAAAGTCACCATTCCCGACCTCAAGGAAGAGCTGGACGCGCTTATTGCGGCTAATGACGAGGACAAGCTGTTTGACGCGTTCTATCGTAGCCTTGAGTTCGGCACGGCTGGCCTTCGTGGTACGTTGGGCGTTGGTACCAACCGCATGAACGAGTACGTTGTGGCTCAGGCGACCAAGGGCGTCGCGGACTACCTCAACGCTCACTACGAGAACCCCACGCTGGCGCTCGCCCGTGACTCCCGCCTTAAGGGCGAGGAGTTCCAAAAGGTCGCCGCTGGCGTCCTGGCTGCCAACGGCGTCAAGGTGTACGTGTACCCGCGCATCGAGCCGGTTCCCACGCTGTCCTTTGCCGTTCGCTATCTTGGCACTTCCGCAGGCATCGTTCTTACCGCCTCCCACAACCCCGCGCCGTACAACGGCTACAAGGTCTACAACGACAACGGCGGCCAGATCGCCAACGAGGCGGCCGACGAGATCAGCGCCACCATCGCCAAGGTCAACCCGTTTGACGTCGAGGTCATGGACTTTGACGAGGCCATCGAGAAGGGCCTGGTCGTGTGGACGCCCGACGAGGTCATCGACGCCTTTATCCAAAACGTGAAGAAGGTCTCCGTGCCTGGCTTCAAGGCTGCCGACGGCTACAAGGTCGTGTACACCCCGCTCAACGGCACCGGCATCGAGTGCGTCACCAAGATCCTTAAGGAGATCGGCGTAACCGACGTGTCCATCGTTCCCGAGCAGGCCGAGCCCGACGGAAACTTCCCGACGTGCCAGTATCCCAACCCCGAGTTCCGTGAGGCCCTTGAGCTCGCCCTCAAGCTCGCCGACGAGGTCAAGCCCAACCTGCTGGTCGCCACCGACCCCGACGCGGACCGCATGGGCACCGCCATTCCTCACGATGGCGACTACGTGCTGATTTCGGGCAACGAGATGGGCGTTCTGCTCATGGACTGGCTGTGCCAGCAGGCCCAGAAGAACGGCGAGGACGTAAAGACCAAGGTGGGCGTTACCACCATCGTGTCTTCCTCCATGCCCGACGCGCTTGCCAAGGACTGGGGCTTTGAGGTCCGCCGCGTCCTCACCGGCTTTAAGTTCATCGGCGACCAGATCGACCAGCTCAAGGACGCTGGCGAGGAAGATCGCTATCTCGTGGGCTTCGAGGAGTCCTACGGCTACCTGGCCGGCACCCATGCTCGCGACAAGGACGCCATCGTGGCGACCATGCTTGCCGTCGAGATGGCTTCCGACTACGCCGCCCGCGGCATGGACCTCTATGAGGCCATGGAAGAGCTGTACAAGAAGTACGGCTACTACCTCAACGGCACCGTTAATGCTAGCTTCCCGGGTGCTGCCGGCGCCGACAAGATGGCCGCCCTCATGAAGAGCCTCCGCGAGGAGCCTCTTGCCGAGATCGCTGGCTACAAGGTCATCGGCATGACCGACTTCGCGACTGGTCCCGAGATGCCGCGCGTGGGTGGCCTGCAGAAGGAGGCACCGCAGGTGCTGCCTGCCGCCAATGTCATCGAGTACCGTCTTGAGGGCGACAACAAGGTCATCTTCCGTCCGTCGGGCACCGAGCCCAAGGTCAAGGCGTACCTGTTCTCCAAGGGTGCGACCCGCGCCGAGTCCGAGGCTGTACGCGCCAAGCTGCAGGAAGCCGCCGAGGCCATCCTGTCGTAACTATCGGCACAAAAGACCCAACAAAAGCGCCGGTCTCGCACTGCGGGCCCGGCGCTTTTCTGC
>JAGCBF010000117.1 GCA_017652285.1 Atopobiaceae bacterium
CGGCACGTAGCCAAAGTCCACGCCGTCCATGACAAGCTCGCCCATAAGCGGCATGTACGTTACGGTGCCCTCCGCCTGGTGCGGATGCTTCCATGCCCAATGGCCGGTGCGATGCGCGCTTTCCACCAGCTGGCCACTCTCGTCCTGCTCTACGTTGACAAGCTCCACGTAGCCCTCGTCCTTCTCCGGCTCCTCGGCAAGGATCTGCAGCACGCGGCCTGCGCCGGCGCTCGCCTGCGTGATGGCCGACAACTGCTGCGAAATCTGCGTGATGGGCTGGGTAAAGCTTCTGTTGAGCGTCAGAAAGCTGACCAACGTGCCTAGTGACACCAGGCCTGCGCTCACGGCGATGTAGGAGCCGGCTATGGCGCAGAGCACGTAGCTTATGTTGCCAATGGACATGACCACGGGCATGAGGATGTTGGAAAGCCGGTTGGCGTTCATGGCGGAGTCGCGCAGGTCATGGTTTACCTGCAGGAAGTCGTCTATCGAACGCTGCTCGTGACAAAACACCTTAACGACCTTCTCGCCGCTGATGGTCTCTTCGATAAACCCGTTGACCTTGCCAAGGCGCTCCTGTTGCGCGGCAAAGTGCTTGGCGGACGCGCCGCCGATGCGGCCGGCGGCAAACAGCATGACGCCCACCATGACCAGCGTGATGACGGTGAGCGGCACCGAAAGCGCGATCATGCTGACGAGCGTCATGACGATGGTGACGCCGGAGTTCACGAACTGGGGAATGGTCTGGCTGATCAGCTGGCGCAGCGTGTCGATGTCGTTGGTGTAGATGGACATGATGTCGCCGTGGCTGTGCGTGTCGAAGTACTTGATGGGCAGCGACTCCATGTGCGCGAACACGTCCACGCGCAGGATGCGCAACGTGCCTTGGCTGATGCTGACCATGAGCCGGTTGTACGTGTAGGCGGCGGCGACTCCGAGCGCGGCGACGATGCAGAGCCGCCCGATGGCGCCTGCGAGCGGGCCGTAGTCGAGCTCGGCGATGCCGGCCTCGCTTTGGGCGAGCATGGGGGAGATGTATTCGTCTATGAGCGTCTGCGTAAACAAGGTCGACTGCAGCATGGCCCAGGCAGACACCAGGATGCAGACGACGACGATGCAGAACAGCACCTTGTAGTGGTCCCACATGACCCTAAAGATGGCACTGACGTTTTTGAGGGCGTCCTTGGAGATCTTGCCGCCCATCTGGCGTGGTCCGCGCGGTCCCGGCATGCTACTCACCGTCCCTTCCGGTCGTGGCGTTCTTTGCGTCGTTGGCCTCGAGCTCGATGGCGGCCCGGCGCTTGTCTGCCTCGTCCATCCTTCCCGTTGCGAGGGCGGGCTCGATGGCCGTGGCGATCGTCGCCATCTCCTCTGGCAGCTCGCCTAAGAAGGCGGGGTCGAAGCGTTGCGAGAGCGGGTCGTAGAACATTCCCTCCGCACGGTCGAAGTCGGCGCTCGCGCCCTTCTTGTTCTGCGTCTCGTACACGTCGCGATAGATGCTGTTGGTGGCGAGAAGCTCCTGTTCCGTGCCAAAGCCGGACACCTGGCCGGAATCGAGCACCAGTATGCGGTCACATGCGCCAAAGCTGCTCACGCGCTGGCTGATGATGATCTTGGTGGTGTCGGGAATCTGCTCCGCAAAGGCACGCTGTATGCTCGCGTCGGTCGCGGTGTCCACGGCGCTGGTGGAATCGTCCAGTATGAGCACGCGCGGGCGCTTGAGAAGAGCGCGGGCGATGCACAGGCGTTGCCGCTGGCCGCCGCTCACGTTGGTGCCGCCCTGGTCGATCATGGTGTCGTAGCCGTCGGGGAAGCGGTCGATGAACTCGTCCGCGCACGCGGCCTTGCATGCGGCGATGCACTCCTCGCGCGTGGCATGCTCGTTGCCCCAGCGCAGGTTGTCCAGGATCGTTCCAGAGAAGAGCGTGTTCTGTTGCAGCACCACGGCCACGGCGTCGCGCAGGGACTCCGTGTCGTAGGCGCGCACGTCGTTGCCCCCGACCCTTACCGCGCCATCCGTCACGTCGTACAAGCGGCTGATGAGTGCCACGAACGTCGACTTGCCCGAGCCCGTCGGTCCCAGGATGCCGATGGTCTCTCCGCTCTTGATGTGCAGGTCAAGGTGCGAAAGCGTGGATTCGCCGGTGCCGGTGCGGTAGCTAAAGCTCGCGTCGACAAAGTCGATGGCGCCGTTGGGGACCTCCGTCAGCGCGTCTTGCGGACTCACGATGTCCGGCTCCTCCTCCAGCACCTCGATGATGCGGTTTGCCGACGCGGCGCTCATGGTGATCATGACAAAGATCATGGTGAGCATCATGAGGCTCATCAGGATGCTCATGATGTAGCCGAGCAGGCTCGTGAGCTCGCCGGTCGTGAGCTTGCCGGCCATGATGGAGTGCGTGCCAAACCAGCTGAGCGCGATGATGCAGCCATAGATGGCGCAGACCATGACGGGGTTGTTCCAGGCGAGCAGCGACTCGGCAGACACAAAGAGGTCGTGCAGCTCGCCGGCGGCGTTGGTGAACTTCTCGTCCTCGTGCTTCTCGCGCACGAAGGCCTTGACCACGCGGATGGCGCTCACGTTTTCCTGCACGCTGGCGTTGAGGTCGTCGTAGCGCTCGAACACCTTGCCAAACAGGGGCAAGGTCCTAAACATGATGGTAAAGAGCACCACGCCCAGACCGAGCATGGCGACCACAAAGATGAGCGACATGGACGGGCTCAGGAAGATGCACATGCCCATGGACACCACCAAGGTGATGGGCGCGCGCGTGGCGATGATGAGCGCCATCTGGAAGGCGTTCTGCACGTTGGTGACGTCGGTCGTCATGCGGGTGACAAGACCGGCGGTGCTGAACTTGTCTATGTTGCCAAAGGAATAGGTCTGGACCTTTTGGAACTCGGCGTCACGGATGTTGGACGCCAGGCCGGCGGACGCCTCGCTGCCAAACACGCCCGAAAGCGCGCCGACCACCAAGGCGATGGCGGCGCACACCAGCATGACGATGCCCCACAGCCATACCTGCTGCATGTCTCCGGTGGATATGCCGCGGTCGATGAGCAGACCCATCACAAAGGGAATCGCCACCTCCATGGCCACGCTGGCAAACGTGCACAGCGGGGCGAGCAAGGCTTGTCGTCGGTATTCCCCCAAGTGGGATAGAATCTTGCGAATTGTTTCCATGACGCTCCCTTCTGCGCGGCATAATTGCAATGACTGGTACTATCGATATGGAATAATCATACTCTTTAGCATGGCCGATTGGCCGATTGGGGCTAGGCCCCTTTCGGCCAAAAACTCATGTGGCCAGCTGACGGACGGTGGCCAAAGGGGGTCTGGCTCCAATTGGCCACTGACCAAGGCCCCAATTGGCCAGTGCGTACGTACCGAGGAGGTTCGAAGGTGGGCAGCAGACTGCGCAACCCTTTTGTGATGGCCGCCGTGTACTTCGCGGTGTTCTTTGTGGTGATGCTGAGCTACGGGTATTACGAGGCGACGTTCGTAAAGCACGTGCCGTTTGAGTTCGACCTGTTCAAAAACCTCGGGCTGCCGGCGTTTACCGCCGTGGTGGGCTACGTCACCACGGTGTTTGGCAGACGATAATGTATATGCATCGATTGTGCATAATATTTAGTAAAATTTAAGCAAAAACGTATTTGCACGCCGTAAGATGCGGTGATATAGTCGTTTAACGTCCACCACGTAGTGGATTCCGTGGCGACTGGTAACGCGGAGTTGCCTGCCAGTCGCTTCTCTACGCTCTGTGGGAGACTCCCACCAGCGTATCAAAAATAAAACAATTATGTGAAAAGGAAGAAGGAGACTGCTCCTTCTAATTCCAGGGCGATGCCTGTTGGCTCATGGCCCTTGTGCTCGTCAGCTCGATTTTTCGAGCTGAGGCTGTTTGGGAAGTCGAGAAGAAAGGAAGAGGGATGGATGTTAGACAACGAGAATCATCGCATGCGTGCCACGTGCGGGGGAGGTGTTCGCGATGAAGAGGTTCGTTTGCGCGGCTGCAGCTGCGGCGTTGTCCGTTGCGGCGTTGACGGGGTGCACGTCCACGTATTACACGCAGGTTGGTGACACGGCGACATACGGTTTTAATAACCTTAACGAATCAACGAGCAAGACGTTCAACCTACCGTATCCAGACATAAAGGTAAACGTGGAAGTCGAGAAGGGCAAGCTTGACGTTGACATCCTAGACGTTTTGCCGGGCAGCGACGATGACCATCCCACCGTGGTGGACATCCTTGCTACCGGTATCGGAATCGCGGAAAACACCTCGACGATTACGTACGACCAGGACGGCACCATAGCCGTGAGGGTTACCGGTACCGACGCCACGGGCAAGATCATCTTCGAGAAGGCAAGCTAGGCACCATACAGTGCAAGGCAAGGGAGTCACCCCTCTGCCTTGCGGTTGTCACTCATTGGCCTTAACTGTGCGGGACAAAGGGATGCTTCCCCGAGTCCCGCTTTTGCTTGCCGTTATGCGTGCTCATTTACGCACGTGTTTGAGCGGACACGCCCAAACCTCCGAAAGTGCGTGCATCTGGAAGATAGGTACGCAAACTGGGAGGTTTCCATGCCGCCTTAGACGACCTCTTCCCACAGGAGCTTGTCGCCAACGGTCACGCGGCTGCGGCCGAGGTCCCCTCGTTCGTACACCTCGTTTCCGGACAGCTTTTCGTCAAGGATGAAGAGGTCGTAAAGCCTTGTTTCAAAGATGCGGTTAAAAAGAACGACGGAGTTGTCTGCGCTTCGACGGACAAAGCCGTACATCTCCAGCTGGCCTATCTGCTCGTTGTCCGCGCTGTACGGCAGGCGCCTGCCCTCCATCAGAATGCCGTATAGCATGCTTCGGAGTTCTGGGAACGTCTCCAATTTGCCCATAAGGGACTCGAACAGCGTGTTCCTCTCGGCGAGAAGCGCCTTTACGGCCTCGTCCACGCCAGAGCGATTCCAAGCAAAGCCATGCTTGTCTATTAGCTGACAAAGACGGCTCACCAGGAATGGATACCCGCCGGTCCAGTCAACCACCTCCTGCGCCACCGCATCGACATCCATGCCGGTCGAATGCTCCGCTTCGTAGTCGGCAAGCATGCCTGCCACGTCCTTGTGCGAAAAAGACATGTTGACGTCAAAGTCGGCAGCGATGTTCCACGGGCTGTTGACCTTGTGCTGGTCCTCCTGGCGAATCCTTGTCTTTAGATGTTTGATGTCGGTAACGCTGGCGAGGATGACGGACTGAAACGCAGGAGCTCCCGGATTGTCTTCGTGTGTAAGGTATTGCAGGCGCAGCTGCGCAAGAAAGTCCAAAAACACCTGGTTGTTGGTGGCGTTGTCCGCCTCGTCTATGATAAGGACGACGGGCTTGTCGCTACGACTGTTCCACAGCGCGAGTGCCGAGAAGAGCGTTGCGAGCTTGAGCTCGATTGCGGGCATGGCGGCTAGCGATTCGAGCGAGGCGATCGTGTCGTTTGGCAGATCGAGCGATCCGTAGCTGTGCCGCACGAGAAGCTCTCGTGCAAACGCGCTCGCAAACGTGCCCTCGGTTTGGAAATCGGCATGCGAAAGCGCTTGGAAATCGAGGTTCGCGACCGTGTATTCGCTTGCGAGCGCGCGCCTGAGCGCGGCCAGCGTCGTGGTCTTGCCGTACTGGCGGCCACGGTTGATGCAGAAGTAGTCTCCCTCCTCCACCATGACTTTGATCTGCGCGACGCGGTCAGAGATATCTACCATGTAGTGCTTGTTCGGGATGCAAATGCCTGTGGTGTTGAACCTCTTCATCGTGCGTCGCTAGTCCTCCGTTACGGCAGAGACGATGGCGTCTATGGCGCGGGAGGCCTCGGGGGTGGGGTAGAGCGGGAAGTTGTGGTTGAGGCCGCGACCCTCGTGGAACTCCGCGTGGATGCCCGTGGCGGCAATGCGGTCGTACAGGAGCTTGGCGTCCGGGTAGAGCAGCTCGCGCGTGCCCGCGAACACCATGACGTTGCGCAAGCCGCGCACCTCTCCGTTGATGGGGCTGACCAGCGGGTCCGTGTCTTCCACGCCACGTGACCACAGCACGCCCACCTTGCGCATGCCATAGCTCGCGAGCAGCGGGTCGGACGCCTCGAACTCGTCCACGCGCGGGTTGCCCAGCGTAATGTCCACCCACGGCGAGATCAGGATGAGGTGAGATGGCTGCTCGAACCCCAGCGATTCCAGGCGCTGCGCGAAGCTTACGGCCAGGCCCGCACCGGCGCCGTCGCCCAAAAGCGTGACGTTGCGCGCGCCGTACTCCTCGACCACCTTGCGATACACCGCCTCGACGGAGGCGTGCGCGTCCGCATGGTTGTGCACCGGCGCGATGGGATACATGGGCATAAAGACCTCCGCACGCGTGCGGCGCGCGATGGTGTCGGCAAAGCGCCATTGGTAGATGGACGGCCTGCGCAAGAAGTTGCCGCCATGCAGGTACAGGACCGCGCGGTCGTTGCGGTCGCGTCGGTTTAGAAGGAAGGTCTGCGTTCCCTCCACGTCGATGAACTCCACGGAGGTCTTGAAGGGCAGGACCTCGGGCACGTCGACGGGTTGCTCGTTGCTTTGCGCCTGGTCGAGCAGGTAATTGTCAAATGCTATGGGGTCTGCGAGCTTCTTGCGCCCGCCGGTCACGCGAAAGTAGACTTCGGACGCCGTGCTCATGTTGGAGCGATGATACCCGGCATGCGATACGGCCGTGAATCCCACCCACGCCGCAAGCGGCGTTGCGATGGCGAACCCGGCGGCAGCCTTGAGTGCCTTGTGCTTACCCAGAATTGACAGGTTGATCATTGCGTGCTCCTTGCCCGTGCGTTCAGACACGCTGAACATTCTACCTCACCGCGCAACAACCGTGGGGGCAACGTGGGCGCTTGAATCAATCTGCAACAAGCCGCCCCCTTTCGCGCGGTTGGTGATAAAGTACTAGTCTTGACGCTAACAAACGGCTGGACCCTGCACGAGGAGGACCCATGAACAGAACGCGCATAGCACAGCTCTTTGCCGATGCCGAAGAGTTTGGACAAAAGAAGGTGACGGTTGCGGGCTGGCTGCGTTCGGTACGCGACATGAAGCAGGTCGCGTTCGTGACCATCAACGACGGCAGCTGCTTCAAGGACCTGCAGGTGGTCTTGTCGCGCGAGGAGTTCGACGCCTACGACGAGGTCTGCGCACTGAGCCTGGGCACGGCGCTGGTGGTGACGGGCGAGCTGGTGTTGACGCCCGAGGCCAAGCAGCCCTTCGAGCTGCGTGCCGCGCGCGTGGACGTGGAGGGCTCGTCCGCACCCGACTACCCGCTGCAAAAGAAGCGCACCTCGCTCGAGTTCTTGCGCACCCAGCAGCATCTGCGGCCGCGCACCAACCTGTTCCGCGCCGTGTTTCGCGTGCGGTCCGTGGCGGCGTTCGCGATCCATCGCTTCTTCCAGGAGCGCGGGTTCGTGTACGTCAACACGCCCATCATCACCACCTCGGACGCCGAGGGCGCGGGCGAGATGTTCCGCGTGACCACGCTCGACCTCAACAACCTGCCGCGCACCGAGTCGGGCGAGGTGGACTTTGGCCAGGACTTCTTTGGCCACTCCGCGAGCCTTACCGTGTCGGGCCAGCTCCAGGGCGAGAACTTTGCCATGGCCTTTGGCGACATCTACACCTTTGGCCCCACCTTCCGCGCCGAAAACTCCAACACGCGCCGCCATGCCGCCGAGTTTTGGATGATCGAGCCCGAAATCGCGTTTGCCGACCTCGCGGACGACATGGACCTGGCCGAGGACATGCTCAAGTACGTGCTGCGCTACGTCATGGACACCTGCCCGGACGAGCTCGACCTCTTCAACCGCTTCGTCGACAAGGGCCTGCTCGCGCGCCTGCAGCACGTGGCCGGCTCCACCTTCCAGCGCGTAACCTACACCGAGGCCGTGCGCATCCTGGAAGAGGCGGCGGCGTCGGGCGTCAAGTTTGACTACCCCGTGAGCTGGGGCATGGACCTGCAGACCGAGCACGAGCGCTACCTTACAGAGAAGCACTTTGGCGCCCCCGTGTTCGTGACGGACTATCCCGCGCAGATAAAGGCCTTCTACATGCGCCTTAACGACGACGGCAAGACGGTCGCCGCCGTGGACTGCCTCGTGCCCGGCGTCGGCGAGATCATCGGCGGCTCTCAGCGCGAGGAGCGCCTGGACGTGCTCGAGCGGCGCATTACGGAGCTGGGCATGGATCCCGTGCAGTACAAGTACTACCTTGACCTGCGCCGTTATGGTGGCTGCCACCACGCCGGCTTTGGCCTGGGCTTCGAGCGCCTGGTTATGTACCTTACCGGCGTGGACAACATCCGCGACGTCCTGCCGCACCCTCGCACCGTGGGCAACGCCGACTTTTAGGCCGGCGAGACGGATCATGTGGCCGAAAGGGGCCTAGCCCCAATCGGCCACCCAGTCGGCCAGAGGCCTTCCGGCACTTAAAAGTCGGCGTTGCCCACGGTGCGAGGGTGCGGCAGGACGTCGCGGATGTTGTCCACGCCGGTAAGGTACATAACCAGGCGCTCGAAGCCCA
>JAGCBF010000118.1 GCA_017652285.1 Atopobiaceae bacterium
GGGAAACATCCGAAGTTGCGTGCATGGGAGCGGCACCTACGCAGATTCGGACGTTTCGGCCCCCGATCGACCGCCAAACCTCCGAAAGTGCGTGCATGCTGGCGGTACGCACGCAAAAACGGACGTTTCGGCTCGATGATCGTCCGGAAACCTCCGAAAGTGCGTGCTTCCGGCGGCAATGCACGCAAAAACGGACGTTTCGGCTCGATGATCGTCCGGAAACCTCCGAAACTGTGTGCTTCCGGGGGACATGCACGCAAACGAGGAGGTTTCTCGTCTCGGGAAGTTGGGAAACCTCCGAAGGTGCGCGCATTAGCGCGGCACCTACGCAGATTCGGACGTTTCGGCCCCCGATCGACCGCCAAACCTCCGAATGTGCGTGCATGCTGGCGGTACGCACGCAAAAACGGAGGTTTCGGCTCGACAATCGTCCGGAAACCTCCGAAAGTGCGTGCTTCCGGCGGCAATGCACGGTCCAGCGGCCATGCACGCAAAACGGGAGGTTTCGGGCCGACAGCTGCGACTATCGACAACCGCGACCATGAGCGTCGGTGGGGAGCATAATGGCCTATTTGCCTAGCAGGCGCCAGAGCTTTTCACGCGACGCGGGGTCGAGGCGATCTTCCAGCGTCATATGCATGTGTGCGCGCTCTTCGTGGGCAATGCGCACGCCTTGATTTTCCACCTGCATGTCATGCGCGAGCAGTCGGCTGGATATGCAGGTGACCGGAATCCCACCTACCGTCGCGCGAATGGCATTGTCGGACGTGACCAGCAGCACTTCCCTGCCCTGTCCACGCGCCTTCGTAGCGCAGCGCTCTATGACCGTGTCGGCAGACTCCCCCGTGCGAGAAAACACCAGCCGCACCCCGCCCGGGTAAAACGCCGGCCGCTCGTCGGACAGGTTTCCTGCTGCGTCAAACACCACCGTGGCATCATAGCGACCTTGCGCATACGTCGCGACGTCCGACAGCAGCAAGTTTCGCGCGGACTCATACGGATCGTGGCCATACGGGTCTCGCGAAAGCGAGGCGACGTCGGCTAGGGCACCGGCGCCAGCATGCTCGTCTACAACAGCCTGATAACGCGGCGTCGCACCAATGACGTTGTACCCGTCTACCAGCAAGAGCGGGAGCTTCTGTCTGCTCATGCCTCGTCGCCCTTCTGCATGACGCGGCGCAGCCACTCGTAACAGAGCGCCGTGCATGCCTGAGCGACGTTGAGCGACTCCACCCGTCCACGCTGGGGCAGCTTGCATTCGAAGTCGCACTTCTTCCTTACCAGTGCCGACACGCCCGAGCCTTCCGAGCCCATCACCAAGCAAATGCGCCCTTCCAAAGGCGCGTGCCACACGTCGTCGTGGGCATGCTCCGTGGCAGCACCGACCCAAAAGCCCGCCTCCTTGAGCTGCTCGCATGCAGAGGCCAGGTTGGGCACCTGGGCTATAGGCACATGCAGCACCGCTCCCGCGGACGTTTTGTACGCCGCCGTTCCCACACGTGCGGCGCGCGCGTTTGCCACCACCACGCCGGCCGCGCCCACCACCTCGGCCGTACGCACTATGGCGCCAAAGTTGCCCTCGTCCGTAACGTGGTCAAGCAGCAACACCAGCGCGTCACCCGTACCAGCCGCCTCTATAACGTCGCCAAGGTCGGCATATTCAAACGGCTCGACCTCCAGCATGATGCCCTGATGCGCACCGTGAGAAGACCGGTCGTCAAGTCGGTCGCGCGCCACGTACTCGACGCGCACACCCTCCTGCTCCAACCTCACGACAAGGTCGTCCAGCACGCGATCCCGCTCCCCTGCGCTAGCCGCAACAAGTGCGCGACGTAGCGGAATATGCGCATCCAGGGCCTCGGCACACGCGCGACGACCTTCTATATAGTTGGACCTTGCGCTAGCGCGGGCACCGCCGCGCGCAGTTGCCGGACGCTTTTTCCCAGATGGCACGTATCCGCGACGCGACCCGTCCTTGCCAGCGTACGGACGGTTAGACGGATTGCCCTTGCGCACGCGCTTTCCCGTCCCGCCGCGCACGTCGCGTCCCGGCTTCCTAGACTGATTCTTCGCCATCTGCAAGCTCCTCTTATTGCAAGCCCCTCTTACTGGAAGCCCCTCTTATATAAGTAGCATGGGGAATGAACGTTGAACGGGACATGGCCTCCGGCGTTTGGAATCCATCCCGCACCGCCGGAGCCACCCCGTCACGTTAGTCTTTCGTACGACGCAGGCGAGCGCCAGCTGCGGTGTCTTCCACCACCAGCCCCAGCGCGGCAATGCCATCGCGAATGGCGTCTGCCGTACCCCAGTCCTTGGCCGCGCGTGCGGCCTGACGAGCCTCGAGCAAGGCCTCCGCCGCCTCTTCGGGATCGGTTCCGGCATACGATGCACGCTCCGCAGCCAGAGTCACGAGCTCCGCTGGCAGCTCGCTTCCCGCCACTTCTTTGGAAAGGTCGATGCCCAGCACCCCACACAGCTCCATGAGTGCGTCTGCCGCGCGCAGCGTCACCGCCGTCTCGATCGACCCTGCCGCATCCGACAAGTACTTGTTCGATGCCGTAACCAGCCCAAAGATGGCGGCGAGACCACCAGCCGTATTGAAGTCGTCGTCCATGCTCGCCACAAATTCGCCATGGGCAGAATCGATGGCAGCTCCCAGCGCGCGATCCTCGTCGGTCAGGTTTCCGTCCGCAGGCGCCGCCTCGGCCGCCCAGCGCAGGTTCTTCACACAGCTGGTAAGACGCTCGAGCGTGCTCACCGCACCGTCCAGACGATCGAACGAGAAGTCCAGGGGCGCACGATAATGCGTTTGTAGCATAAGGATGCGCACGGCGTTGGCGGAGTAGTTGTCCAGCACTTCCTTGAGCGTGTAGAAGTTACCCTGGCTCTTGGACATCTTGTCGTTGTTGAGCTGCAGCATGCCCGTGTGCATCCACACGTTGGCAAGCGGCGCATGCCAGGCGCACATGGCCTGCGCGGTCTCGTTTTCGTGATGGGGGAAGATCAAGTCGGCCCCACCGCCATGGATGTCGATGGGTGTGCCCAAATAGCGATGGATCATGGCGCAGCACTCCGTGTGCCAACCAGGACGACCTTCTCCCCATGGGCTCGGCCAGCTGGGCTCGCCTGGCTTCGCCGCCTTCCACAGAGCAAAGTCAAAGGGGTCGCGCTTCTCGTCATTGACCTCGACGCGCTCGCCGGCACGAAGCTGATCGAGGTCACGACCGCTCAGCACGCCATAAGCATGGTCGCTGCGCACGCTAAAGTACACGTCGCCGCTGGGCACCGCATACGCGTTGCCCTGCTCGATAAGCGACACGATCATCTGTTGCATGGCCTCGATCTCGCGCGTGGCACGGGGGCGGATGTCCGGGTCTAGAATGCCGAAGCGATGCATCTGCTCAATAAACTTGTCGCTGAATTCCTCTGCGACCTCGGACGCCGTGCGCCCCTGCTCGTTGGCACGGTTGATGATCTTGTCATCCACGTCCGTAAGGTTCTGCGCAAACGTGACCTCATACCCCTTAAACATGAGGTAGCGGCGTATGACGTCAAAGCTCAAAAACGTGCGCGCGTTACCAATGTGGATCTGGTCGTATACGGTGGGACCGCACACGTACATTCGAATCTTGCCAGGCTCGATGGGCTCGAGCTCCTGTTTGCGATGGCTTTGGCTGTTGTATACGAGCATGCAGACTCCTATTCGTCGGTTTCGCAGTAGATAATACCGCAAGCGGCAGCTTGTCAAAAGGGACTAACACCGTTTTGGCCGATTGGGGCTAGGCCCCTTTCGGCCAAAACGGGTTGGTTGGGCCCCTCCGACTGGTTTGCCAGCCAACGATTAGCGCTTGCCCAGAAGGCGCGACACAGCAAGACGACACTCCAGCTGGTCGTCGTGTAAGTTGTTGTCCCGTCAAACACGCTTTGGGGGACGCCTAAAACCGAGCCTTGGCGTCGCCAGGCGTAAACGTCTGGAGGCTTTTGGCACAGAACGATTGGCATGGTGACTTGTCAGTCGTCATTTGGATCTTCAACTCATCAACTAAAACGATAAACACACTACCAAACAACGAACAACTGCAACGCATCCGCAACGACCTGCTATTAAGAGTAAGTTAATCATTCTGTGCCCGGAAGATATGTGTTGCGCGATATGATACCTATTCGTCCAGGGACTGAAGCTCAACATCAAACGTCACCGTTTGGTTGCAAAGATCCAGCTTGAGCTGCAAATCATTAATTCGGTCCGTCAGCTCTTGATAGTCACGCTCTGCTTCCGCTACATCGTAGTTCGTATACTCGTACTCAATAATGACGGGCGAGCTGTTACCGCCCCACCCACGCGATCCCGTCACACGCGTGCACGGCTGTCGTGAGCGCATGGTATCCAAACGGCGCTGCTCTCCAGACAATTGGGCCAACACCACCAGCGCTTCGTCGATCGTAAGATCAGAATCCGGCAACAGAGTCTCAACATTAAAGGCGTGCAAGGCATGACGCAGCTTGCAGACCACTGCGTCGATCCGCGCCACACGCAAGCGCGTCGCGGCGTAATCGTATGCTGGTGCCGCGACTTCCTCACCCTGGGCGCGCACAAACGTGCAAACGGTAGTCTCCCGAGAAAGCAGGAGGGACTTCTCGTCTTCAAGACGACGAAGGTACTTGTTGGCACTGGCCGAGGTAAAGGTCTTTATCATAATCATGATCCTCTCCTTCAACTTGCGATTTTGTTAGCACTTACCTTACTCGGAACAGCAGCCGATTTCCATCTTTGTCTTTTCGTATCGCCTTAAAATTTTGAGGTGGTAGTATTGAATCCGAACTCGACAGGAGGGGGCAGGCATGGCATTATCTACCCAACAAGCAGCGATTTTGGCACAAGAACTTCCTGAGGGCATGAGGTGTGGTAATGCGCGCGAGCGATTGCTGTGCCTTGTGGTCATATTGCAGCGGCTAACGGATGCCGAGCACGTCTTATCCAATGCCGAGCTACGCGCCGTCCTTAGGTCGTACTTTGGCGACGCGTGTGCGCCTTCGGAGAACACCATCGCTTCCGATTTGCGCGCCATCGATGCGAGCGGATGCATGGGGTTGCGCCTGCACACAACGCCGAGCGGTGTTTGGTGCGAAAACAAGAAGCTGCCTGCAGCCAAGGTGCGGTTGTTGCTCAATGCCGTCCAGTCGTCCAGGTCGCTCACGGTCGAGCAAAGCGCCGAGCTGCAGGAGGCACTCTATGACTTGGTGAGCGTTTACCAAGAGGACGGACTTGTTACCGAGGTGCACGTGGATCAACGCGTAAGAAAGGAACATCAGCACGTTTTTGAAACCATCGACGTCGTTTCGCAGGCAATCCGTCAAAAGCGAAAGATCGAGTTTCAGTATACCTATACGAACTTTTATGGTAAGGCATGCGTTCTTAAGGGAGAGGATGGAGATGAGTGGAGAAAAGAGACGCCCATCGCGCTGTATTACTCAGAAGGAAACTACTATGTGGAAACATACTCGTCCAGTCCTTGGCGCCACGGCATCCAGCTGCTTCGCAGCCGTGCGGACCGCATGCTGGGCACACGCGTGTCGACCGAGGAGGCAGAGAGCAACCGCGCCACCTACAACGCCCGCCGCAGCGCGCGAAAGCGCATGGAGCAGGAATTCAACATGGTTGACGGACCCCAACGCAGCGTGTTCTTGCGCGTGAGAGCAGACGCTACCAACGTGTTTTTTGACCGCTTTGGATTTGGCAGCAGATTTGGCCAGTTTGAGGGCAAGATCGACGATCCAAGCGCCACGGGGCTCACGCTCGTTACGGTGGCCCAGGCCTTCTCGTTCTACCGATGGCTCTCTGCCGCTGGCCAAGGCATCGTGCTAAGCGAGCCGCCAGCAGAAATGGTACTACGCTCCGGCCCATGGAGGCATCGGCTCAAAGGCGTGAGCCGCGACGAACTTGTCCACGACTATCACCACATGGTAGAGGGATACCTCACCTACCTGGACTGCGCCCGTTCGCCCTATATCTGACGATTCTAGGACCGGCCGATTGAGGCAAAAGTGGCCGATTGGGGCTAGGCCCCTTTTGGCCAGTTGGCATCAAAGACCGTGCTTTTGTCTGCGACGTGCTGCTTCGCGATATACTTCCGCGTCCGCCCTTACGCCAACCACCACAACGAGCATCTCTTCTCCAACGCGCTCGATTCGGTACACAATACGGATGCCATCCGCGCGCAGCTTTACTTTGAGCAGCCCCACAAGATCTATGGCAGCATGACGCCCCAACGGCTTGCCGTATCCCCCCTCCGACTGTGGCAATGGGTTTTGCGCCACTTTGCGAATCGCCTTGAGCGCACGCTTTCGAACCGGCATGTCGAGCTTGCCCAGGTCGTTTACCGCCTCTTCCAAAAACTCAACCGACCACGCCATGGCTACTCGAGCTCCACGTCGTCAATGGTATCCAAATCGTCGTCTTGTATTCCCAGTCGAGCAGCGACCTCGTCAAACGGTATGGAAGGCTGTGCATCGTTGCGTACAAGACGAATGATGGCCTCGCTAAGCAGGATAAAGTCCTCTTCGGTCTCGCTTAGGTAGGCGTACTCTTCCGGAGAGGTGATAATCGCCGTTGGTTTGTTGTTCTTTACCACAATAACCGGCGTGCTTCCCTGCGCCTTTTCGAACGCACGAGAAGCACCCCCACGCGAAAACTCGCTCACAGAAACTATGTTGTCGAGTACGGCAGCAGGTAGTGTCATGGCATCCTCCTTTATCAGTCAGATGATACCATAATTTCACGCGTATTTTCACGATTATCCGATTGGGACAAAAGTGGCCGATTGGGGCTAGGCCCCTTTTGGCCAAATCAGCGCTCGAGCAAAGCAACGGCCCAAGCGGCAATGCCCTCCTCGCGGCCCACAAAACCCAAATGTTCGGTCGTGGTCGCCTTGACCCCTACCTGCTCCACGTCCACGCCCAACGCATCGGCAAGGTTTGCGCGCATCTGATCTCTATACGGAGACAGTTTGGGCACCTGCGCCGCGACCGTACAGTCAACATCCACGATCTCAAACCCTTTGCTGCGCACCAGCTTGGCCACCTGCGACAAGAGCATCAGAGAGTCGGCGCCTTCATACGCCGGATCGCTGTCGGGGAACAGTTTGCCAATGTCACCAAGACGGGCAGCTCCAAGCACGGCATCTGCCAGCGCATGCGCAAGCACGTCCGCATCGGAGTGGCCGAGAAGCCCCAGCTCACTGGGCACGTCAACACCACCAAGTATGCAGCGTCGACCCGAAACCAACTGATGAACATCGTACCCGTGTCCTATACGCAGCATGTATGCCTCCCTCACTTAGCAAAGCCTGAATCATGTGGCCGAAAGGGGCCTAGCCCCAATCGGCCAAAACCACGCGCAAGCAGGCGCGGCGCACGGCCGAAGCGGCGCACGCGGCCAAAGCGGCGCACGCGGGTGGCCGAATCCGCACGGCCAGACGGGCGGCATGGTCACAGCGTCACGCGATACCCATGCGCATCTTGAGCGTTGCTTCGGCAATGGCCAGATCCTCCGGCACGGTGACCTTGATGTTGTCGCGCGGAGCCTCCACCACGCAGACCGTGCCACCCATGTGCTCGACCAGACTCGCGTCATCCGTACCAGCAAATCCCCTGAGCAACGAGGCCTCGTGGGCGTCCAGTATGGTCTTGCGCCCAAACACTTGCGGGGTCTGCGCGCACCAGTACTGCGACCGATCCGGCGTCGCGACTATGTGTCCGCTCTCATCCACGACCTTAAGCGTGTCCGTCTCCCTCGAAGCGCAAATCGCACCATCTACCTGATGATTTTCGCGGACGGTGGCAAGGCAACGCTCGATGGTCTCCACCTCTATGAGTGGGCGCGCACCGTCGTGGATGGCCACGAGCGCAAGCTCTTCCGGCGTCGCCATCAGCCCAGACAAGACCGAGTCCTGCCGCGTGACCCCCGCCGCCGCAAGCGTCACCGGGTGCTGCAGCTCAAGCCGCGCCAACACCTGGGAACGCACCTCTTCCTCTCGGCCGCGCGGGCATACCACTACCATATGCGCGACGCTCGGCGCGCTGTCGAATGCCAGCAGCGACCACGCAAGCAGCGGCAATCCCAGCAAGTCGACGAACTGCTTGCCGCGCGGGTCGCCAAAGCGCTCGCCCGAGCCTCCCGCAACAATAAGAGCGCAGGTATCGGCGCCGCCCTCCTGCGCATCTACGCGCTGCGGCTTTGCGCAGGCACACGGCATCGCTCCGCCCATTACCGCGAGCTCCTCATGCGCGTAAGCGTGTCCGCCAGAATGGTTGGGTTGCGCACGCCTGACTCTTGCAAGCGCTCGGGATTCTCGTCAATAACGTCAATGAGGTCTTGCAACGATCCATATTCGTCCACGATCTGCTCCGCCACTCCCTCGCGTACGACCGACACGTTGGAAAGCGTGCGCAAGCCAAGCGGCGCCATGATGGAGTCCTCGCGCAGGTCCTCGTAACCAAGCAGGTGCGCAATGTTGGTCGCCTTGTGTACCTGCGAATTTGCCGTGTCGTCCAGTGCGCGGCGAATGGCGGCGGCGTTTTCTTCCGAGCTGTCTTTGGCGTAGTCGCGAATCATGAGCGTGTACTCGTCGTCAAAGTTGCCCAAAAACTCCTCGTGCTGCATGCGAACGGTCCTGCCTTCGCTTCCCAGCTGCACAATGATCTTCTTGAGCTCCTCGCCCGCCGTGGTTAGCACCTCAAACAGATAAAACACCTCGGTGAGATCGGCCAGCGTCACCTGGTCCTGCAGCTCCAAAAACGTCAGGCGCGAAAGGCGGCGATCGAGCCGGTCGCGCGTCGACTGCATGGCCGTTACCAGCTGGTTGACCGACGTCATGAGCTCGGGAACCGTCTTGAGCTCATACCCGCGCCCGTCCACGAACACGTTTACGACCTGCCGACGCTCCGAGACGGAGATGACGATGGCGTTTGTCAGCAAGCTCATGCGAGCGGCCGTGCGATGCCGCATGCCCGTCTCGCTCGTGGGAAGGGCGGGGTCGGGGTTAAGGTGATAGTTGGCCCGCAGAATCTCGGTAAGGCCCTGGTCGATGACGATTGCCCCGTCCATTTTGGAGAGCTCGAACAAGCGGTTGGCCGTAAAGGAAATATTGAGGGCAAAGCCATCATTGCCCGACTTAATAACGTTTTCGGTATCGCCCACACAAATCAACGCGCCCATATGGCCCGCAATGATCATGTCTAAGGCATGCCGTAGGGCTGACCCAGGAGCCGTGATCCGCATGGCCTCCTCGAGCTGCGCTTGTGATGCTTTGTTTTTGGTCTTGTCTTCCATAAGCACGCCCCCTTTTATGTGAATATTTCGTCTGGCGTTTAGTATACGCGAGACAAGGGCTTCGCAAGACCTCGATTTCTGGTGTTGTAACACGTCAAAAGAACACGTCGCCCATTTGGGCGATGGGCGCGCACGAACGGAAACATCCCCTTTCGTGCGCGCCCACTGGCAAAGTGATGCGTCAAAGACGTTACTCGGCCGAGGTGCTGTCGGGCGCGATGAGGCGCGGCGCGCTCCACTGGTTGCGCGCGGGTGCGGTCTCCATGTGCACCCGCTTCTCCGGCGCGACGATCTCGCCCGCGCCCTTGGTAAACGACAAGGACTCGCCGTCTTCCATAACGTCCACGTAGATGATGTCGCCGGAGGCCCAGTTGCCCATGAGCATCTGCTCGGCCAGCGGGTCTTCGATCAGGGTCTGGATGGCACGACGCAGCGGACGCGCCCCGTAGATCTTGTCGGTTCCGCGCTTGGCGACAAGATCCTGCGCGGCAGGAGTAAGCTCGATGGACATGCCCTGCCCAAACAGGCGACGGCGCAGGTCGGCAACCATAAGCTCCACGATTCCGCGCAGTTGCTCGCCAGTGAGCGACTTGAACACCACGACCTCGTCCACGCGGTTGAGGAACTCAGGACGGAACAGCTTTTTAAGCTCGCTCATAACGCGCGAGTTTATCTCTTTGTTGGAAAGACCGCCGCTCGACCCGCCAAAGCCCATGGTGGTAGTCTGCGCGATGTCGCGCGCGCCAATGTTGGAGGTCATGATGACCACCGTGTTGGAGAAGTCCACGTGGCGACCTTGTCCATCCGTCAGACGACCCTCGTCCAGGATCTGCAGCAGGATGTTGAAGACGTCCGGATGCGCCTTTTCGATCTCGTCAAACAGGACGACCGAGTACGGGCGACGGCGCACGGCCTTGGTCAGCTCGCCGCCCTCGTCGTAGCCCACATATCCAGGAGGTGCGCCGACGAGCTTGCTCACCGCGTGCTTCTCCATGAACTCGGACATGTCGTAGCTGATGAGCGCGTCTTCACTGCCGAACAGGAACTCCGCTAGCGCCTTGGCCAGCTCGGTCTTGCCCACGCCCGACGGGCCCAAGAAGATGAACGAGCCGCCCGGACGACGCGGGTCCTTGAGCGGAGAACGGCTGCGGCGGATGGCGCGGCTCACCGCGTTGACGGCCTCGTCCTGCCCGATGACGCGCTGATGCAGCACCTGCTCGCAACGCAGCAGCTTGCTGGCCTCGCCCTCGATTAGGTTGCTTACGGGCACGCCGGAGATAAACGACACCACGTCCGCGATGTCCGACTCGTCGACGACGACCACGTTGGCGTCCATCTCTTCACGCCAGGCCTTCTCCAGCTCCGCCTTTTTGGCGTTCAGCTCCTTTTCTTGGTCGCGCAGGCGGGCGGCGTCCTCAAACTCCTGCGCCTGGGCGGCCTCGGACTTGGCCTGCTTGACACGCGCCAACTCCTCGTCCACCGCGGCAAGCTCGGGGGGCAACGCCATCTTGTGCACGCGCGTGCGCGCGCCGGCCTCGTCCAGCAGGTCGATGGCCTTGTCGGGCAGGAAGCGGTCCTGTACGTATCGGTTGGAAAGCGTGACCGCCGCCGCCATGGCCTCCTCCGTGTAGCGCACGTGGTGGTGGCTCTCGTAGCGATCCTGCAGGCCCTTGAGGATTTGCAGTGTGTCCTCCGGGCTGGGCTCGCCAATGTTGACGGGCTGGAAGCGACGCTCGAGCGCCGAGTCCTTCTCGATGCGCTTGCGGTACTCGTCGGCGGTCGTCGCACCGATGA
>JAGCBF010000119.1 GCA_017652285.1 Atopobiaceae bacterium
AGCCCGAGAGCTGGGGTTTTGTCGGGGACGACTCAAAACCTTCCTAGCTTTTGAATCAGAAAGCTCCCCAGCTATTGAGCACGCGCGCCCCTCCGAAGCTCGAGGTTGACTGGAGAGTCGGGGGACATGAACCAGGGGGACAGGCGCCCTGACTCACGCGAGGCCGAAGAGCCTCGCCCCGCACACCTCTGTGCCGATGGCTGCCTGCGCCAAGCTCTTTTCGGCCAAGCGACTTGGGTATACTTGGCCCATGGGTCAACAAGAGGGGTGCAAATGCATAGGGTCCTGTTTGTTTGTCACGGAAATATCTGCAGGTCAACCATGGCGGAATACGTCATGCGGCATCTTGTGCGCGAGCGTGGCATCGAGGCGGAGTTCCAAATTGACTCTGCGGCCGCAACGCGCGATGCGGTGGGCATGGGCGTGCATCGCGGCACGCGAGAGGTGCTCAAGCGTCACGGCGTCGCCTGTGGCAACCATCGAGCGCGCGCCATGATGCGGGCGGACTATGACCGCTACGACCTCATAATCGGCATGGACCAAGAGAACCTCTACGACATGCGGCGCATTCTGCGCACCGATCCGCAGCACAAGATTCATCTGCTCCTTGATTGGACGAATGCGCCCCGCGACGTGGCCGACCCGTGGTACACCGGCGACTTCGATACCACCTTTGCCGACGTCATGACCGGCTGCGTCGCATTGCTCGACAAGTGGCCGAAAGGGGCCTCGCGCGGGTGACTGGGCACCCAAAAAGTGGCCGAAAGGGGCCTAGCCCCAATCGGCCATTTTTGGCTCACGGGGGTTAGAATGACCGTCGTTCTGCCCCTTGTGTAGGGAACTGCAATTCGCCTCGAGCCGCGGCGCGCGTTCGTAGTACCATATGGCGCTAGATATCGCGACAACCCAGGAGCACCAATGAATAAGATAATTACATTTGGCATACCATGCTACAACTCGGCTGCGTACATGGACCATTGCATCCAGTCCATCTTGGACGGCACGGATGGCGCGTCCGACGTGGAAATCGTTATCGTGGACGACGGTTCGTTTAAGGACGACACCGCCAAGAAGGCGGACGAGTGGGAGGCCAAGTATCCCGGCACCATCAAGGCGGTGCACCAAGAAAACGGCGGCCACGGCACGGCGGTGCTCACGGGCTTGGCCAACGCAAATGGCACGTTTTACAAGGTGGTCGACTCCGACGACTGGCTGGATGCAGGCGCCCTCGCAGCTTTTCTCAACAGGATTCGCGAAACCGAGGCCGCGCATGCCGGCGTGGATTTGTTCATAGCAAATTACGTATACGAGCATACGGTGGACAACACGCGCAACGTCGTTGGTTACGGACACGTGCTTCCGGAGGGGCGTGTTTTTAGCTGGGACGAGATCGGCCACTTCAACATCACGCAAAACCTGCTCATGCACGCGCTGTGCTACCGCACTTCCGTTTTGCGCGAGGAGGGCGTGCCGCTGCCGGCCCATACGTTCTACGTCGATAATATCTACGCATGGGTGCCGCTGCCGCGTTGCAAGCGCCTGTACTACCTCAACGAGGATCTGTACCGCTACTTCATCGGCCGAGAAGACCAGTCCGTAAACGAGAAGGTCATGGCCAACCGTATTGACATGCAACGTCGCATTACGCGCATCATGATGGAGTCATACCATCTGTACCGGGACATCAAGATTCCTCAACTGCGCAGCTACATGGTCAACTACTTTGTGTTGATGATGACCATCTGCTCGATCTTCTCAAAGCTTTCCGAGCAACCCGACGCGATGGACGAGCTGGACAAGCTGTGGCAAGACCTGCACGACTACGACCGCCGCATGTGGCGCCGCTGCCGACTCGGGTTTCTTGGCATGGGTTCCAACCTGCCTACCCCGCTGGGCAAGAAGATCAGCATCAGCCTGTACCGCCTTGCTAACAAGCTGGTGAAGTTTAACTAATAAGAGTGAGTCACAGAGTCAGGGGGACAGGTCGGGTGACTCATAGCGCGCGACGAGTCAGCCGACCTGTCCCCCCCACACATGCACGCGACGGTTGCGCAGGTTGATAACGGCGCCGCCCATGCCGTGCGGGATGTAGCCGTCGCTAAAGAGGTCGTCGGGAAAGTAGTCCGTAAGGCTGAGCGAGGCGGTCTGCGTGGCCTGCGGCTCGTGCGCGCCGGGGGTCGCCCACACGCCGTAGACTCGCGCCCCCTGTGCAACCAGCCTGTCTTCGTACTCGCTCGTCGGCTCGTCGGGCCTGTCGGCACGCTCGTTGTCGCTTGACCATGCCACGTCGTATCCGGCCAGCTCAAACTGCGTAAGCGCAAAGTCTCGCAGCGGTTGGCTGTCGGTGCGCAGACGGACGGTGCCGCCTGGCGTAAGCACACCGCGATACTCGATAAGCCGATCAAGCAGCACCAGGCGCTTGTCGGCGTCCTTTTTGCGCGGGTACGGCGTGGGGAAGTTGAGGTGGATGCACGCCAGCTCGTCTGGCCCAAACGCGCGTGCCACGGCCGAACCCCGTCCGGGCACGACCACCACGTTGCGCAGGCCGGCCTCCGTGACGTGCTGCGCGGTATAGGCAATGCACAGGGGCTCGGCATCCATGGCGACGAACAGCACGTCGGGCTCGCGTCGCGCAGACTCGACCACAAACGCGCCCTTGCCACAGCCCAGATCGAGCCGCACCTCGCGGAACCTGTCGCCCGCGCCCGCCGCGCCTGCCGCGCCGCCCGCGCCAAACGCCAGCGGCCAGCACGCCGTGGCCCATCGCCCCGCCCATCTCTCGGGCATGAGCTCTATTGCGTCCGCGTATCTCTCCAAGCGCTCCTCGAGCACAAAGTTGCGCGGGAGCCGTGCGTGCATTCCGTGCATGATGTCCCCGTTCTGTTATAAAGGGCGCGGCGCGGGTGCTTGTCCCTTGTCCCGCCGCATTGCCCGTCGTCCCGCCGCACTCGTCGTGCGCTCCTCGTCAGACTTGCGCTTACCTACCGTCTGGCAGCACGTAGACGCATGCCAAAACCAGCCCCGTTATAATAGCGTAAGGTATACATTTTTTGTAAAAGAGGCTCTCGTGGGCAAGCTTATAGACAAGGGTCGAAAGACCTTGCTCAAGGCAGTGAACGATTATCGCACCGACCTCTGGTTTAGGGCGGAGGCCGGCGTGCACATATCCACGGGCGTCAACCTTACCTACTCGATGTACCAGGCCATGATCGGCCTTACGCGTCATTCCGCATGGTTCGACGCGCTGGCCATCTACTATATTTTGCTTACGGCCACGCGCGTGCTCATGCTGCACTACATTCGCCACGAGGCGGAAGATGGCCGAGAAGAGCTCAGGCGCTACCGCAAGTGCGGCATCATGATGTTCGTGCTCACGTTCTTCGTCCTTATCATCGGCCTGCTGCTCAACAACGGCAACAGCGCGCCCAAGTCGTACCCCGGGCACATGGTGTTTGTCGTGGGGGCGTTTACGCTGTATACGCTCATAAACTCCGCTCGCAACCTGTGGAATTATCGCAAGCTCGAAAGCCCGCTGATATCTGCGAGCAAGTCGGTCAACCTCGCCGCGTCGCTCGTGTCGCTGTACGCGTTTCAGGCGGCCGTGTTTGCCCAGTTCCGCACGCGTATTCGCGCCTCGGTCATCACGCTGTTTAACGTGGGGACGGCTGGCATCGCCTGTCTTGTGGTCGGCTACATCAGCTTGCACATAATCGTGCGCGCCACGCGTGCACTCAATGGCAAAGAGGATCTGTACATCGTGGTGGACGAGGCAAAGACCAACTACCAAAAAGAGTTTCGTGCCGACGTAAGCGACTGGATCGCGGCGGCAGGCAAGATGGACCTGCCGGACTGGGCTCGCGAGTTTTCGCAGTACAACGATCGGTTTACCGAGGAATAGCGCGGCAAAGCGGCGCCGCCTGCCGGTCGGGCGACGCTGACGCAGGGTTGCTCCCAACAGGGGTTGTCCCCGACAAGCGCCTTAGTGCCCCAACATGTGTATGTATATGCGGCAGTTGTTAAATACACCGACAATCGGCTGCAAATTATCGGCAAACGGGCTATACTCTAGCGTAGGAGAAGCTTTCTAAGGAGATTATCCGATGAGTCAAGACCTTGTTGCCACTACCAACAGGATGCGCGCCCATATAGTGGAAATGCTTGCGGCTGCTGGTTCGGGCCATCCTGGTGGTTCGCTCTCCGCTGTCGAAATCCTTGCGACGCTCTATTTTAAGCACATGCGCGTTGATCCCGGCAACCCAAAGTGGGAAGACCGGGATCGTTTTGTGTTGTGCAAAGGCCATGCGGCGCCCGCGTTGTATGCGGCGCTGGCCATGCGCGGCTTCTTTCCCGAGGAAGAGCTCATCACCCTGCGCAAGCTGGATTCGCGTCTGCAGGGGCATCCCTGCATGGGCAAGACGCCCGGCGTGGACATGAGCACGGGTTCGCTGGGCCAGGGCCTTTCGGTTGCAAACGGCATGGCGCTCGCCGGTCGCGTTGACGGCAAGGACTATTACGTGTATTGCATCATGGGCGACGGAGAGATTCAGGAAGGTCAGGTGTGGGAGGCCGCGATGAGTGCGGCGCACTACAAGCTGGACCACGTCATCGCCTTTGTCGACCACAACCGCCTGCAGATCGACGGCACAAACGAGCAGGTCATGAGCGTCATGCCCATAGACGAGAAGTTCAAGGCGTTTGGTTGGAACGTCATGCGCATAGACGGTCACGACTTGGACGCCCTGGACGCCGCGGTCGTAGAGGCCAAGCGCAGCGTGGGCAAGCCCACGGTCATTGTGTGCGAGACGATCAAGGGCAAGGGCGTGTCGTTTATGGAAAACGTGGTTGACTGGCACGGTGTCGCGCCCACTGCGGAACAAGCGCAGGTCGCGCTTGCAGAACTAGCGGCGCGTTAGGCAAAAGGAGGAGCACAGATGAACTCTGCAACCCGCGAGGCCTATGGCGCGGCGCTCGTCGAGCTGGGCAAGACCAACTCCGACATCGTGGCGCTGGACGCGGACCTGGCCGGGTCCACCAAGTCTGCGATGTTTGGCAAGGAGCACCCGGAGCGCTTCTTTGACATGGGCATTGCCGAGGCGGACATGATCGGAACGGCGGCAGGCCTAGCGACCTGCGGCAAGATTCCCTTTGCCTCGTCGTTTTCCGTTTTTGTGACCGGACGTGCGTTTGAGCAGATTCGCAACTCGGTGTGCAACGCCGGGCTTAACGTAAAGGTGGTGGGCAGCCACGCCGGCCCCAGCTGTGGCGAGGACGGCAGCTCGCACCAGGCCGTGGAAGACATCGCTATCATGCGGTCGTTGCCGCACATGATGGTGGTCGTGCCGGCGGACGATGTGGAGGCCTATGCCGCAACGCTGGCGCTTGCCGAGCACGTGGGTCCGGCGTATTTGCGCGTGGCGCGCCTGGCGAGCCCGACCATCCATGACGACGACTATGTGTTTGAGCTCGAAAAGGGAGAAGTGCTGCGCGACGGCACCGACGTCACCATTGTCGCGTGCGGCATGATGGTTCCCCGTGCGCTCGATGCCGCGGACCAGCTTGCCGAGCAGGGCATAAGCGCGCAGGTCGTAAACATGCACACGATAAAGCCCATCGATGCGGACCTGCTGGTGGCGTGCGCCAAAAAGACTGGCAAGATCATCACCATCGAAGAGGGGTCCATCGTGGGCGGCCTGGGCACTGCCGTCGCAGAGACGCTGAGCGAGCGATTCCCCGTTCCCGTGCGCCGCATTGGCCTCAACGACGTGTTCGGCACCTCGGGCTCCGGCAACGAGCTGCTGGATTACTTTGGCCTCAACGCCGCGCACATCATAGAGGTAGCCCACGAGCTCTGCGACTAGCCACCTCCCGCGCGGACCTGTGACAAGTGCGGTGTCCCTGGTCTTGTCTGTCGGCGAGTTCCGCAGCGAAGCGAGGACTGTCTGAGCCAGAAGATAAGGCCCGGGAGGGGCTAGGCGTACGCAGTTACTCCGCGAACATATGGCGCTCGGCGAACTCCGCCTCGACCGTGCGGATCATGAGGTCCACGTCTTCCAGACCCAGGTGGCGTTCCTTCTCGTTTGCCTTGAGCGTCTTGCGGCGACGCGCCCAGGTCTCGAGTGCGTCAGGTCGAGCGTCGTGGGGGAGCGTACGCACCTCCGGGTCTATGCGGCGGCAAATGTCGCGCGTATCTATGGGCACAATGCGCCCTGCCTTGCGGCCTTCGGCATAGCCGTTAAGGTTGAGCATAAACCAGGAGTCCTCAAACGCCGCGTTATGCGCCAGGTACGGATACGTCTCAAACGTCATGAGCAACGCCTTTTGCAGCGCGGCGTTTTGCCTAAACGGCTGCTTGCCACCCAAATCGTTCCACGTGATCTGGTGAATGTTTGCCAAAGGCACGCCCTTGCTCGCGTACAAGTCGGGAATGCCGCAGTACGCCGCGTAGCCCTTTTCTGCGCGACCCTTGGGTGCCAGCTTAACGAACTGCAAACCCACGTTAATGATGTAGCCGCGGTCGGGGTAGCGGCTGGTCGTCTCTATGTCTACGCCGGCCACGCTGCCCGACACGGTGGCTTCCGTGTACGCTATGCCCATGTCGCGCAGGCCGGGACCCGCCGTGCGACGCACGTCTGCCACGCAGCGATGCTGCAGCGACGCCGCAGACCTCAGCAGGTCGTCGTCGGACAAGTGCTGCGCAAGGCTCGTGCCGCGCAAGTCGCGGAGCTTCTCTTCTCCAATAAGGTCGCACAGCTCGCGGTTGCGGTCGGCCAAGTTGCGCACGAGGTCAAAGGGGTAGGGCTCCGTGCCGAGCGGCGCCTCCATCCACGCGCTGGTAAGCAGGCCAATGGCCTCCTCGTTCTTCTCTCGCTCCGCGGTGCGCGCGAGGTCGTCCGTCAAAAACGCCGGAAAGACCAACGCGTTGGCGTGCTCTATGGCTTGTGCGAGGTTCAAGGCACTCTCCTTTGGTGACGGTTGTTGCGTGCGACAAGTGCATAGTGTAGCAAACGGACGCGTGCGTGTGACAGGTTGAAGTTGGCCGAAAGGGGCCTAGCCCCAATCGGCCATTGTGTGCGCAAACGGACCTGGTCCCAATCGACCACGTCCGCTGCCCTGTTACCTGTGGGTGCCGTCGAGGTAGGTGGTGAGCAGCGGCGTGAGCTCGCCCTGTGCCAGCACCGTAACGCGATGCATGGCGCGTGACACGGCCGTGTACAGCCGACGACGCGCCAACGGGGTGTCGGGGTACACGTCCGCCTGAGCATCGGCCACCACTACGTGGTCAAACTCCAGGCCCTTGGCCAGCGCCAAGTCCATGAGCACCACGCCGCGGGCAGGCAGCCGGTCGTGTTTGCGCAACACCTGCGCCGCATCGCCCAGCTGCTTGGAAAGC
>JAGCBF010000120.1 GCA_017652285.1 Atopobiaceae bacterium
AGGGGCCTAGCCCCAATCGGCCAAAAAAAGTGGCCGATTGGGGCTAGGCCCCTTTCGGCCACTGTCGTCGATCGACCCTGTTCGGCCGTTTATGGGCTATTCGGCGTCTTCGCCGGTCACCGTGCCGCCATCCTCGGCAAAGTCGCGTGCGATGGCGTTGGTGATCATGTCCACGTAGTAGGGCTGGCCCTCGGGGGTGAGGTGCTCGCCGTCCGGATAGATCCATTCGTCGTGCCCTTCGCTGTACGAGTACCAGTCGATGAGCGTGACGTTGTCGTACGAGTCGGCATAGCGGGCGAGGGTGTTGTTGATCTGCTCCTGCTCCACCTCCGGTATGCGGACGTTTACCAAATAGACCTTTCTGTCGCCGCACGACTCGATGAGCGAGGTCATGGTCGCCTCGTCAGCTGGCACGTTGGAGAACGAGTCGAGGATCACGATGTTGCCCACGACGCCTTGGTCGAGGTAGCCTTCGAGCACGGACAACGCCTGGTCCGGTCGGCGACCGACATAGCTGTCCAGTAGACCGTCCGGAATGTGTTCGCTAAAGCACCAGTCGGCATCGCCCGCCACGGAGTCGGCGATTATGACGGGGGTGAAGAGCCCGCTCGAGACGCTGTCGCTCGAGGCCTCGAGCGTGATGGTGCCAGTTGGCAGGTCGTCCAGGTCCTGCTTCTCCTTCTCCTTGTCCTTATCCTTGTCGGAGGTGTCGTCTTTGGACTCGTCGTCAGACTTGGTCTTGTCGGCATCCTTGCTCGTCGAGTCGTCGCTCTTATCGTCGCTCTCGTCGTCGGACTTGGAATCGGACGAGGTGCCGTCGTCGGTGGCCTCCTTCTTTTTGCTGGAGAGGTCGATGGCCTCGGCGGCGCCAGCGCCCGTGCTCTTGAGTGCGCCGTCGGGCACGGCGGTCTCGGGCGGCACGACCAAAAGCCCCGTGATGCCCACGGCAAGCGCAATGGTCACAAGGGCGGCGGGAAGCATCGCCAAGAATCGGACGGGTCCCTCCGCACGCTGGAGCGACTCGCTGTTGATTATGAGCGGGAGCTGGTTTTGCGACAGGGGCTTTTCGACCAGGCGGATGCTGAGCTCTGCGGCGACAAACGACAGCGCGACCGCCACGACGATCATGAGCGGCGACGTGGTGTTGTTGGTGACCTTGAACAGCTGGAACAGGGGGAAGTGCCACAGATACAAGCCATACGAGCGCGTCCCCAGCCAGACCAAGGGTCGTATGGAGAGGATGCGCGAAAAGCCGGAGCGTCGATCAAGCGCTCCTGCAATCACCAGCACGGTAAGGATGGCCACCAGCAGCATGCCACCGCGATACAGGAACGGCGACGTGTCTGGTACCAGGACCATGATTACGAAGAGCGCGACGAGCGCCAGGGGAGAAACGATGCCCAGCGGAATGCTGCGCACGGTTCGGCGTGTCGCGCCCAGACGAACGGGTCGGCCACCCAAGGGCCATGCGAGCCCAAGCCATGCGCCCAGCAACGGCGCGAACGCCCGGGTGTCGGGTCCGTAGTACACGCGCGTGGGGTCTGCGTTCGGGTCGTACAGGACCGCCATGAGCACGGCGGAGATCAGGGCGAGCACCAAGGCGGTGATGCGGGCCCGACGGGTCGACCGACCGCGGGTGCAGAGCACACCGGCAAGGGCCGTCCACACCAAAAAGAACTGGAAGTCGACGCCCAGATACCAAAGATGTGTGAGCGGAGGGGTGCCTCCCAGATTGTCGAAGTACGACGCTCCGCGAATGATGGCCCCGATGTTGTTGGACAAGAGCAGGGACGGTAAGAGGTCCGGGCGCAACTTGGTAAGCAGGATGTGGTTGAAGGCCGTGCAGAGCGCCACCGTGCACACTATCATCACGGCCATGGAAGGCCAGATGCGCAGGACACGCTTTGCCCACAGGCGCGGCAACGACAGCGAACGCTCGCGCCTCATCGTCCTCAGAACGGTGCTCGAGGCCAGATAGCCGGTGAGCACAAGAAACATCACCACGCCCATGTGGCCGCTTGGCAACCAAGGGATCGCCATGTGGTAGAGCATGACGGCCAGTATGGCAATGGCGCGCAGCCCGTCGAGTGCGTCTATACGCACAGGGCCGCGTCTTCGTTGGCGTGGGTTACGCGTGCTTCTCCTACGAGGAGCTTCCTCACCACGTCGGTTGCTTCGTCGTTGGGTACGTGACATACGCTTCTCTCATCTGCGAAGTATACAAACATCATTTAATAATACCTCGTTCTGTGAAAGGAATGCTTGAAAACATGGTGAGAACGGCTCCTACACAACATGGGGGAGTGTATGCGGGGGGAAGTCGGATGACGTATGGGTAATTGCCACAGTTGCGCCCGCTATGCCGAGTTCGCGCGCGAACGAGGGTATACTTTTTACATTCCGCCCAACGCGAGGAGTGGCTTATGCTGCAGCTCGAGCACATACGCAAGTCCTATACCACCAATGATTTTACCCAGGTCGCGCTTGACGACGTAAGCGTGGCCTTTAGGGATAACGAGTTCGTATCGATTCTTGGTCCGTCTGGATCGGGAAAGACGACGCTGCTCAACGTAATCGGCGGGCTGGATCACTTTGATGACGGCGACCTGATCATCGATGGCATATCCACGCGCGAGTACAAGGACCGCGACTGGGACGCATATCGCAACAACCGCATTGGATTCGTGTTCCAGAGCTACAACCTGATCCCGCACCAAACCGTGCTTGCCAACGTCGAGCTGGCCCTTACGCTTTCGGGCGTGAGTCCCCAAGAGCGCAGGCGCCGCGCACGCAGGGCGCTCAAGGCGGTGGGGCTGGGCGAGCACGTGGACAAGCGACCCAGTCAGCTTTCGGGCGGCCAGATGCAACGCGTCGCGATCGCGCGCGCCTTGATCAACGACCCCGAGATCCTGTTGGCCGACGAGCCGACGGGTGCGCTTGACTCACGTACCTCCGTGCAGGTCATGGACCTGCTGCGCGAGGTCGCGGCCGATCGCCTCGTGATCATGGTCACCCACAATCCCGAGCTTGCCCACCAGTATTCCACGCGTATCGTCGAGCTGGCGGATGGTCGACTCGTTGCGGACTCCGACCCGTACGTGCCGCGCCCGCAAGACGTGCGCGAGGCAAAGCCGGGCAGGCGCACGTCCATGAGCTTTTTGACGGCGCTGTCGCTTTCGTTCAACAACCTGATGACCAAGATCGGCCGCACCCTTATGACGGCCTTCGCCGGCTCCATCGGCATCATCGGCATCGCCGCCATTCTGGCTCTGGCAAACGGCGTAAACGCCTACATCCACGACGTGGAGGAGGAAACGCTGTCCGTGTACCCGCTGCAGATCATGAGCTCGGGGCTCGACATGACCTCCATGCTCGTCGACGTGCAGTCGCAGGTGGACGAGGCGACGGACGCAGAGGCCAAGAAGAAGGCGGACGTCACCGAGACGCGTATGGTTACCAGCGCGTTTGGCAGCGTGGGAAAGAACGACCTCGCGGCGCTCAAGGCATACTTCGACAAAGACGGCGGCGGCATAGGGTCGTACGTGCAGGACATCGAATACAAATATGGTATTACTCCGCATATCTACTATATAAAGGACGACGGCTATGCCCAGCAGGTCAATCCCGACACGACGTTTCAGTCCGTGGGCATGGGATCCTTGTCGTATTCGATGTCGTCGTCCGCGTTCAGTACCGACGTGTTTTCTCAGATGCCAAGCGAGCTGGAGTTGGTGGAAGACCAGTTTGACGTAAAGGCGGGGCACTGGCCCAACAAGCGCGACGAGCTGGTAATCGTGCTCAGCAGGCGTGGCACCATATCTGACTTCATGTCCTACGGGCTGGGCCTGCGCGACCATGACGAGCTTGCCGATATGGTGCAAAAGTTTATGAATCAGGAGGACATAGAGGCGCCCACGGACGAGCGCGCGTACTCGTACGAGGAGCTTATGTCGAGGTCCTACAGGGTCGTGCCGAGCTCGAGCCTGTATGCGTACGAAAGCGAATACGGGGTCTGGACCGACAAGTCGGACGACAAGGAGTTCGTGCGCGACCTGGTTAAAAAGGGAGAAGAGCTCAAGGTGGTGGGCGTGGTGCAGCCCAAGGAGGACGTGGACGCGACCACCATTAGCATGGGCGTGTACTATACCCCGCAGCTCACCAGCTGGCTCATGGACAAGGCCGCGCAAGCCAAGGTGGTGACCGAGCAGTTGGCAAATCCGAGCATCAACGTGCTGAGCGGCAAGTCGTTCGACGCGGAGGCTCGGGAGGAGCGAGACGACTTTGACATGAGCTCGCTGTTCTCTGTGGATCAAGACAAGATCGCCGAGGCATTTGGCATGAATGCCGAGGGCATGGACCTGTCGGGGCTGGACTACAGCAACATGGACCTGAGCAGCCTGGGCGACTCGTTTGACATGAGCGCGCTGGCGGGGAGCATGGACTTCTCGTCCATGGACATGGGCGCACTCGATCTGGGTTCCATGGACATGGGCTCGTTGGATCTGGGATCCCTCGATTTGTCGTCGATGCCGGTGGGCGACCTGTCAAACGTGCAGTTTGACCTGAGCGACCTTGACCTTTCGGGCGTGGACTGGTCCAAGGTGGACCTTTCGGGCATAGACGAGCAAAAGACGCTGATGGCGGACCTGCAGGAAATCTATGGCCCCAAGCTGCAAAGCATCGATCCCCAGGACTTGTTTAAGGACGTTTCGCCCACCGTCGACCAAGAGGCGATCAGGCCTGCAATAGCCGAGACCCTCCAGGGCTTTATGGCATATCTCACGGAGCAAAAGGTCAACATAACCGACTCCTCGGCGGTCTTGGACGCCGCGACCGACTACCTGTCCTCGCCTGCCGTGGTCGCTAAGCTTTGGCAGGGCATGACCGATGCGGTGAGCATTTCTGAGAAGGACCAGCAGACGTTGCGCAAGAACCTTGCCGAGGTTCTCGGCAAGGTCGAGCTGAGCGACGAGGAGCAGTCGCGTTTGAGCAAGGTCGCCTCCGGCGTGGCGCAGTCCATCGTGAGTCAGCTTGGAGAGCAGATCGGCGGGCAGCTGATGGAGCAGGTGGGTGCGCAGGTCGGCAAGAGCCTGTCCGAGCAGCTCGGGACCGCGCTCCAAGAGCGGCTGGCGCAGTCGATCACGTCGGCCTTGTCGACCACGCTTGCGGAGGCCCTGCGCTCCTATCTTATGCAGGCCATGAGCACCATCGTAACGCAGCTGGCCACGTCGTTGCAGACGCAGCTTGCGGCCAGTGTCTCCAACGCCCTGCAGGGCGCCATCACCCAACTGATGAGCAACATGGCCAGCTCGATTCACGTCGACGAGGAGACCTTTGCCAAGGCGTTCCAGTTCAACATGGACCAAAAGGAGCTGAGCGAGCTGATGATGGCGCTCATGAGCACCGAGCGCACGAGCTACGAGGGCAACATGGCAAAGCTGGGCTACGCGGACGTGGCCAAGCCGTCACAGATCGATGTGTATCCGTTGGACTTCGACAGCAAGGCCGAGGTCATAGCCATCCTGGACGCCTACAACGAGGAGCGCAAGAGCGCGGGGGAGACGGACAAGGTCATCACCTACACCGACATCGTGGGTGCCCTGATGAGCTCGGTCACCGACATCGTCAACAAGATCAGCGCCGTGCTCGTGGCGTTCGTGGCCATATCGCTCATCGTGAGCTCCATCATGATAGGCGTGATCACCTACATTTCCGTGCTCGAGCGCAAGAAGGAGATCGGCATCCTGCGCTCCATTGGGGCGAGCAAGCGCGACATAGGTCGCGTGTTCAACGCCGAGACCGTGATCGAGGGACTGGTTTCGGGCCTGATGGGCGTGGGAATCACCGCGCTGATCACTATTCCAGCCAACATCATCGTCGAGGACGCATTTGATGTCGAGAACATCGCCCAGCTGCCCGTTACGGCTGCGCTGGCGCTCGTTGCCGTGAGCGTGCTGCTCTCGTTCGTGGCGGGACTCATCCCCTCGCACAAGGCTGCCAAGGCAGATCCCGTGGAGGCACTGCGCAGCGAGTGAGTTACTCCGCCGACAGCTCGTTGGGCAGCTCGTGGGCAAAGGTGTAACCGTTGCGACCGCGGCGCTTGGTGTCGTACAGCGCGCGGTCGGCTTCGTTAAACAGGCCGTCTTGCGTGCTGTGCTCGTCGCCAAACGCGATGCCGACCGAAATGCCCACGGAAGGCAGGCCGTTTGACGTGTCGTGCAAAAACGCCGCGACCTTGTCTATTTTGTGGGCGATCACATCGCGCAGGGAGGGCGACGCGTTGGTCATGATGACGGCGAACTCGTCACCGCCTATGCGGCATACGTAGTCGTTGGAGCGAAACGACGCATACAGCGTTGCCGCGACCTCGACCAGCACGGCATCGCCCATCTCGTGCCCAAACTCGTCGTTGAACTGCTTGAAGTAGTCGATGTCCACCAAGATGAGCGCCGAGCTGCGCCTGTGCAAGAACAGGAGCTCGTCGTACGCGCCGCGGTTGAGGAGCCCGGTGAGCGCGTCGTTGTGGGCCTCGTAGCGCAATGACTCCGTGGTGTTGCTGTTGCGCTCGTACATTTCGTTGTAGGCATCGGTGAGCGTGCGCAGCTCCTGCGCGCCGCCGGGGATGAGCGGATCGCCGTTGCGAATGCTCGTCTCGTGCATGGCGATGGGCCACAGCAGGAGGAATCGCGTCAAGAGGCTTTTGAGCAGCGTGACGACGAGGAGTGCTACCACAAAGAACTGCAACAGCATGATGTAGTAGTTCAGTACGGCGTTGTTGTCTTCGAGCTGATTCTGCAGGTTGTCGACGAGGATGGACGAGCACGCCTGCACCTGGTCGCGTATGGCGAATTTCTTGAGCATGTAATCGTTGTTGTATACGAGGTCGTTTGCCAACGCGAGCTTGTCTGCGGCGGAAAGGGCGAGCTCGTCGTCGCTCAGATGCGTGCCCGTTACCGATGGTGGCAGGTCTGTCATGTCGAGCGACAAGGTCACAAGCCGTATGGCGCGCATCTCGGTAAGGGCCAGCTCGTTCGAGCGTGTGCGCGCTTTCTTGAGGCTCTCTGCCGCCTTTCCGCTGTTGGCGTACGAGTTCAGCACCCTGAGTGCATTGCCACGCCGATCGTTGGTCTCGATTTCGTCAAGGTAGTTGTCCATGTGCATGCGCTCGTGGGTGGCAACGAACAAGCGCGCCTCCGATGTCAGGTAGTCAGAGGTGTCCTGCAGATCCTGCGCCGCCTTTTGGCAGCTCTCGTATTGCTGGTTGATCGTGTTTGCGTTGGAATACGTCGAATGAACGAGCCCCAGAGCGACCAGGACCGCAACGACAAGTCCCGCGGCAACGATGGACGTGACGAGCTCGATGTTGCGCATGCGCGGAGAGACCTCGCGAAGCCTTGTGAGCAGGGCGCGAGTGGCGCGCTCCTTGAGGGATGTGAGTCTATTGCTCATGAGAGTCCTTGACAAAGATGGGCGTGTCCTATCATTCTAGCATGTGATTGTTTGTGTCATTTAGCATATCGGCAATGGGGCCTGTGTGCTCGGGAGGAGAAAGGCCGGAACAGGTCGCAACGGGAATGATTGTTTGGCTGCTCCTTGGGAGCCCTTGTCCTTTTACGGCATGCGGGCAGGCGCGATGGCGATATACTGGGCCTTAAGGAATCCTTGTTTCTTTGGAAAGGTCGAGCGATGAGAACAGATCACCCCTGGCAGCGCGTCGTTAGAATCACCCTTGCAGTGGCAATGTCGTTGGTAATGCTTGGGGCGGCGATTCCAACTCGTGCATGGGCGAACACGGCGCCAAGCAAGCTCGTGCAGCTGCGAGACCAGTTGTCGAGTGCCGAATTGGCCAAGGCTCAGGCCGAACGGCGGCTTGCGGACGCGCAGGCGTCCCTGAACGCAGCGACTCAGGACTACGTGGCGGCGACGACCGAGGCGCTTCGTCTTGCGAAGGATGCAGATAACAAGAACGTGGAATGGACCCTGGCGGAGGCCGCTTGGGACACGGCGAACGACGAGCTGGTGGCCGCGCGGTCGGCGCTCGAACAAAACGCGTCGGATATCGCCGCCACCACGACAGAGATTTCGACGGCAGAGAAGGACCAGACAACGGCTGCTACGGCGCTCGATCGGGCTAAGGAGCGCGTTGCCGCGGCGCAAGGTCGCGTTAAGACGGCTCAAGATGCGGTCGATGCGGCGCAGGCGGCGATTGCGAGCGAAGTGCCGGACCCCGGCACCAATGCGGGCCATCGCGAATGGACCGCGCTTGGCCTGTTCGAATACGTTAGGGATAACTCGGCGGCCGATTCAGACGCCTACTGGGATGCGCAATGTGCGATTGACATCCTATTAAGTGGTGTAGACACAAAGGGCCATTCGTATAAGGCGTACGAAGGACCTGCGCCAGATGGCTACCAGGCAGCTGCGATGTCCAACATTCGTAGCGAGGTTGACTTTGCGGACCGCAAAGACGCGGTGTCGCTTGACAACTTCTCGGCAGCGCTCGACTACATCAACGAATACAACCAATACCGGCAGCGCGAAAACGCGGAGGAGGGTGGGAGCCTTTCCACAGACGTGGGGATGAACTGCAGGTTGATGGCCATTGCCGCGGTGCAGCTGGATTACGCAAAGGATCGTTGGAGCAACGGTCGCTCGCATTCGCGGGCATACAGTGTGGGAGAAAACCTGAGCTGGGGATACGCAGATCCGTTTGTGGGCTGGTACGACGAGGAAAAGGCTGAGTTCAAAGATGGCGATGCGAGCGGAGCGGGTCATTACTTTAACATTGTCGACCATGTGCCAGACGGGAAGTACAATCCAACTATGGCAACCGGCTTTGCGGTGAATACCGGGGCGGAACGGTATGGGGTTGCTCATGGGCAGGTGTTCCACACAACCAGCGGTTATGCTGAATTCAACCCTTCGACAACATATTCAGCGGACGCCTTTAGGGCGCAGTGGTTCCAGCCCTACTACGACATGCAGGTAGAGGCGGAGATGTTTGGTACGACCGAGGCGGTAAAGGCAGTGCATCGCGACACGCTGGCGGCGGCTCAAGCGGAGTTGACGGCAGCTCAGACGGAGCTGGCGTCGGCACAGGGCGATCAGCAAGCCGCGCAGGCGGCGTTGGATGCCATACGGGAAAACCTTGCCTCCGCACGGACGGCGCTGAGCGAGCTCACGGGCAAAACGGCAGGCCTGCAATCTGACGTGGACGCAAAGACCACGACGGCGCAGCAAAAGAGGTCGGCCGCGGATGTGGCCAAGAGCGCGTACGACGCCGCACTGGCGGCAAAGGTCAAGTACGAGAACGACCAGGTTATCGCAACCGCAAGGGACAGAGTCGTTGCCGCGCAGAACGAGGAAGGCGATGCTAAAAAAGCGGTGGCGGATGCCGCGGATGCCGTTACCGCAGCGCAAGGCGCGCTTGACGACTTCACGGACCTGGCGGGCAACGGCGTACGCGTAACGTGTGCCGACGCGACCTACACCGGAGAAGCGCTCGAGCCCGAGGTGAGCGTAACGGTGGACGGAACGCCGTTGATCGAAGGCACGGACTACACGGTTTCGTATACTGACAACGTGGACGCGGATACGGGAACGGTTGTGATTGCGGGCACGTCGACCAAGGGGAGCGGCAGCTGGTGGGGTTCGCACAAACAGACCTTTGCGATCGGCCAGGTTGACATCAAAGACGCACAGGTAGCCCCCATTGCCCAGCAGACCTATACGGGCAAGGCGCTGACGCCTGCGGTCGTGGTGACTGTGGGCGGCACGAAACTTGCGGCGAGCGATTTCGACGTCACGTACGAAAGAAACATCGGCGTGGGGAACGCGACGGTCACCGTAACGGGAAAGGGTAACTACGTCGGGTCGTTGTCGCGGGAGTTTGTCATCAACAAGGCGAAAAGCAGCATACGGCTTACTGCCCAGTCCAAGACGTACAACGGCAAGGCGCTCGCGTATTCGGGCAAGGTGACGAAGAGCGGTTCTTCGGGCAAGGTCACCTACGCGTACTTCTCTGATGCGAAGTGCACAAAAAAGGTCACAGCCTCCAAGGTTAAGACGGCGGGAACCTACTACGTAAAGGCGACGGTCGCTGCTGACGCCAACCACGAGGTTGCGACAAGCGCGGCAGTCAAGCTTACCATTGCGAAGGCAGCGAATCCCATGACGGTCAAGGCCGTCACTCGCTCCGCAAAGCTCGCTACGGTTAAGAAGAAGGCCGTGACCGTAAAGATTCCCATGAGCGTGAGCAAGGCACAGGGCAAGCTGACGTACAAGAAGGCATCCGGTTCCTCGGTGTTGAGCATTAACTCCAAAACCGGGCAGGTCAGCGTTAAAAAGGGAACCAAGAAGGGCACCTACAAGATCAAGGTTAAGGTAACTGCCGCTGGCAACACCAACTACAAGAGCGGCGCCAAGACCGTAGCCTGTACGGTCGTCGTAAAGTAGGAAGATGGCCGATTGGGGCGATGGCCGATTGGGGCCTAGCCCCAATCGGCCACTTTATACTGCTCAACTCGCTCGTGGCGTAGGTCGGTGCCGCGCACGGAAAGCGCTTACCTTTGCCGTATTGTGGCTGGCATTTGTGGCCGAAGCTGGTACAATTGTTCGTATGGAGACCAAAGAGAAGCAATACCTGTGCATAGACCTCAAGAGCTTCTACGCGAGCGTTGAGTGCGTGGACCGCAGCCTGGATCCGCTGACAACCGACCTGGTGGTCGCGGACGCCTCGCGCACGGACAAGACCATCTGCCTGGCCGTGTCCCCGTCGCTCAAGGCCAAGGGGGTGCGCAACCGCTGCCGTGTGTTCGAGATTCCCAAGACGCTTACCTACGAGATGGCGCCGCCGCGCATGGCACGCTACATGGAGGTGTCCGCGCAGATCTATGGCATCTACCTAAACTGGATGAGCAAAGACGACATCCACGTGTACTCGATCGACGAGGCGTTCTTTGACGTGACGCCGTACCTGTCGTTGTACGGCATGTCGGCGCGCGAGCTGGGGGAGCGCATTCGCTCGGACGTGGTCGAGAAGACGGGCATCCCTGCCACGTGTGGCGTGGGCCCCAACCTGTACCTGGCCAAGGTGGCGCTCGACATCACTGCCAAGCACAGCCCCGACTTCTTTGGCGTGCTCACCGAGCAGAGCTATCGCGATACCCTGTGGGACCACCGACCCATCACGGACTTTTGGCGAGTCGGTCCCGGCACGGCGCGCCGTCTTGCCAACATGGGCATCCATACCATGGGACAGCTCGCGCTGGCGCCGGTGGACCCCATCTTCGATGCGCTGGGCATCGACGCAGAGATCCTTATAGACCACGCGTGGGGCGTGGAGCCCGTGGGCATGAAGGAGATAAAGGCCTACGAGCCGCAGACGCATTGCCTTACGAACGCACAGGTCCTGGGAAGCGACTATGCGTTTGAGGACGCGCGCACCGTGATGAAGGAGATGGTGGACGCCGTGTCGCTCGAGCTGGTGCAAAAGCAGAAGGCGGCGACGTCGGTGGTCGTGTGGGTGAACTATGGCCTTACGCGCGAAGAGCGGGCGGCCATGCGTGCGGCGGGCAACGTGCGCTACTGGGGCGGTCCTGCGGACGGCGGTTCGCGGAGGTTCTTGTCACCCACCAGCTCGCGTAGGGAAATAATGGACGCGGCCATGGCCGTGTTCGATGCGCAGGTGAGCCGCGAGCGCAAGGTGCATCGACTCAACGTGACACTCGACGGCGTGGTGGACGCACGGGCGACAGGCGTGCAGCTTGACCTGTTTTCCGACCAGGTGGAGCTCGAGCGAGAGCATCGGCGCCAGGTGGCGGTCAACGCCGTAAAGCAACGGTTTGGCAAAAACGCCATGCTCAAGGCCATAGATCTGCTGCCAAACGCCACGGCGCGGGAACGAAACGCGCAGATCGGGGGTCATCGCAGTGGCAAAGACGAGGGATAGGACCGCGGGGAGCGGCACTGGCAACGGCACCACGTACGGGGGGCGACCCCGCATGTCGCTGGAGGATCGCGCAAAGATCTTCGTGCCTTTTGACCCGTTGGCGGGCTTTCGCGAGGCGCTGCGGCAAAAGGAGCGCGAAGCCGAGGCCGCCAACCTCGAGGAATGGGAGAAGGGCCGGACATAGGGGAGGGGCGCAACGAGGGGTCCGCGATACAAACCCCTTGCCACGCCCCTCGGGTGCGCTGCTATGCGTGCTTGGCGACGGCCTCGGCCACCACGTCGGCCACGGTCTTGTCGAGCGCGGAGGGAATGATGTGGTCCGCGCAGAGCTCGTCGTCGGTCACGAGCGACGCGATGGCGTGTGCGGCGGCGATCTCCATCTCTTCGGTGATCTGTGGCGCGCGGCTTGCGAGCGCACCCTTAAAGATGCCGGGGAACACCAGCACGTTGTTGATTTGGTTGGGGAAGTCGGAGCGGCCGGTGGCGACGACGGCGGCGCCGGCGGCCTTGGCCTCGTCCGGCATGATTTCCGGCACAGGATTGGCCTGGGCGAACACGATGGGGTTCGGTGCCATGGATGCCACCATCTCCTTGGTGACGAGCCCCGGCCCGCTGACGCCCACCATGACGTCGGCCCCTACCATGACGTCGGCCAGCGTGCCCTTCTCGTTGTCCTTGTTGGAGATCTGGGCAAAGGCGGCCTTGGACTCGTTCATGCCCTCGCGGCCACGGTACAGCGCGCCGCCGCGGTCGCAGCAGATGACGTTGCCAAAGCCCATGTGCAAGAGCAGCGTTCCGATGGCGATGCCCGCCGCGCCCGCACCGCTCATGACGATCTTGAGCTCGCCCATGGTCTTTCCGGTGAGCTTGATCGCGTTGAGCAGGCCGGCGGCGGTCACGACGGCGGTTCCGTGCTGGTCGTCGTGGAATACGGGGATGTCGCACAGCTCCTTGAGGCGTCGCTCTATCTCGAAGCAGCGAGGCGCCGCGATGTCTTCCAGGTTAATCCCGCCAAAGCTCTTGGAGATGAGGTAGATGGTGCGCACGGCCTCGTCCACGTCGTGCGTGTCGATGCACAGGGGGAAGGCGTCCACGTCGCCAAACTCCTTGAACAGCAGGCATTTGCCCTCCATGACGGGCATGCCGGCGGCAGGGCCGATGTCGCCCAGGCCCAGCACCGCGGTGCCGTCGGTGATCACGGCGACCAGATTGCCGCGACGCGTGAGTTCCCAAGACTTTTGGTAGTCCGCCTGAATCGCGCGGCAAGGCTCGGCGACGCCGGGCGTGTACAGAATCGCAAGGTCGTCTGAGGTCTCGGCCTTCGCGCGGCTCACGACCTCGATTTTGCCATGCAGCTTTTCGTGCAGCGCAAGGCTGCGGGCGCTCGTGTCTTGTGTGGTGTCCATGTTGCTCCTAACTATGTTGCGGCACGGCTGATAACGTCGGTGCCCTTCGCGAGGCCGTGGGGCATTCCCCCTGGCCTCAAACCATCTCTTCTGGCCTAAATACCTCGTCGAACTCCTCGCCGGTAAGAAAACCAAGCTCTAGGCAGGCGTCTCGCAAACTGGTGCCCTCCCGGTATGCCTTGTGCGCCACCTTGGCCGCGTTTTCGTACCCGATGTGCGGGTTCAGACAAGTGACTAGCATAAGCGATTCGTTCAAATTCTGTGCCATCTTTTCTCGATTTGCCACGATGCCCACAGCGCAGTGGTCGTTAAACGACTTTATCGAGTCCGCCAGCAGGCCCACGGACTGCAAGAAGTCGTACGCGATCACGGGCATGAACACGTTGAGCTCGAAGTTACCCTGGCTCGCGGCGAACCCGATGGTGGCGTCGTTGCCCATGACCTGCACGGCCACCATGGTGACGGCCTCGCACTGCGTGGGGTTGACCTTGCCGGGCATGATGGAGCTGCCGGGCTCGTTTTCGGGGATGCGGATTTCGCCCAGACCGTTGCGCGGCCCGCTGGCGAGCCAGCGCACGTCGTTGGCGATCTTCATCATGTTGGCCGCGAGCGTGCGAACCGCACCATGCGCGAATGCGACGGCGTCCTTGGACGCGAGCGCATGGAACTTGTTGGGGGCCGTTACGAACTCGATGCCGCTGAGCTCGCTGACCTGTCGCGCCACCGCGACGTCGAACCCCTTAGGTGCGTTGAGCCCGGTACCCACGGCCGTTCCACCCAGGGCCAGGCGGCTGAGCTGCGGCAACGTGGCCTCGATCTGCTCGGCAGACGCCTCGAGCATGGCGCGCCATCCGCTTATCTCCTGACTAAAGGCAATGGGCACGGCGTCTTGCAAGTGCGTCCTGCCTGCCTTTATTACGCCGGCATGCTCTTGCTCCAACCGCTCGAACGTTTTTGCGAGTGTGTGGATGGCCGGCAGCAGCCGCTGGGTAAGCGACAAGGTCGCCGCAATGTGCAGCGCGGTGGGGAAGGTGTCGTTGGACGACTGGCTCATGTTGATGGTGTCGTTGGGGTGCAGCGGCGCCATGCCATCGCCTCGCAGCTGGTTTGCCCGGTTGGCTATGACTTCGTTTACGTTCATGTTGGACTGTGTGCCAGATCCCGTTTGCCACACCACCAGGGGAAACTCGTCGTCGTGCTCATGCGCCAGCACCTCGTCGCACACGCGTCCAATGAGGTCGCAGCTGTCCTTGTCCATGCGGCCAAGCTCGTAGTTTGCGCGTGCCGCAGCCTTCTTAAGAAGCGCGAACGCCCGAACGATCTCTTGCGGCATGCGCTCGGTGCCTATGCGGAAGTTCTGACGGCTCCGCTCGGTCTGCGCACCCCACAACGCGTCCACGGGGACGGGCACTTCTCCCATGGAATCGTGCTCAATTCGGTAGTCCACGGCATCTCCTCGCTGGTAGGCAAAAATGATCGTGAGTAGTATAGCAGGGCAAGAGTTTTGCAGGCTTGCTTCCAGCAATGTTGCGTCATAAAGGAGGCGATGCGCTGCGGCCTTGTTACCCTTGTGACGAGCGCCCCTCAGGGTGTATATTTTTCCCGTTACAATGTGGGGCCGCATAGAGAGACAGGTGCTTCCATGCCAACGCACATAGAGCAGGAACTGGGCCTTGGGCCCACCACGAACCGCATACGGCGCTGGTTTCGCAAGTTGATGCCCAACGCAGACAACTCCTTGGATCCGCTTACCGTCAACTATGAAGTTTGGCGTGCCATGAGCAAGAATATCCGTAAGTGGCCAAGTTACCAAGAGGCTCCCAATTACGTCGAGGTGCTGGTGAGCCCCGAGGATTGGGAAGACTACTGGGGCATAGACACCGTGCGCAAGGAGGCGGGCGTATCGGCCTATGTAAAGGCGCGCATTGCAGAGAAGGGCTACTGGGTTGCCGGCGAGCCTCAGATACTGGTCTTTGAAGACGACACGATCGACATGGGCGACTTTGACATCGTGTGCCAGTTCGCGGAGCCGTTGACCGCCGAGGAGCTCGCGCGGCGTCGGGCGAGCATAGGGCATGTTCCCGCATACCAAAACGCGGGGGTCTTTGCATACCCTGCGTCGGCGACCAACTTGCTGCCCGCAGACCAAGCGGCTCGGATGCATAACGCAGGCGTGGGCACGCGCGTGTATGGTGGCCAAACGCACTTGGCGCAGACGACCCGTTACGTCAACCCAGAACGTGCGACTCCCCAGGTGGAGGAGCCCGTGCATGAGGTTGAGGTAAGCGCCGTTGACGTTTCGGTCGTGGACGAGGCCGCACGCGCGCAGGCGGCGTTTAGCGAGTTCGAGGTCGATCCGATCGACGTAGGCCCAATTGACGAGGTCCTTCTGGATGACGATGACCTGCGCGTGCCTGTCGAGGCCGATGTGGAAGACGTGGAGCTTGACGAGCCCTTCGTGCCGATGCCTGCGGACGACGAGGTCGAGGCGGCAGAGCCGGCGGAGCTTGTGGAACCTGACGAGGACGCCGAGCTAGCCGAAGACGACGCATCTGACGACGACGTTTTGCAGGAGGAGTCCGTCGGCGGCGAAAGGCGTACGGCGGACCTTGCCCAGGAAGTGGTGGAAATGTTTTGGGGCAAGGAGGAAGAGTCGGATACTGACGCCCAGCCGGAGGAGGAAGAGCGGTACGAGAGCGCAGACGTTGGCGTGGCACAGGACGCCGACGCCGATGAGGCGAATGACGAAGCTGGCCAAGAGGCTGAGCCGATCGTAGACGAGGAGCCGGCTGGGGCCGACGAGCTGGATGAGGCCGAGGAATCGGCCGAGGACGAATCACCTGCCGAGGACGAAGAGCCCGTCGAGGACGAAGAGCCCGACGGCGCCGGGCTTGTCAGCGAAGACGAACCGGCAGACGAGGCCGTCCAAAACGCGGGCATAGACGTGGAACTCTCTGCCGTAGAGCTACCGGAGTACGTGCCCGTTCCCGAGCCGGACTTCTCGTATCCCGGTGACCTTGCGCTCGAATACGATGCGGCCTCGGATTCTGAGCCCGATACCGAGCCCGCTTCCGAACCCGAGTCCGTGCAGGAGATCGCGCTTGAGCTCGAAGACGTGGAGCCGGGATCCGAATTGGCGCACGAGCCCGAGCACATGGCCGACCCGTTTGCGGAGCCCGATCCCTATGGCGATGCCGATGCCGCCTTTGCGTACGGCCCGGATCTGGACATGGAGTTTGAGCCCGAGCCGATTCCGCTGGACGAGCCGTTGTTGCGGCCTGCGTCCACGGAGCCGTTTGTCGATCCGGAAAACCCCGGGTACCTCTATCTTATTGGCAGGTCGGCGTTTAGGCTGGAGATACATCCGGGCGACTGCATTGGCGCCGTGCGCTGGGGCGAAGACGTGCCGGAAGAGGTCAATGTGCGCCTTGACGCCGACGGCTTCCCGTATGCCGAGGTCATGCAGTGCACCATAGACGTGCAGAACGGCAGATGGTGCGTTACCAACCACGCCGTACACGGCACGCGTCTTACGAAGGCCACCGGCGAACGCTACCTGCTTGGCAAATCGGAGCCGTGCCCCATTGATCCCGATGACATCTTGTGGCTCGGCCACGAGCGCCCTCTGCGCGTGGAGTACTAGCATTTGCCGATTGGGGCCAGTTGGCCGATTGGGGCTAGGCCCCTTTCGGCCAAAACGGGCGAGCAAAAGTGGCCGAAAGGGGCCTAGCCCCAATCGGCCATTTGCCCC
>JAGCBF010000015.1 GCA_017652285.1 Atopobiaceae bacterium
TATTGGTCGATTTACTCACCACAGACGTCCGTAGAGCGCAGCAAGCGTTCGTGGCGCACGACGCCAACCGGCCGAGGCCGAAGAGCCCACGCTCCACAACCCGCGAGCCAGCGTCCAGCCAAAACCTCCTCGTTCACGTGCACGGTTTCCTGACGTACGCATATTCGGAGGTTTCCGGGCGTTCCACAGCACGGAACCTCTTAGACTGCGTACGTGCTGGCAAGATGCACGCAGTTTCGGACGTTTCCCGTTGTCTCGTGGCAAGAAACCTCCCGATTTGCGTGCGTGACGGGAGGAAGCACGCACATTCGGAGGTTTGGCCACTCTCATCGAAGGCAGGCCTCCGAAGGTGCACCGCCCCGCACCAGTCCAAAGTTCCTCTTTTGCGTACAGTCCGGCCAGGTGTACGCAAGAAGGGAACATTGCGGGCGAAATGAACGAGTATAGTTCCGAAACTGCGTACAGTCCGGCCAGGTGTACGCAAGAACGGACTTTGGGTATCGCGGAGCGGTTGGGGCGTGACGGCGGCGCTAGGCACCCGGGCCCAAAAGTGGCCGAAAGGGGCCTAGCCCCAATCGGCCAACGCTAGCCCCAATCGGCCAAAGATGCCTTCAGGAAAGACTCAATAACGGCAAGAAGGCACAAGAGACGCATCACGTCATTCGTCGGCGCGCCAGCCGGCCCAGCTGGATGCGGGAGTATCACGAATCCAAGGATACTGGTCGCCAAATGGCATTTGCTGCCAAGCGGTGGCGAGCAGGTCCGCGAAGTCGCGATCAGAAGGCTTGTCGTAGTGTCTGCCCGTGACGCCCGCTCCGACGTGGCCCATCATGGGTTCGATTGCCCACGGTGGCAGCCGCAACACCCAGCGCATGTTGGTTTGCCAGGTCTTACGCAGATTCTTGAAGAGATGCCCGGTCACGTTGGCTGCACCCAGACAGTCGAAGAACGCAAGCCTCAGTTCGCGTTGTGTGGCGTGGCGCAAAGACGACGTAGCGCTCAAAAACGAGCCCTCACTCGTTGACTGCGCCATGTGCGCGAGCCGTTGCGCGGGCCTGCCAGCAAGCAATGCCGTGCGCATGCTCCATTTGTTCTTGGTATGCTCGACTATTCTGGCCTGGCCATCAATCTGCCGTTCTATGCGCACAAACGCAACGGGCACCCCATGCACGAGCTCATACCGCACATCGCCCGACCGAACGCCGAGTGCTTCTCCCACCCTGCAACCGCCAAACCCACACAGCAACATGGCGGGCTCGAACCATGTGTCCCAACACGCGTGCCACACGTCGCCCAATTCGTCGGGTGACCAAATGCCGTCCTCGCGCCGAGCGATGGTGCTCTTTGACGGCAGCAGGTAGCGGATGGCAAGCGGATTGGCGTCGATGATGCCGTAACGCGTCGCATAGTCCAAGATCTGCCTGAGCAGGCGCTTGCTCGCCTCTGCCGCGACACGTTTGAGGCCAAGCAGCCATTGCTGCACGTCAAGCGGCTTGACCTGGTCTACAGGCGTTTCTGCCCAATGTTGCCGCACGTGCTTGCGCCACGTACTGCGATACTGAATGAGCGATTGCGACGCCAAGTCACCCTGCTCGACTATGCGCTCGCGATCTGGAAGATACCAGCGCGTCCAGCATGCTTCGACGGTGGGGCACGGTACGTCGTGTCCGTGTGCCACGCGCAGCTCCGCCAGACGGTCGCCGGCTTGTCTTCGCGTACCACGCACCGTCTCTGAGCAGCGTCGATACCCCCTGTCGGTCTCGGCCCAATACCGTAGACGCCACACGCCGGGACGCACGCAGGCAATGGATCCCCAGTCGCGACGCATCGCCCGTTTTCTCTTGGTCATACTGTCTCCCTTCGACGAGCCAAACGTGTGGCGTAGCGTCGCATTCGGGTTTGGGACGCACAAGGGACGCGCGTACGCGGGACAAGGCCGTCGAATGCGCCGGGTTGCCAAGCGACAGGCTGATCGGAGGCGCTGGTTTGGTGACGCTGGGCGTCGAGAAGGGCGGCGGGGCCTTACGGGCCTAACGCTCTTGGGGTATGCGCGTGCTTTTGTCGATTGGCGGGTGGCTTGTAACGCGGAATCGGATAGCATGGTAACAATGATGCAGACGGAAGGGATATCGGCATGCTGTTTGGGAACTCATCATTTGTGACAAGGCTGTTCAAGGGACGCGCCAAGGCGCTTCCGGCGCCACAAGAACTCGACACCTCGCAAAACGACGAACGGGTCGCCAGCCTGACGGCCGAGCTCGAGAACCTGCACAGGCTGATGGACGAGCGCGTGAACGAGCTTAATCAGGAGCTGCTCGCGGTACGAAACGAGCTCGCTCAGACGCATGCGGACCTCGACAAGGCCTACGAAGAGCAGAACAAGGCAATTCAGGAACTCGATAGAACGCGCGAAGACGCGACCAAGGCAAACGACGCCGCTGACGAGGCGCGCGAAAAGCTGGAGAAAACTGCGGCGGATCTGTCGGCGATGCGTGGCGAGCTGTCCGGGCTGTTCGACAAGCTTTCGGCTGCGAATGACCGCGCGGACAAGCTGTGCGAGGAGCGCAACGTGGCGCGCGAGATGCACAAAAACAGCGAAGCGCTGCTCTTCGAGACGGTGGAATCGCTTGCGGAGGCAAAGGCCGTGGCAGACGCAAGACAGGCCGAGGTGCAGTCCAAGGACGAGGAGCTGCTGGCAAAGGACGACGAGCTTCGCGCGAAGGATGGCGAGCTGCAGGCCAAAGACCGCGAGCTGGAGGCGAAGGACGACGAGCTTCGTGCGCGCGACGAGCAGCTAAAGACCAAAGACGACGAGCTTCGTGCCAAAGATGCGCTGATCCAGAACCTGGGGGAGCGCATCGTTAGATATGAGAATCAGATTGCCGAACTCAAGGCACAAGCGGAAGCGGAGCCGCCTGCCCCCGTAAGACGCGGGCGCCATTTTAAGGCCGAGTAGCGCCCGACCGGTTGGTTTGTCGCGCCCGACCGCGGGTGTCGCATGTACGTATCTGCCGTTGTGCTCGACGCCATTGTCGGGTAAGATGCCTGCGTTGCGAACCGAACGCGCACGCACAAGTGAGCGCACTACGCAAAGGAGTGACACATGAACTGGTACGACGAGTCGGTCGTGTATCAAATCTACCCGCTGGGGCTTACGGGGGCGCCGTACGAGAACGACGGCATCCAGGACCACCGTATTCTGCAGCTGGTGAACAACGGTTGGATCGAGCACCTGCAAAAGCTTGGCGTGAGCTGCGTGATGCTCAACCCCGTGTTCGAAAGCGAGGCCCACGGCTACGATACGATCAACTACAGCATGGTGGACGTGCGTCTGGGGACCAACGAGGACCTGCGCGCCGTGGTGGACGCCTTCCATGCGGCGGGTATGAAGGTGCTGCTCGACGGTGTGTTCAACCATGTGGGCAGGAGCTTTTGGGCATTTGAGGACGTGCTCCAGAACCGAGAGGCCAGCGAGTATGCGGACTGGTTTGGCATCGACTGGGGCGGCAACAACGAATACGACGATGGCTTTAGCTACGACACCTGGGCGGGTGTGCCATACCTCGTAAAGCTGAACCACCGCAACTTTGACCTCAACGCCTACTGCGCAGACGTGATCCGCGAATGGGAGCAGGAGTACGACATCGACGGCCTGCGTCTGGACGTGGCGTACTGTCTGGACATCGGCTTCCTTGGATACCTGCGTCAGATCGCCAACGAACTCACAGACAAGCGCGGGCAAAAGTTCCTGCTATTGGGCGAGACCATGTTTGGCGACTACAACCTGTGGATGGGCGACGACCTGTGCGACACGGTGACCAACTACGAATGCTACAAGGGCCTGTGGAGCTCCATGAACGCGGGAAACATGCACGAGGTGGCCTATGCGCTCGAGCGCCAAAGCGGCGACAAGCCCTGGGACCTGTACACGGGCAAACACCTGCTCAACTTTGTGGACAACCACGACGTGCCGCGCATTGCCACGCAAATCGACAACAAAAAGCGTTTGAAGCCCTTGTACGGCCTGCTCTTTGGCATGTGTGGCGTGCCGTGCATCTACTACGGTAGCGAATGGGGCATCGAGGGCGAGCAGAAGTTTGGCGACCACGAGCTTCGCCCTGCCGTGGAGGCGCCGGAGTGGAACGAGCTTACGGACTGGATCGCCAGACTCGCCGAGGTCAGGCGCCAAAACGTCGCGCTTACCATGGGCGATTATCATGAGCTGCAGGTCAAGCCCAAGCAGCTGGTGTTTCAGCGCGAGGCGGGCGGACAGCGCGTAATCGTCGCGATCAACATATCCAGCAGGAGCACTCACCTGCACTTTAACGCCAATTGCGGTCGCGCCGTCGACCTTATCACAGGCAAAGACCACGACTTTGGCGGAGGTTCCGAGGTCGGACCCTACAGCTGCCACTACTGGCTCTGCGAACGGTAGCACGAACTACCGGGGCCGCCCCGACGCCATGCGTGCCTGTGGCGTCGGGGCGGCCCCTTTTGCGTGCGTCACTTCTCGCGCACGTGCTTGCCTGTCATGTGCTCTATGGTGAGCTCGAGCACGGCGACGTGCGCAAAGCTGCGCGCGATGTCGCCCTCGGTGTCGTAGTCGCTGGGGAAGTATTTGGCCCCGATCTTGCGCAGTGCCGCAACCATGTCGCCCTTGTCGGTCATGCGCCGAATGCGCCCAAAGACAATGACGGAGTTGAAGTGGTACCACCAGTCGTCCTCTTCGCGCACGCCTTCGTCCAACACGCAAAAGCTGCACTTGTCGCAGGCTTGGATGGCATCGAGCTTGTGTCCCTCCACGGCACTGTGGAAGTAGATCCTTCCCTGGTCGTACACAAAGTCCATCGGGACGGTGTAGGGGTAGCCGTCGTCTCCCAGCACGGCAAGCACGCCACGCGGGGCATGCTCCAGGATCCTTTCGCACGCCTCGTGCTCGAGCTGCTGGTTGTGACGTCGCATTTGTCTGAACATGGGTCTCCTCTCGCAAATCCTGGTCCAAAAGCCTCGCCTTATGCTGATTATGCCATGGGACGGTGGGGAACACTCGTCAGACCGTTACGCAAGACGAGAGGAGCAGGTATGAGCATCAACGCACGAAGCACGGAATCTGTGCAGCACGACTATGTCGCCCTTGTTGGGATGACCGCCCTGCCGTTGGTCGTGGGCGGCATCGCGAGCTTTTTGACGTCGGACGCCATGGCTCAGTTTGACGCCTTCAACCAGCCGCCGCTGGCGCCGCCTGCGTGGCTGTTCCCCGTGGCATGGACCATCCTGTACGTGCTTATGGGGCTGGCCAGCTACTTGATCTACATCGTTCGACCGGCAAACAACGCGGATGCCTCCACGCGCCGTGCCGCGTTGGTGGTGTATGGCATTCAGCTTGCGCTTAACTTTGCCTGGTCGCTCGTGTTCTTTGGCGCACATGCGCATTGGGTCGCGTTTGGCCTGCTCATGGGCATGTGGGTTTTGATCATCGCGCTCATCGTGCTTGCGATGAGGATCAATCGCACGGCCGGCTGGCTGTTGGTGCCCTATGTGGCATGGACGACGTTTGCGGCGTACCTTAACGTGATGATTGCGATCCTTAACTAGGCGCAGCGTCAGCCAAGGCGGCCCATCGCTCCAAACGCACGGCGTGGGCGCGCCTTAACCTACAAAAGCGCGATTGCGCGCTGCGAGTCGGGGAGCGTCGTAGTACTATAGAGACATGGGGCGTTACGAGGCAAGACGGAGGAACCATGCAAATTACCAAGACGCTCGATGGCTCTACGCTCACCATGCGGTTGTCTGGGCAACTCAACACGACGACGGCAGACAAGTTGAGCGACGAAATCGCCTCCTCGTGCGACGGAGTGACCGATATCGTTTTGGATCTTGAGGACCTTACCTACATATCGAGCGCAGGCCTGCGCGTGATCCTGACGGCGCAAAAGGCCTTGCGCGGCAAGGGGAGCCTCGTGATACGCAACGCGTCCCCAGAAATCTATGCCGTGTTTGACATGACAGGGTTTATCGATTTCCTGACGATAGAGCAATAGCGAGTTTTGGTAGGTGCGCGGGGGGAAGCTCCATGGATTTGTGCGTAGAGGCCATAATAGCCAACGTCGATATGGTCACGGACTTCGTTAATGAGCAGGTCAAGCGGATGGGTGGCAGCAGGCGTGCGATAGCGCAGATAGACGTCGCCCTGGACGAGATCTTTAGCAACATCTGCAACTATGCCTATGGCAACGACGTGGGGGACGTGACGGTTCGCGTATGCGATGTGGCGGACCAGAACTCCATTTGCATCACGCTCGAAGACAAGGGCATACCGTTTGACCCGTTGTCGCGGGAGGACCCGGACACGTCGCTGGGACTGCACGAGCGTGGCATCGGTGGTCTGGGAATCTATATGGCAAAGCAGATCATGGACGATGTGCGCTACGAACACCGCGATGGGTTCAACATGCTCACGGTGGTCAAGTCGTTGTGAGGCATGCCGGCATAGGTCGGCGTGGCGACGGGGGTCCCTCGCGCCGCGCCGATGCGTCGGCACCGGATCGAACTGACGGGTTATGCCCATAGGTGTCGCGCGTCTGGGGTAGAATCGTTTGCGTTGAAGCGACGATGGAGGAACCCCATGGCACCCAAGACACATGACAACCAGCCCGTGCAGACCTCTCTTTTTGGCGACGAGGTGGTACTTGGCAAGGATTCGTCGGAAGATCCTGCGGCGCAGGCCGTGCCGCAGACGCCTGCCCAGCGTGCGGCGGAGCTCAACGACACGCTGGCGCGCGCGGCGTACCAGTACTATGCGCTTGATGCGCCGCAGATGACGGACGCGGAGTTCGACCGTCTGCTGCAAGAGCTTATCCATTTGGAAGACGAGCATCCGGAGCTGCGGTCGGCCTCCAGCTACACGCAGCGAGTCGGCGGCTACGTGGGCGAGCAGTTCGAGCCGGTGCGCCATGCCCAGCGCATGTATTCCATGGATGACGCCATGGACCTGGCCGAGCTCGATGCATGGCTGGAGCGCACGGAGGAGGCCCTGGCCGCCGTGACGAGCGACGCGGTCGCCTATACCTGTGAGCTCAAGATCGACGGCCTGGGCGTTGCGTTGACGTATGAGGACGGGCAGTTCGTGCGCGCGGCCACGCGAGGCGACGGCACGACGGGCGAGCTGGTGACCTCGAACGTGCTCACGATCGGCGACGTGCCGCGCATGCTTGCGCCCGCAGGCATGGGTCACATCGCCAACGGGGGATTTGGGCAGAGCGTGGAGGTACGCGGCGAGGTGTACATGCCACGCCAGAGCTTCGTGCGGCTCAACGAGGCCAACGATGCGGCCGGGCGTGCGCCGTTTGCCAATCCCCGAAACGCCGCGGCGGGATCGTTGCGCCAAAAGGACTCCACGGTCACGGCCACGCGCGATTTGGCGACCTTTGTGTATGCGGTCGCGGACGAGGCACCCTTGCAGGTGAGCAGCCAGGCGGAGTTCTTGGACTGGCTGCGCGACTGTGGCTTTGCCGTAAACGACCATGCCGCTCGGTGCACCAGTGCGGCGGAGGTCCATGCGTTTTGCGAGCGCGCGCTGGCAATGCGCGACGAGCTGAACTACGACATAGACGGCGTGGTGGTAAAGGTGGATTCCTTTGCCCAGCAAAACATGCTCGGCTTTACGGCGCGGGCCCCGCGCTGGGCCATCGCGTTCAAGTTTCCGCCGGAAGAGAAGCGCACCGTGTTGCGCGACATCCGCATCCAGGTCGGGCGCACGGGCGTCCTTACGCCTGTGGCGGAGTTCGACCCCGTAAGCGTGGCGGGCTCTACCATCGCGCGCGCCACGCTGCACAACCTGGACGAGATTCGTCGCAAGGACGTGCGCGTAGGCGACACGATCGTGGTGCACAAGGCGGGCGACGTCATTCCCGAGGTCGTGGGACACGTGCCCGAGCTGCGTCCGGCGGACTCGGTGCCGTTTGACATGCCTGAGCTGTGCCCGAGCTGCGGGAGCCCGGTGGTGCACGAGGAGGGCGAGGTGGCCTATCGCTGCATCTCCATCGCTTGTCCCGCACAGGCGGTGGAGCGCCTCATCCATTGGGGCAGCCGCAATGCCATGGACATAGACGGCTTGGGCGACGAAATCGTGCGTCGCATGGTGGAGCAGGGCGTGCTTTCCGACGTCGCGGACTTCTACGATCGGCTGACGATGGAGCAGCTGGCCGGGGTGAGCACGGGCCGGCAGAACAAGGCCGGAGAAGACATCGTCGTGGGCAAGGTCGTCGCAAAAAAGATCATGGCCCAGGTAGACGCGTCGCGTGAGCGCGGCCTTGGGCGCGTGCTGTTTGGCATCGGCATACGCCACGTGGGCGCAAACGTGGGACAGCTGCTGGCGCAGCACTTTGGTTCGCTGGAGCAACTGTTGCTCGCGAGCGAGGAAGACATTGCGATGGTCGACGGCATCGGTCCCAAAATCGCGGCGAGCGTGGTGGAGTTCTTCCATACGCCCCAAAACGTGGCCGTGCTCGAGCGCCTTCGCGCGGCGGGCGTCAAGCTGAGCGAAGACCGCGTGGTGGCCGACGACGCGCCGCAACCACTTGCCGGCCTCACCTTCGTGCTAACGGGCACGCTGGAGAAGTTCACGCGCAAGGCCGCGGGCGACGCCCTCAAGGCGCTGGGTGCCAAGGTCACGGGGTCGGTGTCCAAGAAGACGAGCTATGTGGTGGCAGGCGCCTCGGCAGGCAGCAAGCTGGCCAAGGCCGAGCAACTAGGCGTGCCCGTGCTGGACGAGGACCAGCTCGAGCAGATCTTGTCGACGGGAGAGCTGCCCGCCTAGGCAACAAGGCGGGATACGCCGCGTTTTTTGGGGCGACGTGACAACGGGTCCGACCTTGTCACGTCGCCCTTGGCGTGCTTTTTAAGGTTTAAAAAAGCGATTTCGCACGTTTGTGAACCGGACGTTCCTTTAAGTCGGATTTTAAGTTCGGGGAATACATTGTCTTCAGCAACAGGCACGATGCCACAGGAGATGAGGACAATGTTCCAGCTTACGTTCAAGCGCTACGAGATCAAATACCTGCTGACCGACGAGCAGCGTCAACGACTCGCCATCCTCATGGATCGTTTTATGGTGCCCGACGAATGGGGTCCCTCAACGGTGTGCAACGTCTATTACGACACCCCCTCGCGTCTGTTGGTGCGCAGGTCCGCCGAGCATCCCGACTATAAGGAAAAGGTGCGCATTCGCAGCTACGGCGTACAGGATCCGGACGCGACCGTGTTCGTGGAGCTCAAGAAGAAGTATGACGGCGTGGTGTACAAGCGCCGCTGCTCCATGGATGCGCGGCGTGCCCAGGCCATGCTGAGCGGCCATGGCGACCCGCAGACGCAGATAGAGCGCGAGCTCGACTATACGTGCCGCCGCTACGGCGGGCTCGAGCCGGCCTTCTTCATCGCCTACGACCGCGAGGCGTGCTATGCCAAGGACGACCACGAGTTCCGTATGACGTTTGATCGCCGCATTCGCAGCCGCACCACCGACCTGAGGTTGGACGTGTCTTCGGACGGAGAGCAGTACCTGGAAGACGGGCTCAACCTGCTCGAGGTAAAGGCGGGCGGTGCGATCCCCCTGTGGCTGACCGAGTTCCTTAACGGAGAAGGACTGTTCAAGGTCCGCTTTTCCAAGGTGGGCGCTGCCTGGCAGCGCGAGCTGCAAAGGACGCTCGAAGCCCGCCATCGGGCAGGGCAGCGCTTTGGCGCCGTGAGCCTGCGTTCCCAGTTTGGTTCTGTACCTAGCAACGTTGCGTTTGCGTAGCGCGCGTGCAAGAAAGGAAGCGTCATGTTCGATTCGATTTTCTCTGATTCCACCACGTCCGTGCCCATCGAGATGGGACCCCTGCTGCTAGGCGTCGCCGTGTCCTTGGCCTTGGGATTCGTGCTTGCGCTGGCATATTGCTTCCGCAGCAGGCATACCAAGAGCTTCGTGCTGACGCTAGCGATTCTGCCGGCCATCGTGTGCGTGGTCATCGCCATGGTCAACGGCAACGTGGGAGCGGGCGTCGCGGTGGCGGGCGCCTTTAGCCTGGTACGCTTTCGCAGCGCTCCTGGATCGGCGCGCGACATAGCCTTTATCTTCCTTGCCATGTGCGTGGGTTTGGTCGCGGGTATGGGCTACCTCTTTTGCGCGGCTGCCGTCACGGCCGTCATGTGCGTCGTCACCATGCTGTACCAGGCAATATCCGTTGGTCCACTGGGCGATTCCGCCGACCGGAGCCTGCGCATCACCGTGCCGGAAGATCTGGACTTCTCGGACCTCTTTGACGAGGTGCTGGACAAGTACACCACCTATCACGAGCTTATGACCGTAAAGACCACCAACATGGGCAGCCTGTACCGCCTTGTCTACAACGTGGGCATGCGCGACCTTACCCAGCAACGCAACATGATCGACGAGCTGAGGTGCCGTAACGGCAACCTGGAGATTGCCCTTTCGCATCAGGAGGCGAACAACGATGAGCTTTAACACGAATCATGTGACCCAGTTCTTTGGGCAGGCCACGCGGCGCGTGATCCTTGCCGGGCTGTCGGGCACCCTGGCCTTGTCGCTGGCGGCGTGCGGTTCGCCCGAACCCCTTACCACCGGCGCCACTGCCGGCCAGACGAGCGAGGCTACGTCGGATGCGACCAAGACGACGGAAGACGCCGCCACGACCTCGTCGCAGGACGAGCAACAAGCGCAGGACGAGCAACAAGAGTCTGCGGTGGACATCGCGAGCTTTAGCATCGACACCAGCGGCCTGTTTTCCAAGCGCGACCTCGATTCCAGCTACGACGAGGCGAGCGCGACCAAGGTGACGCTGGCTGACGCCGGATCCAAGGCGGAAGGCGACGGCGTCACGGTGGACGGATCGACCGTGACCATTTCTGCCGAGGGCACCTACGTGATTTCGGGCACGCTTTCGGACGGACGCGTGGTGGTGGACGTGGAGGATGGCCAAAAGGTGCAGCTCGTGCTCAAGGACGCGCAGGTCACCAGTTCCACGGGCACGGCGCTCTATGTGCGCAACGCCGACAAGGTCTTCGTCACGTTGGCCGACAGCAGCTCCAACGTGCTGGCGTCCACCGGCGCCGCGACGGAGGAGGACGACCACACGCTGGATGGCACGTTGTTTAGCGCGGACGACCTCACCATAAACGGTGCCGGCGAGCTCAAGGTGACAAGCGCCAACGGTCACGGCGTCGTGGGCAAGGACGAGGTGACGCTGGTGAGCGGAACTCTGGACATCGACGCCGCGAAGAGCGGCATCCAGGGCAAGGACTCCGTTGCCGTTAAGGACGGTAGCTATGCGATAACCGCCGGCACCGACGGCATCCATGCCGAGCACGAGTCCAACGGCGCCAAGGGGTTCGTGTACGTCGCGGGCGGCACGTTTGACCTCGAGGTGCAAAAGGACGGCATCGACGCCAGCAACGACGTGCTCATCGACGGCGGCACGTTTGCCATAGCCGCTGGCGACGATGGCATACATTCGGAATACGACCTTACGGTCAACGACGGAACGATTCGCGTGAACAAGAGTTACGAGTCGCTGGAAGGCGCCACGGTTACCGTCGCGGGCGGCGACATAGACGTTGCGGCAAGCGATGACGGCGTCAACGCCACGGGCGTGCCCAGCAGCACGAACACCGATGACACGCCGACCAAGGACGGCGGCCAGATGCCCGAAGGCGGGGAAGTCCCGCGGGACATGCAGGCTCCCGACGGCGGCCAGATGCCCGAAGGCGGGGAAGTCCCGCGGGACATGCAGGCTCCCGACGGTGGCCAGATGCCCCAAGACGGCCCGATGCCGCAGGACGGCCAGATGCCCCAAGATGGCCCGATGCCGCAGGACGGCCAGATGCCAGGAGGTGGACGGCCTGGTGGGCGCAGCTCTGGCTTTGGTGAGGGCAACGGCGACGGATTTTCCAATGGCCATATGGGCGGTGGCGGCGGAGACTTCGAAAACGACCCCACGGCGTCCGTCACCATATCCGGCGGCAAGCTCGTCATAACGTCTGGCGGAGACGGCATCGACTCCAACGGCTCGCTCACGGTTTCTGGCGGGCAGACCTACGTCAACGGTCCCACGAGCGACGGTGACGGAGCATTGGATTGCGCCGGCGAAGCGACCGTTACCGGCGGCACGTTCTTGGCGCTGGGCTCGTCGGGCATGGCGCAGGGCTTTGGAAGCAACTCGACGCAGGGCTCGATGCTCGTGTCTGCCGAGGGCAGCAAAGACGACCTGATCGAGCTCAAGGACGCTGCGGGCAACGTGCTGGTGAGCCATACCGCGCTCAAGGACTATAGCTGCGTGGTAATCAGCGCGCCGGGAATCGAGCAGGGCAATGCCTACACGCTCACCTATGGCTCGGGCTCCAAGGAGATAACGATGGATGCCGCAAGCTTCAGCGACGTAACTGCCGGCATGGGTGGCGCAAAGATGATGGGTGGTGGCAAGGGCCAGATGGCCCAGGCACCCGTACGGGACGATACGACAGCCGCATAACGTCACGCACGACTCACGGACAAGGGCCCCGACGCGTTGCGAGCGAGGGGTCCTTGTCCCCATGATACGAAGATGCAACGCAGATACCCTTTCTTTGCGATGAATTGGCATGCATATGTGGTAACGTTTTACCACTGCCGTATCAAGAGAGGAGGACGTCGTGGCGGTTGCAGAAGCTATAGCCTTATTTTGCATAGGTTTGTTTTCGGGCATCCTGGCAACCATGTGCGACGTTCTGTTTGTGGGCGCGGCATCGTTTGTCTCTCACTTTTCGCTGTGGGTGCTGCTAAACGCCTTGGTGGCGATTCACGTAGACAGCCGCATCAAGGCCATTTGGTGGGCAATACCCTTTAATCTTGGGTTTATCGAGAGCTACTTCATTACGACAGTGGCCTCCTACGAGGGGTATTCCAAGTCGTTTATCGTGCCGCTGGCTTTGGTCGCCATCATATCGCCCTTGTTGACGAATGGCATCTGGACTGCCAAGCGCGAGAAGAACGCGTATGGGCAGGTGCTGTCCCTGATCATCATCGCGGGAACGCTCGTGTCGAGTTTTATGGTAAACGGCAGCCTGAGCGTCTTTGCGATCGTGGTGTGCCTGATTCTTGCGTTCGTGTTGTTTAGCATGCCGGTGCGGCGACTGAGCATTTCTCGCGGAACGCGCAAGCAAACCGTTGGCATGGAAGCGGTGCCCGAGGTCGGTGCCGTGCGAGAAGCCCCTGGCGCGCCTCGTCCTGGCCCGACAAAGGAGTCGAAGTCGGGGCGCTCTGCCGGATCGAAGGGTTCCATGCGGCCTACTCGGCGCAGGCGACCCGAGGTGCCCGAGATGCCAGAGGTGCTCGAGCAAGAGCCGCAGCCTCGTCGCTCCAGCTTGCGGGCGCGTCGCAATGCCCGTCGAGAAGATGCGCCGCGTGACGTGCGCAATCGCGACAGGCGTCAGGCGCCCGAGCAGCGGCAAGAGCCTGCGATTCCTCACAATGGCATGTCCACGCTGGGAACGGCACGCGTGGCTCGTCGGTCAACGCGGAGCACCTCTAGGCGCAACTAGCAGGTAATGCACAAAGCGGGCGCCTTCCGTGTGGTGATGCCACGCGAGAGGCGCTCGTATTGCGTACTTTTTGCCCCTAGACCGGTTGGCCGTAGTAGTTGATGCCGGCGATCATGGCACTCAGGCGATCTGCGTTTCCCACCACCAGACTCTTGCTGAATTCCGGCCAGACAAACAGGGCGTCGTGGAACAAGTCGGGAAAGCTCGCGCACGAAGCCTCGCCTGTTGCCGGGTTTCTCCACAGGTGATGCTCCAAGTTTGCGGCCGCGCAGGTGTCGGACGTCGTGACGGTGTGGGCCTGCGCCCGAAGCCTCGAGACCTTGCGCTTTATGAGCTCGAGCGACGACAAGACGTTGAGCAAACGCGACGAGGGTGGATCGATGGCGCGATAGAACAGCTGGTAGTCCTTGACGGCGCCAGCGTATTCGTTTGCGCCGAGCTCCAGCCCAAAGACCTCCCAGGCCATCTGCGAAACCATGGCGCCAGCCACGCGATCGATCTGGTCCGTCCGCATGAGCGCCGACGTGCTTGGCGTCTCCATCACCGTTTGACGGCGCATCTCCCACAGGACCCAGGTGTCGAGGTCGGACTCGATTATGGCGTGGACTTCGTCATATGCGTCCCTTAGGCTGGGGTCTGCGCGGACCAGCTCATCCTGTTGGGCATACACCAGCGGGTGTGTCATGCTGTCCAACAAATAATGGCCGGCCATGCCAAGCGCAAAGGCTCGCCCGATGGAGCGGTCCTTGTCGTTGAGGCACGACACGGAGTTGCGTAGCGCCATGAGCACGTCGACCATGTTGCTGGTGTGCATGCGCGTCGCAAGCAGGTGACACGTTCGTGCCTGTTTGGGAAGCGTGCGTACGCGCGCCCAAAGTGGGTCGCCCCCCTGGTTGCCCAGTAGGAAGGCGAGCAAGTCTTCCTGGCCCAAAAGGATGCCGTCGGGCAGAAGAGCAGAGGCGTCTTCGCCAAAGATGTGGTGCGTTATGATCGCCGGCACTCCGTTCACCTCGCTGTCTGAATGTGGCGCTTACGTTGTGGCATACTGCTTAGTGTGAACAGATTAACGTATTTCTTCGATTTTTTTGAGGATTGTTAACCGATTCGCCTTGTTTTTTTGGAAGTGCTGGTTGGAGGAAGGGGTTCGTCATGCTGACAAGAACGCAAAACAGGTTTGCCCGGACCAAGGGAGTCGTGCTGCTTACGGGAATCGTGATGGTCGTGCTCGGAATTGCCGTGCTGGTCAATCCCATAGGCGCGGTCGAGGCGCTCGTGCGCATCATTGGCTTTGTGCTTCTCGCGTACGGCGTCCTTACGCTGGTGAACGCGTTCATGAAGGGCGATCCCGTAAAGAACTCGCCGACCATGCTGGTCTTGGGCGGAATCGCCGCGGTGCTGGGCCTCATTATGGCGATCTTCCCTAACGGCTTGGTCTCCTTTATATGGACCATCATCGGGATCATCATACTGTTGACCGGCGTGCTGGACATCATGGAGGCCGGCGAGTTTAGGAGCACGGGCAACCCGCTTGCCGCACCGGCGACGGCCTCGGGCGTCATAACGGCGGTTTTGGGCGCCATCGTCATCATCTGCCCGATGTTCTCTGCGGCCCTTGGCATGCTGGTGGCGGCCGTTGCGCTTTTGGTGGACGGCATAACCGAAATCATCTTTGGCCTGGGGATGTAAGTCCATGCAAGAAGCACCGACGAGGCGAAAGGGACGCTCTCCCTTTCGCCTCGCAATCTATACGTAAAAGAGCATGTCGTTGTAGGAGGGCACCGGCCAGCACTTCTTGCTGCAGACGGTCTCCATGTCGTCCACCGCGGCGCGTAGGGCATTCATGGCGGGGATTACCGTATCGCGATACGCATTGTCGCGCTCACCCGGGTCTTCGATTTTGCGGGCGTCTTTGTTGAGCTGCTCAAGGTCGTCCGTAAGGTTGTAGATGGCGGCCGTGCCTTTGGTCAGCCGCTTGGCAAGCTCCTTCTCTGCGACGGCGTCTATGCCGAGCTCCGCCTTGGTCGCGGCAGAGGTCGCGATGTCGGCGGAATACGAGATGATTGCCGGCAGATAGAGGTGGCGCGCCATGTGGACCATGGTGTTGGCCTCAATGTTTAGCAACTTTGCGTATTGCTCCGCCTTGGCAACGTAACGGGCGCGAAGTTCGGCCTCGGAAAGGACGTTGTACCGCTCGAACAACCTGACGTTTTCCTCTTCGATCAACGCGGGCAGCGCGTCGGGGGTGGAAAGAAGGTTGGGCAGGCCACGGCGCTCGGCCTCGGCCTTCCACTCGTCCGAATAGCCGTTGCCGTCAAAGATGATGCGATGGTGATCGCGGAAGGTGTGGCGCACGAAGCGCATGGCGATGGCGTGGAAGTCCTTATCTGCTTCCTCCTGACGCTCCGCCACGTAGTCGCAGAAGCGCTCGCACTGCTCGGCGACGGCCGTGTTTATGACCACGTTGGGATCGGACAGGTTTTGCTGGCTGCCTGGCATGCGGAACTCGAACTTGTTGCCGGTAAAGGCAAACGGGCTCGTGCGGTTGCGGTCGGTATTGTCGCGCAGGATGCCGGGAAGCGCGGGCACGCCCAGATCGAGCTGGTCTCCCTCGTGCGTCTCGGCCTCCTCCTTGCGGATAAGTGCCTCCACCACGGGCGAGAGCGCGTCTCCCAAGAAGATCGACACCACGGCCGGCGGTGCCTCGTCGGCCCCGAGCCGATGGTCGTTGCCGGCGGACGCCACGCTCATGCGCAGCAGGTCCGCATGCTTGTCCACGGCGGCGACGAGGCAGGCCAAGAACACGAGGAACTGCACGTTTTTCTCGGGGTGCGTGCCTGGCTCCAGCAAGTTGTTTCCGTCGGCGGAAATCGACCAGTTGTCGTGCTTGCCCGAGCCGTTTACGTAGGCAAAGGGCTTCTCGTGCTCCAGGCAGGCAAAGCCGTAGTTGGTCGCCAGGAGCTTGAGCTTCTCCATGGTGAGCAGGTTGTCGTCGACGGCGAGAGACCCCTGCTCGTAGATGGGGGCGAGCTCGTGCTGGCAGGGGGCGACCTCGTTGTGCTTGGTCTTTACGGGGATGGCGAGCTTCCACAGCTCGTCGTCGAGCTCCTTCATGAAGGCGTTGACGGAGGGACGGATGGCGCCAAAGTAGTGCTCGTCGAGCTCCTGACCCTTGGCGGGCTCGGCGCCAAAGAGCGTGCGGCCGCACAGGCGCAGGTCGGGCCGAGCCTCGAAGTCCTCCTCCTTGATCAGGAAGTACTCCTGCTCCGGTCCGACGTTGGTGATCACGCGCATGGGGTGCTCACCAAACAGGGCGAGCACGCGCTTGGCTTGGGTCTCTAGCGCGACCTCGGAGCGCAGCAGCGGCGTCTTTTTGTCGAGCGCCTCGCCCGTGTACGAGATGAACGCGGTGGGGATGCACAGGACCTCGTCCTTGATGAAAGCGGGACTCATGGGGTCCCACACGGTGTAGCCACGCGCCTCGAAGGTGGCGCGCAGGCCGCCGCTGGGGAAGCTCGAGGCGTCCGGCTCGCCCTGCACGAGCTCCTTGCCGCTAAACGCCATGAGCACGGTGCCGTCGTCTTGCGGGGTTATAAAGCTGTCGTGCTTTTCGCTGGTAATGCCGTTGAGCGGCTGGAACCAGTGCGTAAAGTGCGTGGCACCTTGCTCGAGCGCCCACTCCTTCATGGCGTGGGCGACCTCGTTGGCGATGTCGATGTCTATGGGCTTGTTTTCTCGGATGACGCGAGAAAGCTCCCTGTACGTTGGCTTGGGCAGCCGTTTGCGCATGTCGGCGTCGCTGAATACTAAGCTGCCGTATTCCTCGGTCACCTTGTCTTGTGCCATGGGGCCCCTTTCGTCCAGGCAAATTGCATTCGGATATTGTACGCGCAACAGCATGGCCGTGGGGCGTTTCGCGTGCATAAAGGCACGGTATCCCCATGGCTTCGCGATTGCTTTGCGACCGCGGGGTCCGAGCGCGGGCGCCTGAACGCAGGCGCCCGAGCGCAGGCGCCCATCGGGCACGCGCGGGTGACGGGGCGACGGGTGGCAGGGGTCGGACCTGCTGTCACCTAAAGTCCGTCTGGCGAACGCACCCCGATCGGGATTCCCGCAAAAGTCAATCTGGCGAGCGCCCCCCGACCGGGATTCCTACAAAAGTCAATCTGGCGAGCGCCCCCCGACCGGGATTCCCGCAAAAGTCAATCTGGCGAGCGCCCCCCGACCGGGATTCCTACAAAAGTCACTCAGGCGAGCCATGATTCCCGCGAAAACGCGTTTGGCGAGGTTTTTTCCCGCAAAAGTCAATCTGGCGAGGCTCGTCAGACGCGAAAACGCGGGAATTCCCCTCGCCAAACGCGATTTGCGAGGAATCGTCCCTCGCCAAACGGACTTTCGCGGGAACTCGGCCGAAAGGGACCCGCTCCCTCAGGAGGTAGCCAATCGGGGCTCGTCCCCTTTCGGCCACCTCTGGGCTCCTTTCGGCCACCTCTGGCACGTTTTGGCCTGCCCGCCCTGGGCTCCGGGCGTCGATGGGCTCGCCCCGATCGCTCCGGCGCGAGCAAAGTTCCTTATCTGCGTACAGTCTGCCCAACTGTACGCAGAATCGGAACTATACTCGTGCGCTTCGGCGACAAAGTTCCTTATCTGCGTACACATGGCCGAACCGTACGCAATTCCGGAACTCTGCTCGTGCGTTTTGGTCACAGAGTTCCTTTTTTGCGTACACCTTGGCGAACTGTACGCAATCCCGGAACTGTGGGCTGCCCGCGCGTCGCGCGCCGTCGGCCGACCGAGGCCGAAGAGCCGCGCTCTTCGCCCCCGCTGCTCGACGCCCAGACAAAACCTCCCAGTTTGCGTGCGCCTCGTCCTCACGTACGCAAAGCAGGAGGTTTCTTGCCGCTGGATACTGGGAAACCTCCTAAATCGCGTGCATCCGGCGACCATGCACGCAAACGAGGAGGTTTCGCTGCCAGCCCGCAAGCCTGCGGGAGGGCGCGAACGGTCTCATGGAGAAGCGCGAGTCGACGGCTGCGGTCATGAGTGCTGGTGGGGAGCAAAATGGATGAAACGTCTTACGGTTTAGCAGCGTGGGGGAGTATCATCTACTGAATAGTAAGTCGTCTGTTGGCGTACGGTTTTGGAGGCGTGCTATGGATGTCGATTCGACAAAAGCTTTTGTCCGGCGGTCGTTGGCGGGATTGATGAGCGTTGTGCTCGCGTTCGTGCTGCTCGTTAAAGCCAGGCCGGTCTTTGCGACGACCGAGGACGAACCGTCCGCGAACACGGGCCTTGTGTGCCAGACGGATGGCGAGGACTTTGACGACGAGGGAGACGACGAGGGAGACGACGAGGGAGACGACGAGGGAGAGCCCGACGATTACGACGAGGACGACGACGAGGACGAGGGCGACGACTGGTCGGACGATGACGAGGGCGACGACAGCGACGAAGACGAGGACTGGGACGGCGAAGACGACGAGGACTGGTCGGACGAGGATGAAGACTGGGATGACGAGGACGACGGCTGGGATGATGACGACGAGGACTGGGACGATGAGGACGATTGGGACGACGAGGACGACGAAAACTGGGACTGGTCGGTCGATGGTGGTGGGTACGACGACCTGGTCGACCCAGCCGGATATTTTGCGTACTCTTCGGTTGCGACGTCCACAGACTACATCGTGGTCGCCAAGACCATCTCTCGTGCAGCCATTGCCAGCAACGTGACAAACCCAGGCGTTGCTCACGAACAGCCGGCCACGCCGATTGTCGCCGTAGACGTCGCGGAGGCTCCCGCCTCGCCTACGAGGACGCTTGCCAAGACCGGTGACAAAACAAACTGGCTGGTCCCTTTGACGCTGCTGTTTTTGTCTGGGACATGCGTGCTTGTCGCCAAGCGAGCTCGCCTGTAGCCCCATCCAGGGTTAGTATTCACGGCCTGGCCAGCACAGAGTTCGATCGGCACGGCATGGGCCCGTAACGAGGCGAAAGGCCGACATGATCGTCAAGGCAGATCGGAGCTAGGCCCCTTCGGCCAAGGAAAGACCTTTTGGCCGAAAGGGGCCTAGCCCAAATCGGCCAATTGCCCCAATCGGCCAATTGAGCGCCCGCGCGCCGGCCGACGACCGCGGCTCCGAGCGTCGATGAAAAGCATCCAGGCACAGGTCGTTGCATGCGAAGCGCTTCTCTTGTCCGCGGTACATGCATACGGGTACAATGGGAACCCTAACCACGACAGGGAGGTACCATGGCAGACGAGAGACGGACCATCGCGGTCATAGACGGCAACTCGCTCATGCATCGGGCATTCCACGCGATTCGCCAGCCCATGTCCGCGCCAGACGGGCGCGCCACCAACGCGCTGTTCGGCTTCTTCAACATGTTCATCAAGCTCGTGGAGTCGTTTTCGCCCGATGGCGTGATCTGTGCGTTTGACAAGGGCAAGCCTGCCGTGCGCATGGAGATGCTGCCACAGTACAAGGCACAGCGTCCGCCCATGGATCCAAACCTGCGCGAGCAATTCCCCATGGTCAAGGACCTGCTGCGTGCGCTCGACGTGCCTGTGGTCGAGCTGGAGGGCTGGGAAGGCGACGACATCTTGGGAACGCTTGCCCGTCGCGGCGAAGACGCCGGCTACGACATGTACCTGTTTACCGGCGACCGCGACATGTATCAGCTTTCCACCGAGCACGTGCGCATCGTGAGCACCAAAAAGGGCGTGTCGGACGTGCAGATCATGACGCCCGAGGTGGTGGAAGACCTGTATCACGGCGTGACGCCGGAGCTGGTTCCTGACTTCTACGGACTCAAGGGCGACTCGAGCGATAACATTCCGGGCGTACCGGGCATTGGCCCCAAGCGTGCTTCCGAGCTCATTTGCAAGTACGGTTCCCTCGAAGGCGTCATCGCGCATGCAGACGAGGTCAAGGGCAAGATGGGAGAAAACCTACGCGCCCACATAGACGACGCGCGCCTGAGCCGCGAGGTGGCGATCATCCGCACGGACGCGCCGATCGAGCTGGACTTGGCGGACGCGAAATTCCCCACGTTTGATCCCGCGACCGCCACGGCGGCCTTTAGCGCGCTGGGCTTTACGGGCATGACCAGGCGCATCGCGCGCATGGGAGGCGGTACGGGCGACGAGGTCGCGCAACCGGAGACGCCACGCGTCGAGGTGCCGGGCGTCGTGAAAGATGACGCCGCGCTTGCGGCGCTGGCATCGGCGCTGGGCGGGGACGCCTGGCTTGGCGTGGCCGTGGAGCAGGGTGACGACAAGGGCAAGAAGCCCCAGTTGGCGCTGGACTTTGGCGACGCGGGAGAAGGACAGTCGCTTTCGCTTTGGGTCTGCACGGCCGACGCGCTGCTGCACGTCGAGGGCGAAGCGGCTCGCATGGGCTTGTCACAGATCGTGCGCGAGGGCAAGATGGCGTCGGGCGACGTCAAGGCGACGCTGCATGCGATCTGCCCCATGGACTCTTCGGAGCCCGCGCTGGTTGAGCCGCACGAGCTCGAGGCCGCGCGGATCTTTGACGTGGCGGTGGCGGACTATCTGCTGGACTCCGACCGCTCGTCGTTTAGGGTGGCCGAGCTGGTGGACGTGTTGTTGGGCACCGCTCTGCCGGAGCCGACCGACGGCGTGCCGCAGGCGGCGCTCGATGCCTACGGCGCGTTGCTGCTTCGTCCGGTGCTGCAGCGAAAGCTTGAGGAAGATGGCTCGCTCGAGCTCTTCCAAACCATAGAGATGCCGCTGGTGCAGGTCTTGGCGGGCATGGAGCGCACGGGCCTGTACGCAGACCCCGACAAGCTCCACGAGCAGTCCGCGGAGCTGGGGACCGAGATCGCCGCCATGGTGGACCGGATTCACGAGGCGGCGGGGGAGGACTTTAACGTCGATTCCCCCATGCAGCTGAGCCACGTGCTGTTTGACGTGCTCAAACTCCCCACATACGGGCTCAAGAAGACGCGCAGCGGCTACTATTCCACTAACGCAAAGGTGCTGGAGGACCTGGCAAAGGACAGTCCCGTGGTCGCCGACGTGCTGGACTATCGCGAACGCGCGAAGATAAAGTCCACGTATTTGGACGCGCTGCCGACGCTCATCCGCGGAGACGGTCGCATCCACACCACGCTCAACCAAACGGTGGCAGCGACGGGACGTCTGTCGAGCTCGGAGCCCAACCTGCAGAACATCCCGACGCGCTCGCAGCTGGGGCATCGCGTGCGCACGGCGTTTACGGTGCCGGAGGGCAGCGTCTTCTTGGCATGCGACTATTCTCAGATCGAGCTGCGACTGCTGGCGCACCTTTCGGCGGACGAGCACTTGGTGCGGGCGTTCAACGAGGGGGAGGACTTCCATGCCGCAACGGCGGCGCGCGTGTTTGACGTGCCGGTAGACGAGGTGACGCCGGCTCTGCGCAGCCGTGCCAAGGCGGTCAACTTTGGCATCGTGTACGGCCAGCAGGCCTATGGCCTGGCAACGTCGCTCAAGATCGCGCGCAAAGAGGCGCAGGACATGATCGACCGCTACTTCATGGTGTATCCCGGCGTGCGCGAGTTCTTGGACGGCCAAGTCAAGTATGCGCGCGCGCATGGCTACGTAAGCACCATGTACGGGCGCAAACGGCACATCAAGGACATCAACTCTCGTAACTTCCAGCAGCGGGCGTTCGGCGAGCGCACGGCCATGAACCATCCCATGCAGGGAACCGCGGCCGACATCATAAAGATCGCGATGATCCGCGTGGCGGACCGGTTGCGGCAAGAGGGCTTGTCGGCCAAGCTCGTGCTGCAGATTCACGACGAGTTGGACTTCGAGGTGCCGCAAGACGAGGTCGAGGCATTGTCCGTGCTGGTGCGCGACACCATGGAAGGCGTATGCGAGCTGCGCGTGCCGCTGGTGGCGGACGTGTCGGTTGGCGCGAACTGGGCGGAGGCCAAGTAACGTGGCGGCAGAACTCATGCACGTGGTGGCCTATACCGACGGCTCCTCTCGCGGAAATCCCGGCCCTGGCGGGTATGGTGCGGTGCTGCTGTACGTGGGGCCGGACGGCGTGGAGCACAGGCGAGAACTCAGCGCGGGCTACAAGCGCACGACCAACAACCGCATGGAGCTCTTGGGCGCGATCGTGGCGCTGGAGGCGCTCAAGCGTCCCTGCGAGGTCGAGGTCCACACGGACTCCCAGTACGTGGCCAACGCGTTCAACCAGCATTGGGTGGACGGTTGGAAGCGCAAGGGCTGGAAGACGGCGACGAAGAAGCCGGTAAAGAACCCGGATCTGTGGCAACGGCTGCTCGCGGCAATGGAGCCGCATGTCGTGAGCTGGATATGGGTCAAGGGCCATGCCGGCCATGCGCTCAACGAGCGCGCGGACACGCTGGCGACCGAGGCCGCCGATGGCGTGCGCGGTCCGCTGCTCACTGACGAGGGCTTTGCATGAGCTGGAAAAACGCTGTGGTGAGGGGCTGCCATGTGCACGACTGACGAGGACTACATGCGCCTTGCCTTGGACGAGGCGCGCGCCGCCGCTGCCGAAGGGGAGGTGCCCATCGGGGCGGTTGTCGTGTGCGACGGCGAGGTCGTCGCCCGTGCGCACAACCTACGCGAGACCGATCATGACCCCAGCGCCCATGCCGAGTTCCGCGCGATGGTTGCCGCGTCGCAGGCGCTCGAGCGTTGGCGCCTGACCGGCTGTACCGTGTACGTGACGCTGGAGCCCTGCCTTATGTGCGCGGGACTCATGATAAACGCGCGCGTGGACCGCTGCGTGTTTGGGGCGTTCGACCCCAAGGGCGGCGCCGTGGGCACGTTGTATGACGTGAGCCACGACGAGAGGCTCAACCATGAGTTCGAGGTGGTCGGCGGGGTGCTTGCCGACGAATGCGCCGCCGAGCTGCGCGCGTTCTTTAGGGCTCGGCGCGCGTAGGGCAAAGGGGAGGCGCTCGCGCTTATCTACACTACCTGGAAGACGAAGAAATCAAGGTAGTGGCTTTCGGGAAAGCCCCACAGTATGGGATGGTCGGGGGCCTGCTGGCGCTCCTCGACCTGCTTGAGCTGGCGGTTGACGCTGTGGGCCGCCTCGGCTATGGCGGTGGCGAGCAGGTCGCGCGTCATGTGCTGAGAACAGCTGCACGTGGCCAGATATCCGCCGCGTGGCAGCAGGCGAAGCGCCGCGGCATTGATGTCGCGATACCCGCGCGTGGCGTTGCGCACCGTGGAGCGGCTCTTGGTAAACGCGGGCGGGTCCAGCACGATGAGGTCAAACGGCCCGCCTTGGTCGCGCAGGCGCTGCCCGTTGCGGAGCTGCGGCAGATACTCTACCACGTCCGCGCAGGTAAAGGTCGCCTGCGGGGCGTCGCCGTCCACAGAAAACCCGTTGAGCTGGGCGTTCGTGCGCGCGAGGTCGAGCGCCATCTGGCTTACGTCCACGAATCGCACCGATTGCGCTCCGCCCGCGAGCGCGTTGAGGCCAAACGGCCCCACGTGACAAAAGCAGTCCAGCACGCGCTTGCCCGCGGCAAGCTCGCGCACGGCACGGCGATTGTACTTTTGATCCAAGAAGAAGCCGGTCTTCTGGCTGTTCTCCAGGTCTAGCCCAAACTTGAGGCCATTCTCGCATACCGTAAGGCGCTCGCTTTGCGCCGGGGCCCCGTCCCACCAGCCCTTGTACCGAGGCAGACCTTCCTTGGTGCGCACGGATCCGTCGTTGCGCTCGTACACGCCCGTAATGGTCTCTCCGCTTTGGCGCAACTCGTCCAGGAGCAGCGGATAGATCACAGGCCGCAGACGCTCCATGCCCACGGTCCCCACCTGGGCGACCAGCACGTCCTGGTACTTGTCGACCACAAGGCCCGGCATGCCGTCGGCCTCGGAGAAGAGCACACGGCAGCACGTCGTGTCGGGCTCGGCGCCCGCAAGCGAGCGCTGCCCCATGGTCGTTACGCGATGCTGCCACGCCCACGCAATTCTCCTGCGCCAAAAGTCCTCGTCAAAGCGGTCGTTTGCGTTGCGCGACAGTATGCGTGCCCGTATGGTGCTCTGCTGGGACAGAAGCGCCGCGCCTTGCCACGTGCCGTTGTCTTCGAACACGTCGACGATGTCGCCGTTGCGCGCGTCGTCGGCGTGGAGGACTTCTCCGGCAAACACCCACGGATGCCCGCCACGTAGGCTACGTGCGGCCTTGCGCGACACGACGATCTTGGGGTAGGGGCGTTCTTGCTTCATGCGTGCTCCTCGTGTTGGGTAATGCGGACGTGACGTGGGTGGCAGCCCCGACGTCACGACCGCATCAGTAGTGCCTGCCGTAAAGACCGCGGCCGCGTGAGCGCATGCCGCTAAACATGGTGCGCTTGGGCTTGACGGTCGAGCACGTGGCGCTCGGCACGATGCGGCCCTCGTCGTATGCGAAGCCGGGCAGGTCCCATGCGGGGATGAGCTTGCCGGTAAAGTACTCGATCTCGCGTAGCGGGCTGACTTCGTCCGGTGCCATGAACGTGTATGCCTGGCCGGTGGCTCCGGCTCGGCCCGTTCGGCCGATGCGGTGGACGTAGTCCTCGGGA
>JAGCBF010000121.1 GCA_017652285.1 Atopobiaceae bacterium
GGCTTTCCCTTGCCTGGTTGTCTGCTGCGGTGGGACTCACTGGCCTTTTTATGATGCAGCAAAACGAGCTCGCATACATCGATTCGCTGGCGAACGTGTACAACCGACAATACCTCAACCACATCCTCTCTGCGTGGGTGAATCGCGGAAATGGCTTCGTGGGGGTGATGGTGGACGTGGATCGATTCAAGTCCATCAACGACACGTTTGGCCACTCCGAAGGCGACGCCGCGCTTAAGGTCGTGTCCGATGTGCTCAAGCGGGCACGCATGGACAACGAATGGGTGTTTCGCTTTGCGGGCGACGAGTTCGTGGTGTTGCGCATGACGGAAGACAGGGACGGACTGGTGCCGTACCTAGATCACGTAGAGAAGATCCTGGCAGGGGAAAACAACGGTGATCGCTCTTACCAGATTTCGCTGTCGTATGGCATGGCGTATTGCGACAATGGCGACATAGACGAGTTCATGCGCGTCATGGACAAGAACATGTATGTGATGAAGGAGTCCCATCACTGCGCAGGTTTGCGATAACCTCAAGATGAGGGAAACGACCGGCCCGCTTGCCAAGGAGGGTCCAGGATAAGAAAGGAAAACAAAATGCCAATGCAACCCAAGACAAAGCTCGTCAACGTTTTGCTCACGAACATCCCCATCGCCGTGTGCCTGTCTGCGGTAGCCAGCTGGATCGGCCTTTCTGGCGCCGGCATTCCGCAGGAGGCGTTTATGGGCGTGTACGTACGGTCCGTGCTCTTGAACATCGCCATGTCCTACGTCATCTCGTTCGTCGTCGGCATGTTCGTGCCGGCACCCAAGTGGGGCATGGCGTTTGCGGGTGCATTTGGCGTAACCCCGCGCGATGGCCTCAAGTTTGGCCTGCTCATGACCACAGTCATCAACACCGTGTACGTAATCGCCAACTCGTTCATCCTTACCTACGTCAACGCCATCGTGATCAACGGCGCCCCCATGGCCGCATACGTTCCCGCAGTGCTCGGCAGTATCCTGCCTTGCTGGATCGTGGGCTTTGTCGTGTCGTTCCCCTGGGCTCCCCGGGCCGAGAAGATCGCCCGCAAGCTCTGCAACGATCCCGCGCCTCAGATGTAGGACGGCCGTTGGCGCCCGACTATCGGGCTGCCACAATGACACATGAGCGTTACAATAGATGCATCAATACGCAGAGAGGAGCAATCATGGCCATGACTATTTCCACCACCACGAACGACGCCACGGCAACCATTGCGCTGGGGGGTTGGCTCGATACCTCGAGCGCGCCGCAGCTCGCGGAGGCGCTTAACTCGCTTGACGACTCGTGCACCGAACTCGTGCTCGACTTGGGCGAGCTCGAATACATCTCTTCGGCCGGCCTTCGCCAGGTCGTGTCCGCGCACAAGCTGATGAAGGGCAACCTTGAGGTCGTTAACGTGCAGCCCAAGGTGATGCACGTGTTTCACATGGCGGGGGTCGATAAGCGGCTAAGCATCTCGTAGCATGGCTCGAGGACGCTACCATTCGATTCTTACGCGCTACGCCGTGGGGACTACCGTCGCCATGCTCATGGCGGGCGTCTTGTCGGTCTTGTTCGTATACTTCGGCAACGTAGCTTCGGCCAACGAGCATTGGGCTCAGATGGCCGACAAGGCAAAGATGCTCATTGACGACTGCTTTGAGGATACGACGTACGATGAGTTGTTCTCGTCGGACACGAGCGAAGAATACGTGTCGTTTCGCTACACCATGCAGGAGTTCGAGAGGTTTGCCGAAGTCGACTGCATCTACCTCTATGTCGTGAATCCAGAGCGTACCGAGCGTACGTTTTTGTTCTCCGCATCGCGGGACGAAGAGGAAGACGAGAATCTGCGGCTCGCGCGCTCTTTGAACGCGGTCTCCGCGACACCGCTTACACAAAGCGAGCTACAGACGCTCGATGGGGCTTGTTTGGTTCTTCCCGAAGAGATGAATGCTGGATTTGGCGATCACTATTGTTGGTTTCGCCTGATCGAGCTTCCCAGCGACAGGGGCCAGGCGCTCATGGGCTTGGACCAAAGCGTCTCGCTATACCGAGGTCTGATCGATACCGACATGTGGGAGTTTGCCGGACTCATGGGTGCGTTTTTGGCTGGCATTGCCGTCCTGGAGCTCATCTTGCTCCGACGCAACGTGGTCAAGCCCATCCAAGAGGTCACGGCGCATATGAACGAGTTCGCAGAAAAAGGCATGGCGACGGATAGGATTCGCGTTCATCGAAGGGACGAGATCGGCCAAATTGCCGTCGCCTTCAACCAGATGACGATGGACGTAGAGCAGAGCGTGCAAAAAATCGAGGAGATGACCGAGGAGCGCGTCGCCGCAGACACGGAGATGCAGGTTGCCAAGCGGATCCAGCAAGTTTTGGTGCCGGACTCCAAACACATTAAGCGTCCGGGGTTCGAGGCCTTTGCGTTTGCTCGTACGGCGCGTGCGGTAGGGGGAGACTTCTACGATATGTTCGAGCTGGACGACGGCAGGGTCGTCCTGCTCATTGCCGACGTGTCGGGCAAGGGGGTAAGTGCCGCGTTGTCCATGTCCGTGTTCATGACCTTGCTGCACGAGAAGCTGAGCGGCGATCCCGATCCCGCGCGCGTGCTCAACACGATGAACGACATGATCGCTGCCAAAAACCCAGAGAACATGTTCGTGACGCTCATCGCCGGCGTGTACGACCCGGCAACGGGAATCCTGACCTATGCGAATGCCGGTCACACGCAGCCGCTCGTGGTGGGCGAGGGCTTTCTTGAGCCGGACTTGGGCATCGCGCTTGGGCTTTTTGAGGATGCGGGCATTGTCAACGAGACGTTTGTTCTGCAACCAGGTGACGGCATCGTCTTGTACACCGATGGGACGACGGAGGCGAACGATCTCCAGCAGCAGTTCTTTGGAGAAGACC
>JAGCBF010000122.1 GCA_017652285.1 Atopobiaceae bacterium
AAGGCATCGAGGGATCCACCGCAGGTCGCGCCACGCCGCGATCTGCGCGTCTTGCTGGCGAGCGCATGTCGTATGCGCCGCGAAGCGACCTGCGGGTCGTGCATGGCGGCAAAGACCGATCGACGGAGCGCGAGGACGAGCGAACCCGACGTCGCTCCCGCCCCAGACCATAAAGTGGCCGCCTGCGCTAAAGTGGCCGATTGGGGCTAGGCCCCTTTCGGCCAACTCTTGGCCCGGGCCCCTGGCGCCATCGTCGCACGCCCCAAATGGCCGCCTGCGCAAAGTGGCCGCCTGCGCCGGACCCCTTTCGGCCAATCGGCTCCCAATGGTGTGTAACAACGTGGGTTACCCTCTTTGTTGCGTGCCAACCCCCGGCACTCCGTCTATACTAGTGCCGCAAACTGAAACCAAGCCAATACGTGCGCTACGCCAAGCTAGGAGGATGCTATGGAACGTAAGCTGGAGGTCGCCATCGCCGCGGGTGGTACGGCAGGACACATCAACCCTGCGCTGGCGCTTGCGGAGGAGCTTACGGAGCGCGGGCATCACGTCACGTTTGTGGGGCAAGAGGCAAAGTTGGAGGGTACGTTGGTGCCCCAAGCCGGATACGACTTCTTCAAGATCGTGGTGACGGGTTTTGACCGTGCGGCCCCCTGGACCATGGTTTCGGCCGTGTGGCGCGTGGCAAAGGCGGAACGTGCGCTCAAGGCGCACTTCGATGCGGCGGGGTATCCGGACGTCGCCATCGGCTTTGGTGCCTACGTGGAAATGCCTCTGCTCAGGCTTTGCGGCAAACGAGGCGTGCCGTACCTCATTCACGAGCAAAACTCCGTGCCAGGCCTTGCCAACAAGACGTGCGCGCGCTGCGCGTCTGCGGTGTGTGTGGCGTTTCCCGGTGCTCGCAACGCCTTTGAGGGCAAGCTGGGAAAAGACGGCAAGCTGGTGGTAACGGGCAACCCCGTGCGTCGCTCCGTGGTAAGGGCTTCTCGCGAGGCTGGGCGCGCATCGTTTGGCGTGTCGGACGACGAAGTCATGCTGCTCGTGTTTGGCGGGAGCTTGGGCGCGCGTCACGTCAACACCGCCGTAGTCGCGCTCAAGGACGAACTGATGGCCCGCCCAGACGTCCATGTAATACATTCCACGGGCAAGGAGCTCTTTGACGAGGTCCAAGAGCAGCTGACGCTTACGGACGAGCAACGTGCGCGCTGGCAGGTCATGCCCTATATCGACAACATGGGAGAAGCGCTTGCGGCGGCGGACTTGGTCGTGTCGCGCGCCGGCGCGTCCTCCATCGCGGAAATCGCCGCACTCAAGGTGCCCTCCGTGCTGGTTCCATACCCGCTGGCGACGGCCGATCACCAAACGACCAACGCACGGCTCTTGTCGGATGCGGACTGCGCGGTCTTGGTGCCCGACGACCAGCTTGATGGCGACGTGTTTGCCCATGCCGTGCTCGAGGCGCTTGACGAGCCCGCGCGACGCGAGGCCATGCGCGATGCCGCCCAGCGCTTGGCGCAGGACAAGGCCGCCCAGGTTCTGGCCGACGAGGTCGAACGTGTCGCTGCGAATCGGTGACAAGGAGACATTGGGCTTATCTTACGCCTTGTAATGCAGACCACGCTCGTTTCTACACCACGCATCGGGTAGTTGACGGACAAGAGCGCCATGTACGGTGTGGGTGTCCGTTGCGGGTACCATTGCAGTTTATATAACGCTAAAGAATGGATACGACCACTTGTGTTTGCATGCGCCCAAGACGGCTCACGATGTGCTACGTTTGAATAATCGTAATCATTGTGTTGAAAGGAGAACGTATGTCCAACAGCTCTGGCAAGGGTTCGCAAAGGCGTCCATTCGCATTGATGCTCGCGGCGCTGCTTGCGATGTTTGTGGCGTTGCCGCTTGCCGCATGCAACAACAACGCGAACACCGCGGGTTCGTCTTCTGCCAAGCAGGAGGCCGCCAGCACCGAAGCGACTCCGGAAGAGAAGACCACCGAGGAACCCCCGACCGAGGAGGCCAAGCCCGAAGAGGCTACCGGCGAGGTCGACATAGCCGCAACCTTCCCGTCGTGGAACGCAGACAGCGAGTCGCTGCACAGCCTCATCGATTTCGTCAAGGCGACGACAACCGAGGGCGGCCCCGACTACGTCGCGCCTGAGGACCGCATCGCCACCTTCGACATGGACGGCACCATCATCTGCGAAAAGGCGCCCTCCTACATCGACTGGTGCATGCTAAACAACCGCGTGCTGGACAACCCCAGCTACAACGAACCCGAATACACGCCTTCCGAAGAGGCCATCCAAATGTGCCAGGCAATACGCGACGCCATCAACGCGGGCGAGAAGCCCTCGGATGAGATGGAGCACAACAAGGCGGCCCTCATCACCTCCGAGTTCGCAGGCATGACGCCCAAGGAGTTCCATACGTTCGTAAAGAACTTCGCCACCTCCGTGAATACCGTGGGCTTTGAGACCATGACCTACGCCGAGTCCTTCTACAAGCCGATGCTCGAGGTCTTTGACTACCTTAAGGCCAACGACTTCGACGTGTGGATGGTGTCGGCCTGCGAGCGCGAGGTCGTGCGCGCCCTGACGGCTGACCTCGGCATTCCGGCAGACCACATCATCGGCACGGACGTGGTGTATTACGCAACCAACCAGGGCGAAGAGCCCTACGACAAGTACACCCAGGAGAAGGGCGAGGAGATTCTGCTGGGCAACCCGCTGGGCCAGGAGACCGCCAAGACCGGTAAGGTCATCGCCATCATGAAGGAGATCGGCAAGCGGCCCATCCTCGCCGGCGGCAACAGCTCGGGCGACCACGCCATGCTCAACTACGCGGTTTCCAACCCCGAGCACAAGGGCATGAGTCTGCTCGTCATCGCGGACGACGACGTGCGCGAGCACGGCGACCCCGTGGCGACCGCCGAGCTCTTCGACAAGTGCGCCGAGCAGGGCTGGACGTCCTTCTCCATGGCCAAGGACTGGGCAACCATCTACGGCGAGGGCGTCAACGCTGTTCCGTATCCCGGCGTCGAGGGGGAAGAGCTGGCTCTGGCGGCCTAACCCCGCACACGTGGCAATCCGTCGCTTGATGGCTGGTTTGGCCG
>JAGCBF010000123.1 GCA_017652285.1 Atopobiaceae bacterium
CCGACAACACCTGGAAACAGAACCTCGCCTTCGGTACCGATAACGACGCCTTTAGCAAACCGGTGGTCATGGCACAGAACGTCAACGGCATGGAGCAGACGTCCCAGGCGGGAGGAGCGGTGCGCACCACAACCGACGCGCACGGTGTCTACCTGTTCGACAAGTTGCCGGTAGCCTATACAGACGCCACGACCAATCAACATTATCTTGCGGCCTATAAGGTGAGCTTGGTGCGTACGGAAGACGAGGTAAATGGTCTGGGTGCCAACTACCTTATCACCCGATACCACATGTACGACGAGACCCATGGCGACGTCTCTAACCGCTACGATTCAGACGTTCCCGATCCTGAGTCCAACGCCACGAAGCTTACGTTGGTAGACCGCGATCCCATAGCTCATGCGGACGCGACACAGAATCTGCGACCGCAGGGCCTCGTGATACTCGCTAAGGCATATGACACCAACTCGGGTCATGTGTCCGACTACAAGGTGGAACTCGATGCGAGCAAGACGCCGACCGGCGAGGCAAAGGTATATGACTATACGCAGGCACGTGACGACGGCTACACCACAAGGCGTGATGTCGACAACGTACACGTGGTTCCTGGCGGAGACGTAGGCAAGATCTCCACGTCGCCCCAAAAGACGGGCAGGACCATATCTGGCCATGTGTGGCAGGACAAGGCGGCGGGCATTGGCTCGTCCGGTCTGGGTGAAACCACGGATGCCAACGGCGTGGAGGATAACGGCGAGGGTGCTTTGCCCAACGTCGAGGTCTTGCTCACCCGCTACTACTCCAAGGTTGCGTCAGACGGTACCACTCAGTGGGTCAAGGACGACGACTTCCCAACCCAGAGCACGTGGACCGGCAATGACGGTACCTATACGTTTGAGGGACAAGAGATTTATCGCAAGCCTACGGCTACCGAGGATGCAGGTGTGTACGCTTACCGAGTGGAGCTGGGCCGTGTACGCACGCCGCTTACGGATGAGCAGGGCAACCCCATAATGTTGGGTAAGGGAGCTGACGCCACGCCGCTCTACCGCGAAGAGGATGCGCGTGACAACTACTCCATATCGGACAGGCCCACATCCACCACCGAGACGGACTGGACGAAGATTTCCAATTATGATCGTGAGCGCCGCACGCTCATGGGGTCGGGCGAAGACGGGCAGGATCGCCTGATTGTTTTGGCCGAGCTTGCGGACGACGACTCCATAACGGCCAACACCATCGTGGCGCCTAACCCGCGCGATCCCAACACGGAGGTACCCGTTGGTCAGGACGGAAAGAAGCCGACCTCGGTGACCTTTGACGTTGCAGTGGGCAAAGACGCCACGGCTCCCACCGCCGGTATGGTGCCGGCCAATGGCAACCAGACCATCGGGGGCACCTTGTTCTCCGATCCCAACTACAACGGTCTTAAAGACGCTGGCGAGGAGCCCATGGCAGGCGTCCTCGTGCGCATAACTCGCCAAGTGTGGGATTGGGTCGAGGAGGACGAGAAGGATGAGCAGGGCCAGCCTACGGGCAAGAAGGTGAAGGTTTGGGCTTGGCGCGAGGATGTCTCCGAGGATGCGGTGAGCTATCTCGTTACGGATGCAAACGGCGCCTATAGCCTCTCTGCGCCTGTGTGGAGTCGCAGCGCCACGCATAGGCTGACCGACGCCGATGGCAACGAGATTAGCAGCACGCGGCAGATTGTAGACGACAAGGGCAACGTGTACGTCTACGATGAGGCAACCGGCGAGTACACGCCAAGTGGAACGCCCTCACAGGCTGAGCCGAGTTACGAGCGTGTGCTTTGTGGATACACGGTTGAGGTGTTACGTGCCGATGTCCCGTCTGAGGCGGCGGCGAATGGCGAGCTCACGCTAGCCGACGGCACGACCAAAGTCACGTCAAACGACTATCGCGGCGTGGGTACCGCGCCAACTACGAAGCGGCAGCAAGACAGCCCCAACAAGGATGACATCAACTCCAAGGGCGTGTACCCGCCCGAGCCAGATGCCGAGTGGGTGGAGCTGGCATGGCTCGACGACAACAACCATGCCGTAACGCGCACAAAGGAAGGCAAGATCGTTTTGGCGGCCAACCACGCCGACTTCACGTTGGCTCCCGATGGCAGCAACAAGGGACTTGCAACCGACCCGCTCACAGCTGGCTGGGACATCCGTCGCGGTGATGACGAGATGCGCATGACGGTAGGCTTCCTTAACGTGCCAACTGTTGACATTGTTGGCTACGTGTGGGATGACGCCAATTACAACGGCATCCAAGACGGTGAGCTTAACGGTGCGTCAACAGACGACGAGCAAGGCATCGCAGACCAGAAGGTCTTGCTCACGCAGTGGTTCTTTGTGCCTGCGGGTGCTACGGCGCGCATCGTCCAGGTAAACGCGGATGGAACACTGGTGCGCGATGCGTCCGGCAACGTGGTATACGATACCTATGCGGGCGATGGCACGTCATCGGTAGCGGATGCCTCCAAAGATGTGCTCGATGACGGTACGTGGTATCGTTATCCGCGCTTTGGCGAAGCGAACGACCAGCAAAGCCGCAAGCTGGTGGCCAGCCAGGTGGATGCTGCGGCGAACGACAACCTCATAGCGGTAAAGACGGGCGACGGCACCAACGCAACCAAGGGTGAGTATCGCTTCGACGGCTTGCCTACGGCGGTGGTGGACGGCGACGGCAACC
>JAGCBF010000016.1 GCA_017652285.1 Atopobiaceae bacterium
ACGATTCGCCGCCCGTCGGGGGACGCGCCACACCAGCCGAGGTGTTGGATCGTTTCGCTCCGGCTGCGGGGCTGGGGACGACTCTTGCGGCGTTCCCGCGCGCTGGGAGCCTTGGAAAGCGGTTGGGAGAGAACTGGCTGCTCATGGCGCCTATGGCGGGGGTGAGCGATGCGGCGTATCGCATGATGGCTCGTGCCGGTGGCGCGGCCTTGGCGTACTCCGAGATGGTGAGCGTGGCGGGTCTGCACTATGGTGGCGACAAGACGTGGGAGCTGGCCATTCCGCAGGACCCGGAGCCGGACTTGGCCGTACAGCTCTTTGGGTCCGACGTGGAGCAGTTTAGGGAGGCGGCGCACGCGGTACGCGAGCGGCTGGGCAAAAGACTGGCGCTGCTCGACGTCAACATGGCGTGTCCCGTGCCCAAGGTGACCAAAGGCGGGGGAGGGTCGGCGCTTCTCGACGACCCCGAGCGAGCCGCGCGCATCGTGCGTGCATGCGTGGAGGCCTCTGACGTGCCGGTCACGGTAAAGATCAGACGCGGCCGACGTATGGGAGAAGAGGTGGCGCCGGAGTTCGCGCGTGCCATGGAGCAGGCGGGAGCACAGGCCATTGCGGTGCATGGACGCTATGCGAAGCAGCTCTACCACGGACAGGCCGACTGGGGCGTTGTGGAGCGCGTGGTGCGGGCGGTCGAGGTACCCGTCATAGGGTCTGGCGACGTGACTTCGCATGAGGCCGCAGCGCGCATGCGCGCTCAGACGGGTTGCGCGGCGGTCATGGTCGCGCGCGGGTCGTATGGCAACCCGTGGCTCTTTGGCGACTTGACGCCCACGACCCAACAGCGGCTCTCCGGCTTTTGCTGTCACGTGCATCTTTTGGAGGCGACCGGCGCGCATCTGGCACGAGCCCGCAGCTTGGCGGGGTGGTACCTGCGCGGCATGCCGCATGCGGCGTACTGGCGAAACCAAGCCATGAGCTGCGTCAGCGTGGCAGACTACCTTGCCATGGCGGATGAGCTGAGCGCCTATGGGTCCCATGACTGATCGGGCCGCGTCGCACGGAGCTGGCGTAGGGGCGCTCTACGTGCACGTGCCCTTTTGCGTTCGCAAGTGCGCATACTGCGACTTCGCAAGCGAGGCCACTCGGCGTGACGACCCGTGCATGGGCGAATACGTGAGTGACGTTCGCTCGCAAATCGCGCAGGCGGCCGACTTGGGGCTGTTGGAGAACTGCGTCACGGCCTATGTGGGTGGAGGGACGCCTTCCATGTTGGGGGCGAGCCTTTTGGGCGGGCTGGTGCGGGCGATACGAGAGGCCTGCCCGCGGGTCGCAGAGCTCACGTGCGAAGCCAACCCGGACTCGATGACAGACGACGTGCTTGCGGAGCTGGTGGCCGCGGGTGCGACGCGCGTGTCTGTTGGCGTGCAGTCGCTTGACGACAGGGAGCTTGTCGCGCTGGGGCGCATCCACAAGGCCGACCAGGCGCGTGAGCGGTTGGCGGCGGCAGTGGGGACCGGGTTGGACGTGTCCGCGGACCTGATGTGCGCCATTCCCCACCAAACCATGAGGTCATGGGACGATACCTTGCGTCAGACGGTGGACCTGGGCGTAGGCCACGTGAGCGTGTACCCGCTGGCGATCGAGGAGGGGACGCCCCTCTACGATCGCTATGGCGAGGACGACGTGCCATGGAACAGCGAGGATGTGCAGGCCGACCGCATGGAGCACGCGCATAAGGTGCTCGAGGACGCAGGGCTGGCGAGGTACGAGGTTGCGAGCTATGCGCGGGACGGCAAGGACTGCAAGCACAACCAGGCGTACTGGACGGGCGTGGAATACCTTGGCGTCGGCCATGGGGCGGCAAGCATGATGGGGGCGAAAACGTACGATGTGGTCAGAAGACTGTATCACTGGCTACCCACAAGACCGCAGGGACCTGCGAGCGCGGCGCGCATGCGATTCTCGACGCTCGACCAAGAGGTGGAGTTTCTAAATCGGCGACAGGCGTGGGCAGAGGACCTCATGCTCGGCATGCGGATGACGCGTGGTGTGGAGTTGTCGCGCTTCTCTTGTGCCAAGCCGACGGTCGAGTCGCTGGTCGCGCGCGGACTGGTCGAGGTTATCGATGGTCGGGTAAGGCCCACGCATGACGGTTGGCTGCTTGGCAACGAGCTGTACGGCGCGCTGTGGGAACTCGCCGAAGAGTGACGTTACATAAACCCTGCACATACCTGTAATATTTGCGACTTCGTTTTAGAGCTTTTGCAAATTGGGTAATATTCAACCCGTATGTATGCACAACCGGGCTTGCGCCCACAGCGATAGGAGCGCACTTCATGGCGTCAATGAACGAGAAGGACTACTACGCGATTCTCGAGGTGGAAGAAAAGGCGACTTCGGACGAGATTCGCAAGGCCTTCCAGAAGAAAGCCCGCAAGCTACACCCCGACGTTAACAAGGAGCCCGATGCGGAAGAGCGCTTTAAGGAGGTCAGTGAGGCATATGCCGTACTGTCTGACCCAGAGAAGCGCCGACGCTACGATGCCATGAGGTCAGGAATGCCCTTCGCCGCCGGATACCCGGCAGGCGCCTCAGGCACTGGCTCTCCGTTTGACGGATTTCCCTTTGGCGGCGGATGGACCCAGAAAGAGGCTCGTTCGCGCTCGTACAATCCTCGCGCAGGCGCCGACATCGCCTACGAGCTCGAGTTGGACGCGGACACGGCCAAGCAAGGTGTCAAACGCGGCATAACGTATCAGCGGTTCGTCACCTGTGACGTCTGTGGCGGCGCGGGGTCTGTCGAGCACGCACACTCCACCACCTGCCCGACGTGTGGCGGTGCGGGACGCATCAAGGTCGATCTTGGTGGCATGGGCTTGTTCGGCATAGGGTTCTTTGAGGTCACGTGCCCGGAGTGCGAAGGCGCGGGCCAGGTGGTCACCGATCCCTGCGAGTCCTGTGGAGGGTCTGGCCGCGTGCTCAGCGCGAGCGAGGTCGTGGTGGAGGTTCCCGCGGATTCCCACGACGGGTTCGAGATTCGCCTTGAGGGCAAGGGCAATGCCGGAACAAACGGTCGCGAGTCGGGCGACTTTGTCTGCCGCGTGTGCGTGGCGGAAGAGCGTCTGACGCAGGGCCAGCATGGCGGTTTTCGCATGGTGGGCATGGGTGTCCCGCTCATCGTGGTGGGAGTGGTCTTCGCGGGGATGCTTACCACGGTGATCGGAGCCTTGATGTGCGGCGTTGGGGTCGCGGCCGTATGGCGCGAGGGATTGCGTTCCAACAGCCGCTGGTGGACCGAGGCCGTGCAGGCAATCGGGAGCGGCATCGTGTCTGGCCTGGTCATCGCGTTGCTGCTGCTCTTCATGTCCATGAATCCGTTCTTCTTCCCGGCCGCGTTCTTCATCGCGTTACTCTTCTTGCCCACGTTTATGTCGCGCAGACGATAAACAGCGTTCGTTTTTGTTGTCGTGTTCGGAGGTCGTTGAATCTTGGAGCCAAAAAGAGACTTTTATGAGGTGCTGGGCGTCAGCAAAGACGCTGACCAGCGCACCATCAAGCGTGCGTTTTTAAAGCTTGCGCGAACGTTGCATCCCGACGTCAACAAGGCGCCCGACGCAGAGGCGCGCTTCAAAGAGGTGAACGAGGCGTATTCCGTGCTGTCGGACGAGCGGAAGCGTGCCAATTACGACCAGTTTGGCAACCCGGACGGCCCGGGTGGCTTTGGCTCCGAGTACGTGGACATGTCCGACATCTTTGGGGGAGGCTTCGGGGGCATAAGCGACATCTTCGACTCCTTCTTTGGCGGTGGTGGCCAATCAGGGCGCACCACGCGCACCCATGGACGTGACATGGGCATTACGCTGCGCATCACGTTGGCCGAGGCGGCCGCAGGATGCAGCAAGACCGTGGCCTACGACCGGCTTGCACCTTGCGACGACTGCAATGGCACCGGCGTGGCGGAGGGCGGCCACGAGACCATTTGCGGCAGGTGCAACGGCACGGGCAGGATCGTGGAGGTGCAGCGTACCATCTTTGGGCAGATGCAGAGCCAGACCACGTGCCCGGATTGCCATGGTTCGGGTCGTGTGGTGGACAACCCCTGCGACACCTGCCAGGGAGAAGGTCGGACGCCCTCGCACGAGACGGTTAAGGTAGACATACCCGCGGGCATCCATTCGGGCCAGTCGATTCGCGTGGACGGTCGTGGCGAGGCAGGCGTGCGCGGCGACACGTCGGGTGACCTCATCGTGACGGTGCAGGTCATCGAGGACGAGCGGTTCGAGCGGCATGGCGATGACCTGTACGTAATAGCACAGGTCGATGCGCTTGAGGCCATGCTTGGTACGACGATCGTCATGGATGGCGTGCTGGAGGAAGACGAGGTCGTGGTGGACATTCCCGAGGGGTGCCAGTATGGCCAGCAGGTGGAGGTCGCCGGCCTGGGCATGCCGCGCCTGGGAGGCCGTGGTCGCGGTTCTTTGGTGGTTGCCGTGCAGGTAAACACGCCTACGGACCTCAGCGAGGAGCACCGGCTCATGATCAACAAGATCTTGGAGCAGCGCGCCAACATGCATAGGGAATCCGATGCGAGCGGTGCCGACGCGTCAGCTGACGCAAAGGGTACGGCTCGGCCAAAGGCAAAGCCCCGACCCAAGCGCAAGCGTCCGTTTGGTAAGAAAAAGTGACGTCGACTAACGTCGCTCGGGTGGCCTTGGTCAACTTGGGATGCAGGGTCAATCGTGTGGAGACCGACCTCATTGCCGGCAAGCTCGAGGCGGCGGGCTGCGAGCTGGTGTCGCAGGACTCCGCCGACTTGGTCATCGTCAACACCTGTGCCGTAACGGGTGAGGCCCAGACAAAGACGCGCAAGGCGGTGCGTCATGCGGCGCGGTTGCCGCAGGCGCCCGTCGTTCTGGCGACGGGATGCGTTGCCAACCTGTTCGAGGAAGAACTGCGTAGCGTCGCCCCGCAGCTGATCGTAGAGACGGACAAGGGACGGGTCGCTGCGCGTGCGTTGGACGCGCTGGGAATCGGCGAGGACTACGTGGACGACCGCGGCGTGCTGGCAGTGTCCCCGACGCCAACTGGGCGCACGCGTCCGGGCATAAAGATTCAGGACGGATGTGACAACCGCTGCTCGTTTTGCATCGTCTGGAAGGCGCGAGGGCCTTCCACGTCGTTGGCGCCGAGTCAGGTGCTCGAGGCGTTGGGCGAGGCGCAGCGCCGCAGGGCGCACGAGGTGGTGCTGACAGGCATCAACTTGGGAAGCTATCGCGCTCAGGCCGGGGATGCCCTTAGGGAGGGCGCGCGTCTGCCCGAGCTGCTGGAGTATCTGCTCGGCAACTCGTCGATAGAGCGGCTGCGCCTGTCATCGATCGAGCCGCCGGACGTGACCGACGACCTGTTGGACGTCATGGCGGCATCTGGAGGTCGCGTGGCGCCGTTCCTACACGTATGCCTGCAGTCGGGTTGCGATGCCACGCTACGTCGGATGAGGCGCGTGTATGACACGGCGTACTTCTCTGCGATGGTGGAGCGCTGTCGTGCGGCTTTGCCTGGCATGGCCCTAGAGACGGACCTCATCGTGGGGTTTCCGGGCGAGACGGTTGACGAGTTCGAGGAATCGTATGAGTTTTGCAAGCACATGCGGTTCTCGCGCATGCATGTGTTCAGATACTCCAAGCGGCCGGGAACGCCTGCTGCCACGGCGCCAGGACAAGTGCAGCCGCACGAGTCCGCGAGACGCAGTGCGCGGATGCGCGAGCTCGCGCGCGACATGCGGCACGAGCATGCGGAGGCGTTCGTGGGTAGGGAAGGCGACGTGATCGTGCAGTATCCTGGGCGCGCCGTGACCCCGGAGCTCTTTGACGTGCTCGTGGACCCGC
>JAGCBF010000124.1 GCA_017652285.1 Atopobiaceae bacterium
CGTTGTTACACACCATTGGGAGCCGATTGGCCGAAAGGGGCCTAGCGCAGGCGGCCACTTTGCGCAGGCGGCCATTTGGGCCGTGCGACGATGGCGTCAGGGTCCCGGGCCAAGAGTTGGCCGAAAGGGGCCTAGCCCCAATCGGCCACTTTGCGCAGGCGGCCACATTATGGTCTGGGGCGGGAGCGACGTCGGGTTCGCTCGTCCTCGCGCTCCGTCGATCGGTCTTTGCCGCCTTGCACGACCCGCAGGTCGCTTCGCGGCGCATACGACATGCGCTCGCCAGCAAGACGCGCAGATCGCGGCGTGGCGCGACCTGCGGTGGATCCCTCGATGCCTTCCGGCTCCTCCGGCGCAATGCGCAGGTTAGCCCGGCGCGCTTCGTGCTCGGAACTCGAATAGTCGGAGCGAAGCGCAACCGACAATACCAGGCCGGCCAGCATGAGCGATGTCACGACCGAGGACCCGCCATACGACACGAAGGGAATCGGCTTGCCGGAGAGCGGAAACACGCCCACCACGCCGCTCACGTTGAGCAGCATCTGTATGACCAGCATGGCGGTCCCGCCCGCCGCGACGAGCTTTCCCGGCAGATCGGGCGCGTTTTCTGCTATCTTGAGTCCCGCCCACAGCAGCGCCACGAACGCCAGCACCAGGGCCACCGTTCCCACCAGGCCAAGCTCCTCGCCCACGACGGCAAAGATGAAGTCGTTGTGCGCCATGGGCAAATAGTTGTACTTTTGTCGAGACATGCCCAGCCCCACGCCCGTGACGCCCCCGGAACCCAAGGCATAGAAGCCCTGGAGAAGCTGGTATCCGCTGCCATATTCGTCCTTAAAGGGATTGATCATCGTCATGACGCGCGCACGCGAGTACTCGTCCTTAAGCGAATAAACCAACGCCAGCACCGCAAAGACGGCGACGATCTTGGCTATGCTTCGTCCCGGCAGCCCCGCAAGGTAGGCCATAAAGATCAGCGCCATGACAATGACGCCCGTCGTTCCCTTGTCTGGCTGCAACACGACCAACGCCAACGGCACACCCACGCCCAACAAAAGCAGCCGCCTCGCCGTCGTTTGGTCGAGCGAGCGAAGCTCGAAGTAATTGTACAAAAAGTACGAGCCCACGAGCAGCTCCATGACCTTGGTGAACTCCGACGGCTGCAAGGTAAAGGGACCCAACGCGATCCATCGCGAGGCACCGTTGATGTCTTGTCCCGCAACGGGCGTAAACACCAGCAGGAGGAGCCCCACGACGCCCGCCCACATGCCGATGAGCGGCCTGCCAAACCAACGGTGATAGTCGATTGCCATGAGCAAGCCGGCAAACACCAGCCCAGCTACGGAAAAGGCTATCTGACGCACCAAATAATAGGCGGGGTCAAACCCGTTTTCCTTGGACATAAGGCCGGATATGGACGAGGCGGAGTAGATCATGAGCATGCCAAACACCAGCAGCGCCACGACTATGGCGCCAAACAATATGTGTGGCGCCACCGCAGGCACGTGCAAGCCACGCGCACGCGCGTCCTTTTGTCCGCGTTCCTTATGGCGCTCAAGGCCAAACAGGCCCAGAGCCGTATCAATCATCTGCGCTATCCCCCGCCGGCCTTGCGACCTGAACGTCGGCGAGCTCTGCGACCAGCTCCTTAAAGCGACGTCCACGCTGTTGATAGCTCGTAAACTCGTCGAAGGAAGAGCAGGCGGGAGAAAGCAGCACCACGTCGCCTGCGCTCGCGAGCTTGCGCGCTGCGTCCAGCGCCTCCTTCATGTGAGGCGCCTGTTCGACCAACAGACCCATGTCCCCGTCTTCGTCGCGCAATGCCTTGGCAATGCGTTCGCCCGCCTCGCCGTAGCAAACGGCGGCCTTGCATCGAGAAGAGACCGCGTGGGCCAAGGTGTTGAGCGCCGTGCCCTTGTCATGTCCGCCCAAAAGGACCACGACCTTGCCCGGAACGAAGGCCGTCAGCGCCTTTTCCACCGAGTCGACGTTGGTCGCTTTGGAGTCGTTGACGTACTGCACGCCTGCGACCGTTCCGCACGGCTCGATGCGATGCTCCAGCGGCCTAAATGACAGGAGCCCATGGCTCACGGCGTCATCGCTCACGCCAAGTTCGACCGCGGTGGCGGCGGCAACCAGGGCATTCTGCACGTTGTGGTCGCCATGGATATTCAGGTTCTGCGCCGACACCAGTGGGTGCTCGACGCCATCGAGCCGCACGACAAGGCGCCCGTCTCGCACGAAGGCGGCACACGCGTCGTCCAGCTCCGCGTGAACCGATACGCGGCAGACGCGAAGCCCGCGTGCCTGCATGCGCTCTGCCATGGCCCGGCACCACTCGTCCTCTACGGATATGACAGCCAAGTCCCGCTCGTCGAGCTGCCTAAACACACGCTCCTTGGCATCCGCATAGGCTTGCATGGAACCGTGCCACTCCAAATGATCGGGCGTGACGTTGAGCAGGCACGCCACGCGGGGGTGCAGCCTGTGGGCCGTCGCGAGCTGAAAGCTCGAGAGCTCCGCCACAAACCAGCAGGACGCGTCACGCTGAGCGACCTCGCCCGTCGCGACCGTTCCCACGTTGCCCACGGCCATGGCATCGTCGCCGCCTGCCTTGAGCAGCTCGGTGGTCAAGAGCGTCGTGGTGGTCTTTCCGTTGGTGCCCGTAATGGCCACCCACCGATCGGGACTCTCGCGCCAGGCAAACTCGGGCTCGCCGATCACCTCGTGCGCATGAGCGACCGCAGACAAGAAAAACGGCGAGCTCTGTGGTATACCCGGGGAGACCACGGCAAGGTCGAACGACTCGTCTATCTCCTCGGTCCCACACACGACGCGGACCCCGCGCTGCTCAAGCGCACTCGTCTGCTCGTTTTGCTGGGCGCGTGCGCCACCATAGAGCGTCACGGACGTCACGCGCTTTCCCAGCTGGTCTGCCGCGTACTCGGCAACGGCGATACCCGTCTTTCCCAATCCCAGTACGGCGACTCTGCCCAACAGTTCCTCAGCCATGATGCCTCCTAGCCAAGCTGGAAGTACAGGGCGAAGCCGAGCGCGGTAAACGCCGCAGAGATGATCCAAAAGCGAATGACCACCTTGTTCTCGCTCCAACCCATCTTTTCGAAGTGATGATGAATCGGTGCCATAAGAAACACGCGATTTCCCGTCTTCTTGAACCACAGCACCTGAATGATCACGGACAACGCCTCGACTACGAACAGGCCGCCCATGACCAGCGACGTGACCTCCGTCTTTGTCAGCACGCCGCATGCGGCAAAGGCCGCCCCGAGCGCCAGCGAGCCCGTGTCTCCCATAAAGATCGAGGCGGGATAGCAGTTGTGCCACAAAAAGCCGATGCACGCCCCCGCTATGGACGCGGCAAACACCGCCAGGGGCAGCTCGCCGTAGCCAAACGCAACCATGCCCATGCCCAGCATGGCCATGAGCACCGTTCCGCCGGCCAAGCCGTCAAGCCCGTCCGTCAGGTTGACGGCATTGGAAAGCCCTGCCATGAGCAGGAACACGAAGAGCATGTAGAGCCAGGGAATCTGAATGGCACCCGGGCCGCTTCCCACGGTAGTGGTAAAGATGCCGAGGTCGATGAAGAACCCACCAGGAAACCTCACCGTAGGCGGTATGCCCACCCAGTTTACGGCCGCCAGGCAAAAGGCGACGCTGATGGCGACGAGACCGACCATCTTTTGCGCCGGGGTCAGGCCCAGCGAGCGCTTGTGCGCCACGGACGCTATGTCGTCCGCCAGTCCCAGCGATCCCGTAAGCAGCATGGCGATCATCGCACAGGTCATGTCCGGCGTCCAAGGCACCATGATGATGCAGGTCAGGACGACGCACACCAGCATGACAAGCCCGCCCATGGTGGGCGTGCCCTGCTTAATGAGGTGGCGCTGCGGGCCGTCGGCACGTATCTGCTGACCGATGCCGCCGCTCTTCATGAGCCGGATGAACATGGGCATCAGCGACGCCGTGAGCACGGCCGCGATAAGGACGCCCAAAAACACCTGGTACGTCGGGTACGAGGGGTTGCCGATAAGAAAGCCGATCATGCTCCTAGCACCTCCCTGGAAAACGCGTCAAGCTCTGCCGCGCGCGAGGCCTTGACCAATACCAAATCGTCGGGCCCGAACAAGGGGACCATGACACGAACCGCCTCTGCGACGGTGTCGAACCGCTCGAGCTTGTCCTCGCTCAGGCCCATGGTCAGCGCTGCCTCCGCCATGTGCCGCGCGTCGCCCGCGCCAATGAGGACCAGCATGTCGAGGGGCTTTGCCGCCGCGTATGCCCCCACCAGGCCATGCAGGTGCGCGGCCTGATCGCCCAGCTCGCCAATCTCGCCCAGTACGGCGACCCGACGTCCCTTGCAACGCATGGAGCACAGCACGTCGAGCGCCGCCGCCATGGAACTGGGGCTGGCATTGTACGTGTCGTCGATAACGCGCGCGGAGTCGCCTTCCTGGCGCACCTCCATGCGCATGTGCGCCGCCTTCATCGCGCAGATGGCGTCGAACGCCGCCTCGCAAGGAAGCCCGAGCGCGACGATGGCGCCTAAGGCGCTGAGCAGGTCGTACACCATGGCACGCCCCGGCAGCGACAGCGTGCCGCTTAAGGTTTGGCCATGAGGCAGCGCGACGCTCACCTGTGCCATGCCGTCGTCGTCAAGGACGACGTCGGTGGCACGCGCGACCTCAGAGCTGCCGCCAACCCTCAGCACCCGTACGCCCGCGGGCTCGGCAAACGTCTTGGCGATGAAGGTCGAGAAGTCGTCGCCGTCGCTCAGCACCAACGTGGCCTTGCATGCGTCGCAGTCGACCAGTCCGCTCACGACCTCCGCCTTTGCTCGGGCAATGCCCTCGCGCGATCCCAGGTTGCCGATGTGGCTCGTTCCCACGTTGGTGATGACGACCACGTTAGGCTGTGCCGCCCATGCGATGCGCGTAAGCTCGCCGGCGTTGTTCATGCCCATCTCCACCACGAGGACCTCGTCCTCGACAGATGCGCCAAACAGCGTCAGGGGCACGCCCAGCAGGTTGTTGAAGTTGCCCGAAGTCGCATGAACGCGCTTGAGCGCGCCCAGGCCGGCCGCGAGCATCTCCTTGGTGGTCGTCTTTCCCACCGATCCCGTGACGCCCACCACGATCCATTGGGGGTTGGCGTCGCGCCACGCGCGGGCCAGCCGCAGCATGAACTCCTCGCCGTCGTCGTCTGCGGCTCGCACGATCGCAGCACCGCATTCGGCGGCGGCCGCAAGCGCCTCGTCGCTCGGCGCGGCCGTCATGACGGCAACCGCCGCACCGCCGCGCAGTGCCTGCGCCACGAATCGGTTGCCGTCGGCGCGCTCTCCCGCAAACGCCACGAACATGCCGCCCGAAGGGACCGTCCGCGAATCGATGCTCACTCCCTCAAAGCACGACAAAGCGTCGCCCGCCACGAGCTCCGCACCGGTAGCTCGCATCATGTCTTCAATCGCAAAGCGAATCATCACGTGTTTCCTTACCATCCGTGAGGGTTTGCCAACACGCCCATGTCCTTAAGAGCTTCACCCATGATAACGGAGAAAGCCGGCGCTGCAGATGAATATGCGAGTTGTGAAGTTTCGTTCAAACCCACGTAAACCAGCAATTGGGGGTCTTTCGTGGGGGCAAAACCTATAAGTGATGCCAAGTATTTATCTATTTGGTATTTGCCGTCGAGCGCCTGCTCGCCCGTGCCCGTCTTTGCCGCCACGTCGTATCCTTCGACCGCTGCCTTTACGGCCGTTCCACTCTCTACCACGGTCTGCATCATGTCGGCGACCTTTGACGCCGTGTCCTCGCTTATCACGCGCGGACCTTGCTCGACCTCCACGCGCTTGCCGGCGATCGAGGTTACGAAGTGCGGCGTGGGCAGCGTACCTCCGTTTGCGATGGAGCTCACGGCACGTACCATCTGCACCATGGGGATCGAAAGGCCTTGTCCAAACGACATGGACCCCAGCGTGGAGCCGTCATACTCGTTCAGCTTCTTCACGATGCCAGCAGCCTCTCCGGGAAAGTCGATGCCCGTGGGTGTGCCGATGCCAAATGCCTCCACGCCCTCGGAAAACGTCTGCGCGCCGATCTCCTGCTGCGCAAAGAGTACGGCGCCCGTGTTGGACGACCTCCGCAACACCTCGCGCAGGTCCATGCTCATCTCCCGCGTCCGGTCGTCATCGTCTTCCACGATGTCCGACCCCACCAAGATGGTGGGCGGCACGGTCAGGTACGTGTTTGTGTCGACCTTTCCGCTTTCCAAGCCAATGGCAGCCGTAAGGACCTTGAACGTCGACCCCGGGTCGTACACCGAAGACACCAGCTTGAGGTTGAGCGACTCGTTTTGCAGGGTGTCGGGTTGCGTAAGGTCGGCAAAGGGCGTCGAGCAGGCGGCCACGATCTCGCCCGTGTTGGGATCGCACACCATGCACATCCCCGACGTCGCCTTGCAGCTCTCCATGGCCTCGGGAATGTGGTTCTCCACGAACTCCTGCACGTCCACGTCAATGGACAAGACCAAGTCGTCGCCGTCTATGGGCTCGGTCACGTTTGCCGCTGCCCCCGCGATCGGGATGCCTTGCAGGCCCGTCTCCATTATCATCTCGCCATCCTTGCCGGCAAGCTGATTGTTGTACATGAGCTCGAGACCAGATATCCCCTCGTACTGCCCGTTGGCGTTGGTCGTCACCATGCCCAGGATCTGCCCCGCGACCTTGCCGTACGGATACACCCGGCGCGTCTGCGGAAGCAGATACACCCCGCTTTGCCCGTTTTCGATAAGCTCGGCACGCAAGGTCTCGCACGAGTCCTTGTCTGCGAGCTTGTACAGGTACACAAAGGTGGAGTCCGTGCGCATGAGCTCCTCGTAGCCTGCGGGGTCTCCCCCGAGATGGTCCGCCAAGAGCTTCGCCTCCTGGGCGACGTCCGTGACCTCCTTGGGGTTGCAGTACACGTCATAGCATTCCTCGCTCATGGCAAGGACGTTGCCGTTTCTGTCGTAGATGGTGCCGCGCTTGGCTTGCAACACGCGCACGTTGGTACGCCGTTGCTCCGCGATGCTCGCGTATCGCGGCCCCTCGACCACCTGCAGCACCACAAGGCGCACGACGATGCACGCAAACAGGACTGACATCACCAAGAAGAAGCGTGCCGGTCCCTTTTGACAAAACCCAAAGCTCGGGCGGCCGGGGTCGCCGGCGGCCTCCGCTACGTTATTGGAGGAGTCGTGTCCGTTGCGGCCACCGGCCCTTCGTCCCGACCTGCCGGCGGCGGCGTCGCGACCGCCCCGTCCGCGACGCGACCCTCTATATGAGGACATCAGTCAAGTTCGAGCGTCCGAGCGTCGCTCGCGTATACCATTCCCAGGTTTTGCTCGGCAATGCTAGAGATGCGATCTGAGCGCGTGAGCTTGGAACGCTCCAGCCGAAGGTTGCTGTTGTACTCGCTCAGCTCCTCGATCTGTGCCTGGGTGGTCTTGTTCGAGGTCAGCCTGCCCACGGTGCCCGAGGTGATGGCCACCGTGATGCCGCCCGCGATAAAGAGCAGCAACGCAATGGCCGCCACGTAGGCGAGCACGCCAAACATGGACGGCTGTGCCATGCGACGCAAGTCCTTGCCATACCTGCCACCCTTTACAGGGGTGAACAGCGGAGGCTGAACCACCTCGAACGTTGCTGCATCTATGCGTCGTGCCGTAGATCCTTCGTATCTCATAGCTCTTCCTTCTTCGTTGGTACTCTGTTTGTGCTACGTTGCGGGCGTCGCAAGACAAACCCGACGGTAGGTTGAGGTTAGCGTCGCATGCGCTCCACGTACGTGGACGCACGCGCGTCCGAGGTGTCCAGCTTGGTCGCCACGCGCAGGAGCGCGCTGCGCGAACGGGGGTTTGCCGTGACCTCGTCCTCGGACGCGACGAGCGGCTTCTTCGTGTTGATCGCAAGTATCGGCACGTGCCCGCACGCACATACGGGCAGGTCGGGTGGGCAGACGCATCCCTGGCTCATCTCGTGGAACACGTGCTTGGTCACGCGATCCTCGAGCGAGTGGTAGCTGATCACCGCGATGCGCGCTCCGGGATTCGCCCAGCGTATCGCCGCGCGCAGGCCTTGGTCGAGCATGTCGATCTCGTGGTTGACCTCTATGCGGATGGCCTGGAACGACTTGCGCGCCGGGTGTCCCCCTTGCCTGCGGTCGCGTGCCGGAATGGCTTCGCGCACGATCTGCGCAAGACGCAACGTGGTCGCGACGGGCTCCTTCGCACGCTCGCGAACGATGGCGTGGGCTATGCGCTTGGCGTGCTTCTCGCCTCCGTAGGTACGCAGAATCCGAGCGAGGTCCGCTTCGTTGTAGTCGTTTACGACCTCAGCTGCGGTTGTGGTGTTGTTGCTCGGGTCCATGCGCATGTCTAAGCGGGCGTCCTCGTGGTACGAGAAGCCCCGTTGGGGAATATCCAGTTGTGGGCTCGAGACGCCCAGGTCAAACAAAAAGCAGTCGACACCGGGAACCTCCGCCTGCACCAAGAGCTCGTCGAGGTTTCCAAAGTTGCCCTTGAGCAGCTTGGTCGCGACTTCGGGAACCTCGCGTTCCAGGCGCGCCTGTGCCGCAGAGAGCGCCATGTCGTCCTGGTCGATTCCGATTAGCAGGCCGTCCGGCGCTATGCGGGCGGCCATCGCCACGCTATGCCCGGCACCGCCAAGGGTACAGTCGCACACGGTGTCACCCGACTGGGGGTCGAGCTGCTTCAGGACCTGCTCGAGCAGTACGGGCACATGCCGATATTCGCTTGTCAACACGTCCACCCCCTACAGCTCGCCGCCAAACATGAGCGCGTCCAGCTTGTCCGCCACGTCGGCTTGCTTGGCCTCCCAGCGCTCGGTGTTCCAGACCTCGAAGTGGTCTTCGACGCCGACGACCGTTACCTCGCGTTCCAAGCCCAGTCGCGCTCGGGCTGTCGCGTCGCTTGCGTCGACCTTGCCCAACGCGATGCGCCCGGCAGAGTCGATATCCAAGGGCACGGCGCTTGCCGTGAGCATGCGACGCAGCTCGACATGCTTGCGATTGCCTGCGTCAAACTTCTTACCGTCCTTCTCGAAGAAGCTGTTTACCCACTGGCCAAAGCCCTCGGGAGTGAACCCGTAGAGCGCATCCTTAAGGGGAATGAGCAAGACCGTGTTGTCGTCAAACTGCTTGCGGTAGTTCGCCGGCAACGTAAGGCGTGCCTTGGCGTCCAAGTTAAAGCGCTTGGAGCCGTACAGGTACATGTCTCACATCCCCTCCGAAGCCTCTTGGTAGCGAAGCCTCATGGAAAGCCGGGGTGCGATGTGGTGCGCTTAAGCTACGATGGTGGTGTGCGGCCTTCTCCACGAGGGCATCCAATTAACTCGAATGCGTGGGTACATAATACACCTATCCACACTTTGCCCCACCTTCTCCCACACGTTGTTTTTGTCCCCACCTGGCAAACCGAACAATCGTGGCACAAGATGTTGTGGCGCACGTGCTCTTTGCCCACAAGTGCGCAGGTGGATTGTTTTGGCTCAAAAGAACAAGTTGTGAAGGAAGTGTGCATGCGTACGGCCGTATGCCCCGTTTACGTCCCCGCCGCGCCGTCCGTTCCCCCCGCGCAGTGGGACGATCCCCCACCGCACACGCCGGCAGCAATGTCTGTCGCCCCCACCGCGTCTGTCGCCTCGACCGGTCGTAAAC
>JAGCBF010000125.1 GCA_017652285.1 Atopobiaceae bacterium
ACCCACGTGTAATAACCGTGACCAACGCGCGAAGCTGAACGACGATTCGCGGCCTGAGTCCAGGCGCGGGCAGGCCCATTGCGACCCCCCGCCCGGTGGCGTGCCATTTCGGGTGCACGAAAGTGCACGTTTTTTCGAGGTTAGTGTAGTTTTTGGGTGCCATTTCCCCACAGGCGGAAAAGAAGCCCCGCGTTTGCGCAGGTAGAGGGTGCCGCAAATCAGACCCCGAAAAATCGGAGACCGAAAAACTACACTAACCTCGACTTTTTGTGCGTTTTCGCGCTTCCGTTTTGGCACGCTCGGGCAGTGAGGGGCGCTCCAGCCGCGCGGGCCGAGCCGTCGCGCGACACCTGACGGGACCCCGCCCGATTAGTGGCCAATAAAGCCCGGGCTCTGCCACGCCATCTGGGACAATACCGTCTTTGATGCGAGAATTGGCCACTGCATAAAATACGCGGCGGCCAATTCTCGCATCAACATTCATAGTAGCTCAGTTGGCGAAAAGGAACAGCGGCTCCATTGGCCACTAATCGGGCGGCTCAGGGGGGGCAGGTGCCCTGACTCACGGAGGTTTGTCGGCGTCTGACGGCAAGAAACCTCCCGTTTTGGGTGAGTGAGAGCCAGGTGCACGCAGATTGGGAGGTTTTGTCTGGGCGCCGGTCCGCGGGGGTGCGGGCTGCGGCTCTTCGTCCTCGGCCGACCGACGGCTCGCGCCCCGCGCGAAGAACTATGGGCGTGCTGAGCGGCCGGGACGTAGTGGCGGCGCACGACGGCTGGGCCAGGACGTGCCGAAACGGCCCAGAAATGGCCGAAAGGGACCTAGCCCCAATCGGCCATCGGCATGACCGGTCATATGGCGAACAGTAGCGGGAACGCAACGAAGGAGCCTGCGGCTATGAGCGTCGGCAAAGAACATATTCTCAAGAATGTTACTTTTTGGCTTGCGGATGAGTCATAAGTCATTGGCTCAAAGGCGTATGATGGTTTGAGAGTCGATTGTAAGGAGGCGTGGCTATGCCAGGCAAACGTCCCAGTCAGTTTGTGGCCGTGCTCGACTTTGGCGCCCAGTACGGGCAGCTCATTGCCCGGCGCGTGCGCGACTTGCACGTGTATTCGGAAATCGTGCCGTGCGACATCCCGGCCGCAGAGCTTGCGGCCATGGGACCTTGCGCCGTGATCTTGTCGGGCGGGCCTGCGAGCGTGTACGCGGACGACGCGCCGGATGTTGACCCCGCCATGTTTGAGCTGGGCGTTCCCGTGCTGGGCTTTTGCTACGGCCAGCAGATAATGGCCGCTCGCTTGGGTGGTGCCGTTGGTCATACGGACAAGGGCGAGTACGGGCCGGCCACGCTTGTGCGAGACGGTGCGTCGATGCTTTTATCCGATACGCCGCAGGAGCAGACCGTGTGGATGAGCCATCGCGACGCGGTAACGCAGGTGCCGGAGGGGTTCAAGGTTACGGCGCATACGGACACGTGTCCCGTGGCCGCCATGGAATGTCCGCGTCGGCGGCTGTATGCCACGCAGTTTCATCCAGAGGTGCGGCATACGGACTACGGCAACAAGATGCTGGAGACGTTTTTGTTCGGCATCTGCGGGCTTGAGCCCACGTGGACCATGGACAACGTGGTCGACGACCTTGTCGACGGCATCCGCGCCCAGGTGGGGACGGGCCGCGTGATTCTGGCGCTTTCGGGCGGGGTGGACTCCAGCGTGGTGGCGGCGCTTGTGCATCGTGCGGTGGGCGACCAGCTTACCTGCGTGTTCGTGGACCACGGCATGCTGCGCAAGGGCGAGCCAGAACTGGTGGAAGAGGTGTTTAGGCACCAGTTCGACGTGCCGCTGGTGCACGTGCGGGCGCAGGACCGCTATGCGGCGATGCTCGCCGGAGTAACCGACCCGGAGGAGAAGCGCCGACTGATCGGCACGGAGTTTTGGAAGGTCTTCTTTGAGGAGGCCACCAAGCTCGATGGCGTGCGGTACCTGGCACAGGGCACCATCTACCCCGACATAATCGAGAGCGGCGCGCGCAAGACGGGCGGTAAGGCGTCCACCATAAAGAGCCATCACAACCTGATTCCTTTTCCCGACGGCGTACACTTCGACCTTATCGAGCCGTTGGATCACTTTTTTAAGGACGAGGTGCGGGCGCTAGGCGTGACGCTGGGCTTGCCCGAGTCCATGGTGTATAGGCAGCCGTTCCCGGGGCCGGGCCTGGCGATTCGCATCATTGGCGAGGTGACGCCGGAAAAGCTCGCGATCCTTAAGGACGCCGACGCCATCGTGCGGGAAGAGCTGGACGCGTACAACGCGCGTCTGTTTGAGAAGACCGGGGAGCGCAACAGCGAGCACAGCTGCTGGCAGTACTTTGCCGTGCTGCCCGACATCCGCTCCGTGGGCGTGATGGGCGACGAGCGCACCTACGCGCGGCCCGTGATCGTGCGCGCGGTGGAGTCGAGCGACGCCATGACGGCGGACTGGGCAAAGCTGCCTTACGAGGTGCTTGGGCGCATATCCAGCCGTATCGTCGGCGAGGTCCCATGTGTAAATCGCGTCGCCTACGACGTGACGCCCAAACCTCCCGCGACGATCGAGTGGGAGTAATTTTGGCAACAAAACAGTCTTTCACGGTTTGCCTCTAAACACAACGTTTTCGCAGGTCAGAAGTGGTGTGTCGAAGTTTTCGGCGCACCACTTCATCCCACAAAACAACGCTCCTTTGGGGATATTTCTTCCATGAATTCTTCCATGGAAAACTCCGATGGGAGCGCAGAGATACGTACAAGATTTGATGAAGGGAGACCTGCAATGATCAACGAAGCGAAGATGACCGAACTCACCCAGGCCGAGGACATGGCTTACTTCAGGGCGGACCTCTGCCTCTACTCACCCGAGAGCTACAGCCTGGACGAGAAGAAGGAAATCTGCAACGACATGATAGCCACGAGCAAGGCGATGCTCGATGCCATGCGCGAAGACTTCGAGCAGCTGCCTCCGGATGCACGTGCCAAGCTCTTGGACATGCTCTGCCAGTCCGGAGTTGAGACGGCAGACTGGTGGTGGAATGTCCTCGTCGGCGAGGGCGACCCGCTATACAGGGAGCTTGAAACAATCTAAGTTTGACTCACGAGCCCGACAAAGGGCCGTCCAGATAGATCGGGCGGCCCACCTGTTTAGTCACCTAGCTGTTTCTCCATTGTGTATCCGTGGATGATGCTCGCCCCCAGAGCACGAGCTTGACGGACATTCCGATTCGGTTAACCCCAGCCCTGCAAAACTGTTCGAGACGATCCCGCGAAGCGAATGCCAGCCCGTTCGTGGGAATGGTGACGTCCAGCCCGCGAACCTTACAGTATTGGACAGCTTCGAGCGCGCGCGGATAGATGGTAGGCTCGCCTCCAGTGAGAGTCACCTTCCGCACGCCGAGCTCGCAAACGAGGTCTATTATCCCGCGGAAAAGCTCAAAGGGCATGTCATCGCCAGCCCCATAGGCGGTACTGGCCGCGTAACACCACCTGCATCGAAGGTTGCAGGCGCGATTAAGCGTCACCCATGCGGTATCGATATCGGGATGCTTGGCCATGCCACCTCCGGTGTGCTCATCAGGCCAGGTCGAGAATGTCGCCCCATCGATGTTTCTCGGGACAGTTTAGCGTGCCGGGGCGTAGAATAAAAGTAGTGTGAATATGTAACGGTTGGACAGAAAGGAGTTGCCATGGAATTCGAGAACCTGACACCCGAGCTGCGCGAGAAGGCAATGGCTTGCAAGAGCGCCGAGGAAATCATCGCTCTGGCAAAGGAGGAGGGCTATGAGCTCTCCGATGAGGAGCTGGAAGCAGTGAACGGCGGCGTCAACTGGAGCTGTTGGGACGTTAAGGGATGCGATATCGTTTGCAAAGATCTCCACGTTCCCTGCGACCTGTTGGCATATCCTGACATTTAAGGAGAGTTCAGCCCAAAGCACACGACGCAAGATACTACCACGGAAGAGGTCACAAGTTCAAATCTTGTAACGCCCACCACACAAGACGCAGGTAGATGGCATAAACCGTCTACCTGCTTTTGTTTAGGACACTAAACGGGACACTAAATAGGACACCAAAAACGGGAGTCTCGTCAAAAGTCGGGTGTTTTCCTCTTTCGGCCGGTTACCTGGCCAAACAATCGACAGGCTGAATCACGAACCGTAAAGCCGGGGCCATGGTGTCCACGTCGGGCGTGGTGTCCTGCGTGGTGTTCTTCGGGATAAGCCATGGTGTCCGGGAAGTCGCTGTTTGGAAAGGAGCTGTCACGATGATGAACGATGAAAGATGGGCCGAACTTCAGCAGGCCGAGGACATGGCATACTTCAAGGCCGACCTGTGCTGCTATTCGCCGGAAAGCTACAGCCTGGACGAGAAGAGAGAAATCTGCAACGAGATGATGGGGACGAGCAAGGCCATCCTCGACGCCATGCGTGCCGATTTCGAGCAGCTGCCCGCCGACGCCCGCAGCAAGCTTCTCGACATGCTCTGCCAGTCGGGTGTCGAGAGCCCCGAGTGGTGGTGGGACGTTCTCATCGGCGAGGGCGACCCGCTATACAGGGAGCTTGAAACAATCTAAGTTTGACTCACGAGCCCGACAAAGGGCCGTCCAGATAGATCGGGCGGCCCACCTGTTTAGTCACCTA
>JAGCBF010000126.1 GCA_017652285.1 Atopobiaceae bacterium
ATATCGAAGCACAAGCAGAGGTTCCAAGGGCCGGAGGGCGTTCTCCCCGGCGTTTTTAATCGAGGACGTATGCGGGAGCTCTCCGTATTCGCAGACGAGTCGGCCGGCAGGAGATGTCGGACGGATGCAGGGCCGGCGGGTCGTGACGAAGGCGCTGCACGAGGCGTCTGACTTCATGCTGGGCGATGGTTCGGAAGAGCGCAGGGGGCTCCGCTACCAGGACAGGCGCCTCTCGCAAGTTGCGGGCTTTCATGAGCTCCGTCGAGCTTGCCGCCATGTGCTATGACGGGGGCGGGGAGTCGGGCACGTACCGCAAGTTACTACGGCCTCAGGGGAGACCTCAAGAGGAACTATCTGAAGCAGATCCGCAGGAAGCTCATCTGAGCGGCCCGTAGGGTTGCCCGCAGGAGTGAATAAGGTGGGGGTCCTGTGGGCGAGCAGCTTAGGGCGCCTTAGCGCAAGTTGTTGGGGCGCCCGCGACGTCGTGTGTACGTCCTTTGCGGCAATATCGTTACTGCTATGCAAAGCGGCCGTCGGCTGGAAGGATGAGTGCTACCATTACAAACCGACAGGGGAGCTGGGGATTTGGCCCGGCTGAGAGGAGCGACCAAATCGCTCGACCCTCCAACCTGATCTGGGTAATGCGCATTACCCGACTGTGTATTTCAGCTGCAGGTAGAGCGGCTGTTTTTGTGCGGAATCCAAGACAGTCCCAAAAGGTGGTCCCAGACAGTCACCCAAGCAGCTTTCGCCCTTTTGACGCCTGAAGGTCGAATCGGCGAACGGTCGCGCCCTGCTACATTTGGGCGATTGGGTAACGTGCAATAAGCCAGGTTCAGGTACGCTACGTGAGGTGATACATGAATGCGTCAGGCCGACTGGGGTGTCCACATGGGCGATCTTGAGAAGAAGGCTCGCTTTGATGGGGCGGACTATGGCCTCGAATGCGTCGTGAGGCACGCCTCTGGCGGCGCCGACATAGTGCTCTGCCGCACCGATTCTGGGGAACTGCGATACGCCACCGTCGGCGAGTGGAGGGAGGCTGCGTCATCTCGGGACGATATGCCTGTCCCTTCCTCCAAGGCCGTCGAAGAGGCCCCTGTCACGCAGGGCAGCTCGCTCGACGAGAAGGTAAATCTGGTCATGTCGCTCTTCCGGGGACGCGCCGACGTCTACGCAGAGGGCTACGAGGGCAAGGCGACGAAACCCGGCAAGCTGAGCTACTGGCCGCCATGTCGCCTGAGGTGGGTGCGCGGCGCGTGCCCGAGGCTGGCGAACCCCAAAGCCAGGTGTCTGGACTGCGACCACCCGAGCTATGTGCCGCTTACGCACGAGGTCGTGAAGGCTCACTGCACGGGCTTTCGCGAACGCGGGCGCATCAAAGCGATCGGCATCTACGTCGTCGATGGGGATGTCTGCTATCTGCTCGCGGTGGACTTCGACGGTACTGGCTGGCAGGAGGCCGCCTCGGCGTATCGCGATGCCTGTAGGAGGCATGGCCTGTCGCCCGCTGTGGAGCGATCTCGTTCGGGTAACGGGGCACACGTGTGGGTGTTTTTCGACGGACCGGTCAATGCGTCGCTCGCCAGGCGCGTGGGCGAGGGCCTCGTCTCCGAGGCACGCGACAACTGCGCAGCCGTAAGCTTCCGCTCGTACGACCGCCTCTTCCCCCTGCAGGACTCGGTTGGCGAGGGCGACCTGGGCAGCCTCATCGCGCTGCCGCTCCAGGGCGAGGCGGTCCGTAAGGGCAACAGCGTCTTCGTCGACGACCGCTTCGAGGCGCTGCCCGACCAGTGCGCCTTCCTGAGCACGCTCCCCAAGGTACGTGCCGAGCACGTCGCTGCGCTCGCCGACGAGTTCGGCAAGGACCCAGTCGGGCTCCCCGAGGGGACAGGCAGGAGCATCGCGCCCGCCAAAGTGCGAGCGCCCAAGGACTCAGATGTGCCTGACAAGTGGGAGACACCGTCTGTCGTCAGAGTCACTAATGCGGACGGTGTCCGCATTGACTGTAGCGGGCTCCCCGCGATCGTCATCAACCGCCTGCGACGCCTCGCCGCGTTCCGCAATCCCGAATATACAAAGAAGCTCAGGATGCACTTCTCGGTTTGGGAGACCCCGCGCGTCATCGACTTGGGTAGGCTTGATGGCAGCGAGCTCGTCCTGCCGAGGGGTTGCACGGATGCTGCGCTTGCCGTGCTTCGGGAAGCCGGTACGGAGCCCTTCGTTGCTGATGGTCGCTCCGAGGGCAAACGCATCCACGCGCATTTCCTCGGGAAGCTCCGGGACACCCAGCAGCTGTGCAGGGACAGGCTCATAAAACACGACATGGGTGTACTCGTTGCTCCCACGGGTTTCGGCAAGTCCGTCATCGCGGCGTCCGTCGTAGCCGCCCACCAGGTGAGTACGCTCGTTGTCGTGCCCAACACCGCGCTTCTCAGGCAGTGGCGGGAGAGCCTGACTAGGTTCCTCCGGGTCGACGATGAGCCGCCTGTGCTGCTCACGCCGACGGGCAGGAGG
>JAGCBF010000127.1 GCA_017652285.1 Atopobiaceae bacterium
GGCGATTCCTAACAAAATGCGTTTCGCGAGGGGAATTCCCGGCAAAATGCGTTTCGCGAGGCTCGCCAGATTGACTTTTGCGGGAAAAATCCTCGCCAGATTGATTTTGGCGTGAAAAAAGCCTCGCGAAATTGATTTTCGTGGGAACCACAGCCTTGGGGCGCTCGCCGTTGGCCGATTGGGGCTAGGCCCCTTTCGGCCAATCACGACCAAGCCGGACGGGCCGCAGTGGGCAGCACTTGCCGATTATCTGTAGGGGGACCCCTGCGAGTGCGGGCTGCGTCAAAAAACGATACTATGTTCCATATTTGTACGCATACGGTACTTCATCCTCGGCAAGACGAGAAGAGAAATGAGGCATGGCATGGCACAGGAACAGCAGCAACGCAGGCGTCCGCCAGAGCGAAGGTCAAATGGTAATGCCCAACGCCCACAAGGTCAGCGTGCCAACGCACGCAGGAACGGCGCCCCCGCTCGTCATGCTCGACCCGAGCAGCGTCGCCCAAGGTCGAAGGCGCCCTTGGCCATCGCTATGATTCTCTTTTTTGTGTTGGTGACCGCAGGCTGCATATTCTTTATCACAAAGTGCCAAAGCGATCAGTCAAGCGCGAATAAAACGGAGGCCGTCGAGCAGACCGCCTCTTCGCAGGAGAGCGAAACCGCATCAAACACCGGCAAAACGGCAGACGATGCACCTAGCACGGATGACACAGACAAAAAGAAGGAAAAGGCAGCATCTTGGGAGCTGACGCTGGTAAACAAGACGCATCCGATTCCCGACGACTGGGAAGTCGAGCTCGTGGAGGTCGCGGACGAGAAGTACGTGGACGCACGCATCGCCGACCAGTTTATGCAGATGATCGAGGATTGCAGGGCGGCCGGCTATGACGACGTGTTCGTAAACCAGGCGTATCGCTCTCACGAGACTCAGCAGGAGATTTGGGACCAGTTCCTAGACGAGTATCTTGCAGAGGGGTATTCCGAAGAGGAAGCAGAGGCGCTCACGGGCGAGAGCGTCGCGATTCCGGGCACGTCGGAGCATGAGCTCGGGCTTGCAGCGGACATCTGCTCCATCAACTTTGATGAGGAATACAACGGACCCATCCAGACTTGGCTGCGCGAGAACGGCCATAAGTACGGGTTTATCCAGCGCTATCCCGAAGGCAAGGAAGACGTTACGGGCACTAAGAACGAAAACTGGCACTTCCGTTACGTGGGCGTAGAGGCCGCGACGGAGATGTACGAATCTGGCCAGGTGCTTGAGGAATACCTTGGTGAGGTGGATTCTGCGGCAAAGACTGCGACCACGTCGGCGAAGACGGACGAGTAACGGTTAGGTGCGGGTGGCCGCCTGCGCTAGGCCCCTTTCGGCCAAAACCGAAGCGAGTGGCCGAAAGGGGCCTAGCCCCAATCGGCCACTTTTTTATTTGCTGCGGAAGGCGTTTTTGGTGCTTCCCGGTGCGGCGCCGCCTTTGGGCACGAGCCGTATCTGAATGGCTTCGAGCCGGTAGGAGTAACCGGCCGTGCCAGCGCTCGCACCGTTCTTTGCCCAGCCCATCCAGCCAAGGTTTTGTGTGTGCACGCGATAATACACGTCGTAGTGCTTTGCCATGTTGCCCGTCAGCCTAATCTTGATCGCTTCGAGTCTCTTTGACTTGCCTGACGTCCCGCTCATCGTGCCGGCGCTCTTCCACGATTTTTCCCACCCATATGTTTGGACATGCGAGCGGTACTGGATGGACCCCGCGTACGGCTTGTTCGCAAGGTTGATCCTGATGCCTTCGAGCCTGAGCGATTTGCCGGTGGTGCCGGACGTCTTGCCATTCTTCTTCCACGCCTGCCAGCCCACGTTTTGGATGTGCGTGCGATACTTAACGGATGGCGTCTTCTTGGCCGCGGTGGAAGACGAGCCCGAACTGCTCGACGAGCTGGAGCTGCTGGATGAGCTCGACGAACCCGAACTGCTGGAGGAGCCTGTGGGAATGCTCGAACTTGCGAGCTTGGCTTTTTCCTGCTGGACCTTCGTCATGCCAAATTTGGCCGCCCGAACCGCTGCCGAGGCGTCGACCGCCCCCCAGCCGTATTGTCGTGTCCAAGTCGACCCACCAAGGTTGGTCGCGGTGGCATACAGGATCTTTATGGCTTCCGCGGGCGTTAGCTTGGGGTTGGCGACAAATTCCAGGGCAAGTACGCTCGACACCACAGGCGCGGCCATTGACGTGCCGCTCATGGAGGTGTAGTCATTGGAGTAAACCGTGGAATACATGCTCGAGCCCGGAGCGGATATGTCCTTGACCTTATCGTAGCTGACATTGTAGTTAGAATTCGGGGAAATCGACACGCCGGTACCGTCCTGCTGGAGATTGATGACGCTCACTACGCCGTCATCGTCGGATGGGTAGCACGTATAGGGCGTGGTCTTGTCGAATGACGCGCTTTTGTTACCAGCCGCAGCAACGGTGATGATACCCGCGGAATAGGCCTGCTTGACCTTTTTGAGCAAGACATCGTCTTTGCTCAAGCTCATGTCGGTATTAGTCAGGGCGCGAATGTCTGCTCCCAAGCTCAGGTTTATGACGCGTACGTTGCGTGCGACGCGTCGTGCCATAACATAGTCGTATCCCTTGACAAGGTCGGCCGTCGTTGCCGTGCCGTTCGAGCCGACGACCTTGACGGGCATAACATACGCGTTATGCGTTATCCCGGCGATGCCAATGCTGTTGTCTGCCACGGCGCTTATGATGCCGGCCACGTGCGACCCGTGGTCATAGCTGGTATTGTACGGCGAAACGTCAGACGTGGAGCCACCGTGGACGGCGTTATAGGCGTTGTACCAGTCGACAAGATTTGCCTTTAGGTCGACATGGTTTACGGTGAAGCCGAGGTCCAATGCGGCGACCGTGACCGTGTGGTTGCCTTGGGCGTTGTTCCACGCACCGTATGCCTTGACGCTATCGAGCGCCCATTGGTCCTTGGCATAGGGATCGTTGACGGTTGCCTGTGCTTCGAGGGCAGGTTCTTCTCCACTGTTCTCGTCTTCGTCCTGCACCACGATTGCATCGTCAAGCTCTTGGTCGGTCACGGCGACGTCCTCAAAATCGTCTTCAACAAGATCGATGTCGACCGTCTGCTCCGGGTCTACCAGCTCGATGTCGTCGGACAGGACGGCATCCTCGGACACCTCAAGCAGAGCTTCCTCATCAGGCACGTCGTCTTGCGCGAGATCGCCTGGCTCTGCGAGCTCGTTTGGTTCTGCGTGCTCGCCTGGTTCTGCGAGATCGCCCGGCTCAGCGAGCTCGTCACTTGCTGCCACGATGCCTTCGCCTAACACATGGTAGACGTAGTTGGGTTGCGCGGCGTCCGCGTATCCAGAGTTGCGGATGTCGTTGACTGCGTCCTCAACGGCGACGTCGCCGGCATACGTCACGCGAGCGAAGGTCCCGCCGATGCGCTGAATGGTGACCGGTCCTAACGTGGCTTCCAAGTCGGATGCCATTTGCTCGAGGTCGACCTCTTCCGCGACTTCGACCACCGTGGCCTGGGGCTCCACCTCCACTCCTTCGGGCAGCACGAATCGCTCGGGGTCTGTTTGCTCCGCTATTGGTTGGCTCTCGGTCGGCGTTTCGGTCTCGACCGGCGCAGCGTTCGCTTCGTCTGGCACGTCAGCCGGTGTGGCGTCCCTGGCCACAGGCGGCTTGTCCGATGCGCCGTCGTCAGGCGTCCGCTTGGCATCATTTATAACCGCTTCGGACGCGATGGGGGAGTCCGCGTCGCTGTCTGCCCTATCGTATGCTGCGGGCGCGGCCGGGTCGTGTGGCGCGGGCGGGCGCGCTTGCCAGGCGACAAATGCGACAAGGAGCGCGACCAGTGCAAACAAAGGCCATGCGGGATGCTTCTTGTGAATCATGACGTCTCCTTAACGCGTGGGCGCACACATCATGCGGTTGGCAATACAGCCTTCGACGCGTATCGCTGGCACGCCCAACTCGATTGCCCATGCCTCAAATGCATGCATGGTGAGAAGAGAGTATCAGAATCCGGCATCCACATGCCTCGAAGATACTTGTCTCTATAGCCGACGCAACCGGATGCGGACACGTGTGCAAAAATGCACGAGCGGCTTTGGGGCCAGACGCCGTCGCTTCGCAAAATATGCGCTACTATGTTGCAGGGTTGGTGCGTGGAAGGGACAAGCCGATGTTTTACTACATGCCTACGCGTCTGTTTACCGAAGACGAATGCGTGCTTACGCATAAGGACGTGCTTGCGAGCTTGGGCGATCGCTGCATCGTCGTCACCGACAAGGTCGCCGCCAAGGCGAGCGGTGCGCTGCGTGACGTCGAGCGCGCGCTGGGCGACGAGGGCGTTGCGTACGTCGTATGGGACGGCGTTACGGAAAACCCGCCGGTCAGCGCCTGCATCGAGGCCGGCAACGTGGCCGCGGGCGAAGGCGCGCAGTTCGTGCTGGGCATTGGCGGAGGCTCGGCGCTCGATGCCGCAAAGGCCATATCGGTGTTCGCCGCAAACCCGGACTTGGACGAGGCGGGCTTCTATGCGTTGCGCTGGGCAAACGAACCTCTGCCCATCGCCCTCGTGGGCACCACGGCCGGTACGGGCAGCGAGGTGACCAAGGTGTCCGTGCTCACGGACCGGGCGGCGCGCAAGCACAGCATTCACGACGACCGTCTCTACGCGGCCGTGGCCTTTGGGGACAGCCGCCATACGCACACGTGTCCCGCGTCCGTAACGCTCTCGTGCGGGGTCGACGTGATTGCCCATGCGGTGGAGAGCTACTTCAGTCACAAGGCGGACGAGATCTCGCGCGCGTTTGCGGTGCGTGCCGTTCGGCAGGCGGCAGATCCGCTCGCATCGGCCGCCTCTGGGTCTGAGCTCGACGCAGAGGCGCGGCGTCAGCTCTACGAGGCCTCCATACTGGGCGGGCTTGCCATCAATACGACGGGCACCTGCTTTCCGCACAACGTAGGCTATTATCTTACCGAGAACTACCACGTCCCGCATGGGTATGCCTGCGCCGTGTTCCTGCCGGACATGCTCACAAGAGTGCGCCAAGCGGATCCGTCCTACGCCCAGTCGTTCTATGCGGAGGTGGGGATGGATGAGGACGCGCTCGTGGGCCTGGTACGGGGCTGCCTGCCAACGCTCGACATACGCATGACGGACGAGGAGATTCTTGCCGCCCTGCCGCGTTGGAAGGACAACGGCTCGGTCAAGAACACGCGCGCGGACGTGTCCGTCGACACCATCCATCAGATCCTATTGTCCATGTTCGCATAACAAGGGAGGAAGAACATGATAAGGAAGAAGCAAGACCAGGCAATCGAGTTCAAGAACATCCGCGACGGAATCGGCGAAGTCGAGATGCACAAGATCTGCGAGAGCGTGGACGAGCTCTATGGCAAGGGCCGTCTGTTCAATCGCATGATAATCGCGCCGGGTAACAGCATTGGCGAGCACAAGCACGAGGGAGACAACGAGATCTTCTACTTCCTGAGCGGCACCGGCGAGTACAACGACAACGGCACCAAGGTGCAGGTAGGACCTGGTGACACCACCATTTGCAGCGATGGCGAGATGCACGGTCTGGTGAACACGGGCGACGTGCCACTGGAGTTCATCGCGCTGATCTTGTTCTCGTAGGCACAAGAGCCGTACGTGCGGGACGACAGAAGCAATTCTGTCGTCCCGATGCTTTTATGCGCTACTCGATGACGCTTTCGCGAATCGCCTCGTAGCGTGCGTCGATGTGCGCGTTGTTTACATAGAGCTCGCCCGAACGATGCACGATGCCGTCACGTCGCCACGAGCTGATGGTGGCTTCCTCCGCGATGGAGAGTCGGGTGGGAGCAAAGATGCTATGGGTACCCATCTCTATGGCCGATCCTTCCAGCGAACGTATGAGCGAACGCAAGATGGTGGTGTTTCCGCCATTGAGCACGAGTCCCTGTCGCTTGACTGCGGTGACCTCCGAAAACTCGCAGATGCGGACGCTGGGGGAGATGCCGCTGTGCAAAGGCGCCCGCGTTACGATTGCCGCGGAGCGATACGAGCCGACGACGGATGCGCATATGCCGACGAGTCCGCCCTCTGCGTATATGCCGTGATAATTGCGCGATGCGAGTTCGGAGCCGTCCATTATGAGCCTGCCGTCGCATACCGACGCGGCGTTGCCGGATGACACGATGCGTGAGCCGGTGATTCCGATGTGTGCGGATTGCGATCCCAGATGAACGCCCGATCCCGCCGAGTCGATGCGTGCCTTTCGCAAAAGGACGATGCCTTCCAGAATGGTCACGGCATATCCCGTTCCGTCATAGGCTATGCCGATGTTGCTGAGCTCCAGTTCGGCGCGGTGCCCCTGTGCCTCCCGCACGCGTATGGCATAGGTGGCGCCAGAAAGGACGGCGAGCCGTCCGTTGCGCAGGCGTATGCCGGGTGCGCTTATCGTAAGCGCCGGGCCTGCGTCCTCTTGGTTGGTGGCATGCCTGCCGGGCGACAAAAACACCACCGTGTTGTCCTTTAGATCCAAGGTGGTGCCGGCGGTCGAGATGTCGATCGGCTCGGTTATAACGCAGTCACGCAGTACCTCGATGTACTCGCCCTGGCCTTCCTTGAGGGCTTGCGCGAGGTTGGAATAGCCTTTGTTGCCCACACATGCCACTTGGTCGTCAACGACGTTATGGCGCATGTGAAGCGGCCTGCGGTCAACCGCGGTCACTGGATCCGTGACGTTTTGTGGAGCATCCGACATGTATACGCCTAACGTATTCGTGCTACGTCGCCAACAGGTTGGGCTACGACCCCAGTTCATTCTATACCAATTTCAAGCCTCCTGTCGCCGCGCCTAGGCGAACGAAAAGATAGCCTTCGTGTATACAAAAAAACTTTATCTGGCAATACGTCATCGATTCATAGAATCTACACAGTAGTTCACCTTTTACATCCATTCCAAAAAGCCAAGGAAACGCAGTACAACGCATGCGCGTGAGCAAATGCCGCGAAGTATGCGCAAGATAGGTGAGACATACAATATCAAATGAAATGCTCGTTCACATCCATCGCGTTCCATGACAACCTTGCTACAGGAGGTGGTCGTATGGCACAAGGCAAGGCGTTGCAGAGGCGCGCGAGGGCGTTGGTACGAAGATTCGGGCTCGCGGGTAGTACGGTAGCGATCGTCGCATGCGTCATCGTGATGGCTGGTGCGATATGCATCGGTATCCTGGCGAATGGGCAACGTGGCGTGACGATCGAACGCAACAAGGCGGAAGTCCCGACGCAAGAGGAGGATTTTGAACAAGAGGATACGGCTGGGGACGACAAGGAGACGCCGCTCGACCGCAGCGTTGAGTCCGACGAGACGAACGCGCACGAGATTGTGGTGCACGTGGACGGTGCGGTGGCGGTTCCTGGGGTCTACACGTTGGGAGGCGAGGCCGCTCGCTACAACGATGCGGTCGAACTTGCCGGAGGCCTTTTGCCAGACGCAGACACTGCGGCGATAAACCTGGCACAGTGCTTGGTCGATGGCCAGAAGGTGCACGTTCCCTTTGTGGGGGAGCAGGTCGTGCAGCCAGAGACGACGGAGGTGGCGGCTCAGACGTCTGAGCAAGACGCGCCTCGGGAATCGGAGGGGAATACGGTAAACATCAACACGGCATCAGCCGACGAGTTGCAGAGGCTTCCGGGCGTCGGTGAGGCGACGGCAGCCTCCATCGTGGACGATCGAGAACGCAACGGTGCGTTTTCGTCTAAGGAGGACCTGATGCGGGTGTCGGGCATAGGCGAGAAGAAGTTTGAGAAGATGCGCGGCATGATCGATGTGTAGGGAGACGGTCATCCCCAGAAGGCCCTACCTTCCCCCGGCGCTGTACCTGCTCGTTGCCCTCGTGGTTGTCGACCGACTCATTTTGGGCGAGGGCCTGGGATGGGCGGAGGGCGTCGCGAGCAGGGCCACGACGGCCCTTGCCGCGATGCTTGCGGTCTTCGCGGTCGCGGCCATGCTTCGTGGTCGGTCTTGGGGCGTGGTGCCGCTTGCCCTTGCGGTGGCGATGTTGTCGGCGGTCGTCTCATCCTCGTGCGTTCTCGATCAAGGCGAGCGGTTCGTGGAGGCGATGGGCAAGAGTCCGGTCTCGTCATGGGACGTAACGGTCGTGTCGGATCCTTCGCAAAAGGAAGACGTGTATCGTTGCAAGGCCCGCGCCACGTCATCGGGAGGGCCGTCGGGAAACATCTGGCTTTCTCTGCCAGAATGCCCGCGAGTCGGTGACGAGCTGCGCTGCGTTGGGTCATTTGCGCCCAACGGACAAGATGAGTGGGGCGTGGCGTGCAGGCAACAGGGAATCTGGGGTTCTGTCCGCGGCGTCCGGATACTGGAGACGCATGCCGGAGGGGGCATCCAAGGCATTCTCCAACAGATTCGCCAGCGTGTTCTGGACGTGCTCGAGGCGGACAAGAGCGAGAGCGACGCGCTCATTGCGGGTTGCATATGCGGTTGGCGGGGTGGACTTGCGGCGTTTGGGCTGGACGAGCTGTTTTCGCGGTGCGGACTGGCGCACCTCATCGCGGTGTCGGGCAGCCATCTTGCCGTGTTCTCCACGATGCTCGCCGGGCTTTTGATGTCGCTGCGCGTACGTCCGCGCATACGTGCCTGTGCCCTGTGCGCGTGTGGCTGCGCCTTCGTGATGCTGTGCGGTGCTCCGCCCTCTGCCGTCAGGGCTGTGGTCATGCAGGCCGCTGCCCTTATGGGCGGTTTGTTGGGCAGAAGGTCGCATGCACTTACCGCGGTCTGCGTTGCGGGGATCGTGATGGTCGCACTCGACCCCGCAGCATCCGGGCAACTGGGGTTTTTGCTCTCCCTTTGCGCGGTCGCGGGTCTGTGCGTGTTTTCCGCCTACGTGGCATATGCGCTAAAAGTACTGCTTGGGTCCTGGAAGCCACCGCGAATGGTTCCGCGGCGCATTGCGACGTCCATATATCGTGCTCTTGAGGGTACGCGAGACTCCATAGCGGCGTCGCTGGTCGCGCAACTGGTCACCCTTCCTTTGGTAGCGGAGGCGTTTGGCGAGGTGTCGCTCATCGGTCCTTTGATGAGCGCCCTTGTCGGCGTGCCCTTCAACATGCTGCTGGGGCTGTCGTTGGTCGGCGTCGCGCTTTCGTGGGTGCCGTTCGTGGGCGACGTGGCGCTCGGCGCCGCGCGACTCTTGGCCTGGGCCATCCTGATGGTGGTCAAGGCGTGCGGGTCGTTACCGTTTGCGTGCGTCCCGGTTACGAGCGTGCCCGAGGTGAGGCTGGTGGTCTGTGTGGGCATGGTCACGGTGCTGTTGCTGTGGCCACGCGTGAGCAAGGGCGTCCTGAGGGCGCTCGTGGTGCTCGCATGCGTCGTGGCGTGCGTCATGTTCGTGTCGTGGCGCTATTGTGCGCCCGCACGCATATGCGTCTTGGATGTGGGACAAGGCGACGCCATCCTCGTCCAGCAAGGAGCTCACGCCGTGTTGGTGGATGCGGGGCCAGGCGATGCGGTGGTGGACGCCTTGTCGCGGTGCCACGTGATGCATCTGGATGCCGTGATCGTGACTCATCTTCATGCGGACCATTACGAGGGAGTGGGCGCGCTCAAGGGGCGGGTTGGGTGCGACAGGGTCTACGTTGCCGAGGGCGTGGGCGAAAACATACCTGCGGACATGCGCCAGGCCTGGGTCGAGTTGACGTGCAAAGACCCGGAGGAGGTTTCGTGGGGAGACCTTTTGAGGGTGGGAGACTTCGCCTTGCGCGTCGTTTGGCCCGAGCACTCCGTCGTGGGAGACGAGAACGCGGACTCGTTGGAGATCCTTGTGACCTATGACGTGGGGGGAAGGTGCCTGTCGGCTCTGCTGACGGGCGACGCCGAGCAGGACGAGACGAGAACCGTCGTGTGTCATGGAACCGTGGGCGACATCGACGTGCTAAAGGTGGGGCACCATGGCAGCCGTGTCTCCATAGACGAGCGCACCGCCTTGGCGCTCGATCCCGAGGTGGCGGTGGCGAGCGCGGGAGAGGGTAACAAATTCGGGCATCCCGACCCCGAATGCGTCAAGGTGCTACGGGATGCGGGGGCGTCATTCGTATGCACAAAAGACGTGGGCGACGTTGAGGTGTTGCCAGGCGTTGAGGGACCGACCATACGCGCTCAGCGAACGGACGAGGCGCAGGACAGGTAACCTACCAATACCAGACGCTCGACAGCTCTCCGATCGACGATGCGACCGCCCATACGATAATGCAGATCGCAATGGCGCACCCTACCAACAGCGCGATAACCTTACCTCTGCCACTCATGCTGCCACCCCCTCGTCTGCGTACATGGACTTTAGTTTAGCGCATCGAACTCATGCCGGTCCCATGTCTGCGTGCGCCATGTGTCAAGAATCTGAATCGATGGATGGGTTTATCATTTTTCGTGCCTGCGTACAGATTGACGCTCGTCCTCAATACGTATATATGGCATACTTGTGCGTGTTTGTGCAAGCCCGACTGAGGCCATGACAGAAAGGTCATTTCGTCCATGAATTCAAGGAGTGATGATTCCTCCAGGTCCGATAATGGCAACGTATACTATGACGGCGATCTGGTTAGAGTTCATAGAAATGTGTTCGAGCATTTCAACGGTTGGTTATGGGTGATCGTCGGATCGCTTGCCATCGTCGCGTTAATGGGAGTCGTCGTTACGATTATTCTGCGTGGGTCGGTCGACACGGTACGGACCGAGGCAACCACGGTGTTGACGAGCGCCAATGACTTCCTGGGCGCCGCAAAGAGGGGCAACGCGGAGCTTCTCAACTCCTCTTCTGCCAAGGTGAGCGAAGCGGCCCATCAAATACAGGGCGAACTCTCCAGCCCCTTGTGGGAGCTTGCGTCCCATATCCCGTTTGTCGGGTCTGACGTTAAGAGTATGCGCATCATGGCCGACGTGCTCATAGACATTTCTGACAACGCCCTAAAGCCCATGGCGGAGAGCGGACGCGTGCTCGAGCTTGCCGACTTTACGGATGAGGGGACCATCAACGTCGAGGCACTGCCCGGCATCATCGTGGCGATCGAGCAGGCTTCGCCAGCGCTTTCTCGTTCGGCAGAAAAGATATCCGCATTGCCGCCCGCACATGTGCCTCAGGTCGCGGAAATACTTGAGTCCGCCCAAGAGAAGGTCGTGGTCGTCGACGACCTCATCAAGCGCATGCGTCCCATTTTCCCTTATCTGCCAACGCTGCTGGGTACCGGTGGCCAGCAGCGCAACTACTTGGTGATCGCGGAGAACACGGCAGAGATTCACTCGATCGGCGGCTTTGTCGGGGCACTGGGAGTGGTTACGGTGACCGACGGGCACATTGAGATGGGAGACTTTAGGAATCTCAAAGACGTGCTTTCCTATGATGACGTATCTGCGGGAGCCACCGAAGAGGAGATACAGAACTTCGACCCGCGCTGCGACACGCACCATGGCGACCATAACGTCATCCCTGACTTCCAACGCGTCGGCGAGCTGTACTTCAACATATGGAAGCATTATCAGCACCAAGAGATCGACGGGGTCTTTGGCCTCGACCCCGTGTTCCTGCAGTACTTGCTGGAAACCACCGGCAAGGTGGACACGAGCTTTGGCGTGAGCGTGGACGAAACGAACGCCGCCTCGATACTGGTCAACAAGTGCCTCTTTTGGTGGAAGCCCTCGAAGTGTGACAACTTCTACCGCGAGGTGGCGAGCAAGGTGCTGACCGACATGCTCGGCGACCTCGATGGCTTAGACATGACCGGGTTCTTTGGTGCCATCTCCAAGGCTGCGAACGAGGACCGATGCCTGATCTGGATGCGCGACGAGGGCGTGGAGGACGCGCTCAAGGAGGCGCGCCTTGCCGGCGAGCTTACGCATGACCCCAACGCACCATTGACGGGGGTGTTCATCAGCGACGCAAGTGTCTCCAAGATGTCCTATTACCTGAGCATCGACACAGAGGTGGGCGAGCAGCGCATAAATGAGGACGGCACGCGCTCGTACGACATGCGCGTCCTCATACGGAACAACTTTGACCCGAGTGCCTACGAGTCGATTCCCAAGTACATCCTTGTTCAGAACATGGGCAGAGACGAGTATGACTTGGGCGAGCAACTGCACCTGATCGCACCGGAAGGCGGGCGGATAGAAAGCCTTATGGTCGAACGCATCGACACCCACGGTGGCGAGCCAGGCGACAGCGATTGGCTCGAGGGCTCGTATCAGGGGCTCCAGGTTTGGAACAAGACGCTTCGCATTGGCTCACAGGAAAGCGTGGTCTTGACCTACACCGTGGTGACGGCTCCTGGCGCAACGGGAACGTTGTCCGTGCGGAAGACTCCCGTGATGCCTCCACAGATTGCCTATTGGAACGAGTCCGCGTAGGCCTTGGGAGATGGTGAGGCCATGGCGTCGCTGCTGCCTGCATACCTCATAGTTGGCGCTGATCAGCTCAAGCGCGAGACGGCCGTCAACAGGCTCAAGGGTCGCTTGGAAGAAGGGCTTTCGGCATTCAACTTGGACGAGCGAACGGCGCGTGCCGACATGGACGCAACCGACGTCGCGATATCGTTCAACACGCTGCCCATGGGGGATTCGTTTAGGCTGGTGCTCATCCACGATGCCAACAAGTTGCCAAAAAAGGTGAGCGAGACCATAGTCAGCTACCTGTCGAATCCGAATCCGGGGTGCGTGCTGTGCCTGGTCGCCGAATCGTTGGCCAAGACCACGAGGCTGTACAAAGCCGTGGCCAAGGTGGGCAAGCGGTCCGTCATCGACTGCACGCCCATAAAGCCTCGTGACCTGCCGTCGTACCTGATGAGGCATGCCCAGGCGATGGGCATACAGCTTGATGCGCGGGCGGCCGCCGAGATCGTAAGCCGCGTGGGAGAAAGTACCGTGGCGCTTGACCAGCAACTCAAGACGTTGCGCGAGCTTTGCTCTACGACGGGCCGCATTGGACTGCGCGACGTGGAAGAAAACGTTGCGCGTACGGCCGAGGTTAAGCCCTGGGAGTTTCTTGACAAGGTCGCGGCAGGAGATGCTACGAGGGCCCTGGAGCTCTATCGACACATGCAGGACCCGTCACACCTTGCGCTCCTCACGCTCATAACGCGGAGGGTGCGGGAGCTGGTATGTGCCCAATCGCTTATCGGCAGGGGTCAGGAGCGCGACATTGCTCGCGAGTTGGGGCGGCAGGAATGGCAAGTTCGCAGCGTGGTGCGGTCGGCCCGAAGGTTTAGCGCCGAGCAGCTCATGCATTGCCTGGATGCGTGCGCGACGTGCGAGCGTGAGCTTAAGGGTGGCGCCGACGCCGAAACGTCCTTCTTGCGTCTTGTGCTCTTTATCTGCAATCCTTCATAAAACCACGCCCCGTGGCTGCATTGGCACAGCCACGGGGCGTGGTTCTCGTCTGCACATAAACCTGATCTGCGCTACTCCATGCCATTGACCAGGTGCTGGACGCCACTCTTGCGCTGGGCAGCCTGGTTCTTGTGGATGATGCCCTTGGCGGCAGCCTTGTCGAGCTTACGGCAGGCGGCGTTGGCGGCGGCCTGAGCCGCTTCCTTGTCGCCAGCCTCGACGGCTACGCGAACCTTCTTGACGTAGGTCTTGAGTTCGGAGCGTACCGCACGGTTGCGGACGCGGGCCTTCTCGGCAGTGAGAATGCGCTTCTTCTGAGATTTGATGTTAGCCACGTGCTTACCCTTTCGGTCTTGTACAGTGAGGCCTCTACGCTGAGACACGGTTGCAGTAAAGGTCAACTTCGCGAGTATAGCATGTTCTCTGCACAAATGGCTAGAAATAAGTTATTATCTTCCCTATGTCTACTAAAACAGAAACTTCGCTCATACGGAACTTCTCTATCGTGGCCCACATCGACCACGGGAAGTCCACCATATCCGATCGCATCCTGGAGTTGACCCATACGGTTGAGCAGCGCGACTTGTACAAGCAGATGCTCGACTCGATGGACATTGAGCAGGAGCGTGGCATTACCATCAAATCCAACGCCGTTCGCGTTATGTACGACGCGGATGACGGGAACCAGTACCAGTTCAACCTCATCGACACGCCGGGGCATGTGGACTTTACCTACGAAGTGTCACGTAGCCTTGCCGCCTGCGAGGGGGCCGTGCTCGTGGTCGACGCCACGCAGGGCGTCGAGGCGCAGACCGTGTCAAACGCGCTCTTGGCCATGAACGCGGACCTGGACATCGTACCAGCCATCAACAAGATCGACCTGCCCTCTGCGGAGCCAGAGATGGTAAAGGAAGAGATCGAGGAGGTGCTGGCCATTCCTGCCGACGACGCGGTGTGCGTGAGCGGCAAGACAGGCGAGGGCATCCACGACCTCTTGGAGAGCATCGTGTATCTGGTGTCTCCGCCCACGGGCAACGCCGACGCCCCGGCAAAGGCGCTTATCCTGGACTCGTACTTTGACGCCTACCGCGGTGTGGTGGCCATGGTGCGCGTCTTTGACGGGGAGCTTCGACCTGGCATGCGCCTCATGATGATGGCGGAGGCCACGCCCTTCCTTTGCGAGGAGGTCGGGGTCAAGCGTCCGTTGGAGCAGCCGTTGGACCAGCTGTCCATGGGCGAGGTGGGGTACGTGGTCACGGGTCTTAAGGACCCGGCGCTCGTACACACCGGCGACACCATAACGTTGGAGGACAACCCCTGCGCCGAGCCATGCCCGGGCTACCACGAGGCCAAGCCCATGGTGTACACGGGCCTTTTTCCCGTCGACAACAAGTTCTACGAAAACCTGCGGGACGCGCTGGAAAAGCTCAAGGTCAACGACCCGTCGTTGGTGTGGCAGCCCGAGACAAGCGTGGCGCTGGGCTTCGGCTTTCGCGTGGGGTTCTTGGGCCTGCTGCACATGGAGGTCATCAAGGAGCGCCTGGAGCGCGAGTTTGACCTCGACCTCATTGCCACGAGTCCGTCCGTGGACTATCACGTGTACAAGACCGACGGCGAGATGATCGAGGTCACGAGTCCGCAGGACCTGCCCAAACCAGAGAACATCGAGCGCATCGAGGAGCCGTACCTCAAGGCAACGGTCATCGTGCCGCCGGATTACGTGGGCGCGGTCATGCAACTGCTCATAGACCATCGTGGCATCTCCACCGACATGGTGTACTTGTCGGTGAAGAGCGTGGAGATGCACTTCGACATCCCGCTGGCAGAGCTGATCTTGGACTTCTTCGACCAGCTCTAGAGCCGCACGAAGGGCTACGCGTCGCTGGACTACGAGTTTGACGAC
>JAGCBF010000128.1 GCA_017652285.1 Atopobiaceae bacterium
AAGCAGCCCGTGCTGGCGTTCGGCAACATCTCGGGGGACACTTCGATGCTCACGTACACGCTCTCGGAGAATCCCCATGCGAGCGCCGCGTTCATGGTACTTGCCGACGACGACGAGCGCGAGTACGGCGACGTGGATGCGGCCGAGGAGGAGCGCGCCGAGTGGGAGGCGGCCGGCTACACGGTGTTCTCCATGCGGGACGACTTTGCCAGCATATACGCCGAGGGCGTGCAGAAGACCCATGCGGACAAAGACGGATCCACCTCTTAGACCAGAGCACGGAAGAGTTCGAGATTGGCTACGACAACGCGTTTACCACCAAGGCCTTGTACCGTCTGCACGTAAAGTGGCCCATCATTAGCGAACCCTATCTCGACCAGGTGTTCACCTCGTTGCGCTCCATAGGCTTCTTCGACCTCATGTCCGATGAGGACTAACTGTTCTTGGCCAGGGGAGGGCCTTTCTATGCGGAGGTTCTCCCCTGTATGACTTTAAAAGCACCAATGTGCTATACTCGCTCTTTTCGAATATGGGTAGGCGTCGCATAGGAGGTCGCATGGCAGACGGCATGACCTTATCGCAGGTAAACAGCGCGCTCGCGGGCGGGCAGCCGCTCGGCTCGCTTCTTCGCGAGACCTGCACGCATGCCCGGGCAGAACAAGAGGCGGTGCTGCGTAACATACTCTCCTACGGCTCAACATGCACGTACGGCACGCTTTGGGGATTCGACGGCATAGATGGGTACGAGGCGTTTTGCGCGTCGGTTCCCGTAACGGACTACTCCGACTATCTTGGCTACATAGAAGCAATGAAGGATGGCGCGGAGGACGTGCTGTTTCCCGGGCGCGCTCGTTCGTTCGTGGTCTCCACCGGAACGACGGGTATACCCAAGTACATTCCCGAAAGCGATGCGGGGGCCTTGGCGAAGAGCCTCGTCTCGCGCATGCGAGCCTTTGAGTGGAAGCGCCTGATTCCCGAGGCAGAGCTGCCTGAGCGCAAGTACCTTCCCGTCACCAACGCGGCCGTGTATGAGGTTACCGCAGGCGGCATACCTGCTGGGTCGGCTTCGGGCCTCTCTGCTGTTTCTCGCAAGCAGGCCAAGAAGACGCGCAAGGCCATACCCGACGCCCTGCTCACCATCGCGGGTCTCTCGCGCGATGCCATGGACTACCTCACCATGCTTTTTAGCATTGCAGAACCCGAGGTGGCAAAAATCGCCTGCAACAATGTGGCGCATTTCCACCTATTGTGGAAGCTTGCCCAAGAGCGGGCGACGGACCTCGTGGGGGACATCCGCAGCGGGACGCTGAGCGCCGACCTCGAGCCAGCCGACCGCGCGACTCTCATGGAGTGCTGGGCCCCCAACCCCGCGCGCGCCGACGAACTCGAGTGCCTGCTGCGCGATGATGGCACACTGCGCATTGAGCGTGTGTGGCCGCACTTCCAGGCGGTCGTGTGCTGGATAGGCGGAAGCGTGGGTCGTGCGGCGCGCGAGTACCGCACGCTCTTTCCCGCAGGTACGACCTTCATTAACTGGGGTTATGGCGCAAGCGAGGGAAAGTTCGACGTCCCAACCGAGGCCGAGTCCACCGAGGGTCTGCTCACGTTGTTTGGCTACTTCTATGAGTTTTTGGAACCAGGAGCCAAGACACCGGTGCCGCTTTGGGAGGCGCGCGACGGCGTGCCCTACGAGCTCGTGCTCACCTCCTACTCGGGCTTCTATCGCTACAACATCCACGATTTGGTGAGCTTGGGCACAAACGCCGATGGCATGCGCACCATACGGTTCCTCGGCAAGACCTCCGACTCGCTTGAGGTGGGTGGTCAAACGCTGTATGGTGGGGAGTTTTTGCACTGCATCGAGCAGTACGAACGTGCCCATGGCATCTTCTTCCGGTTGGTGCAGGGAACAAATGACGGGAACAGCCTTCGCATACTGGCCGAGGGCACTAATGACGATTGGGACACGCAGGACTTCTGCGCCTGGGCACGTGAGCAGTTTGGTCAGCGCGGCGTTCCGTTTGCCGGGGTCACCAAGCTTGCGCAGGGGTATCGCGACTCGCTCTTCGAGAAAGTCATGGATAGCGGAAAGTCGGTCAACTCCACAAAGGTTGCCGTATTCGTGAAAGGGGTTTAGCAATGAGGATTTGGTGCTTGGTGTCGAACGTAGACAGCCACGTGCGGAAGTACGGCACAAAGCTCCTCGAGGAGCACGAGGGTGCCTATCAGCTGGTCGTTATGGACTATGCCACCCTGGAGATTAAGACGGGAGAGGGCCAGCCCGCCTTCTACTGCATGGGGCAAAAGCTCGAGCTTCCCGACGCGTTTTGGGTGTGGACCAGCAACACCGACACCCGCGTGATCGAGAACCTGCTGCTCGCCTGCGGTGCAAAGAGCATCGTCAACCTGCACGAGCAGGACGTCGCCCGCTCGAAGATCGCCACCTACCACCGCTTGGCGGCCGCCAACATTCGGGTGCCGCGTACCTTCGTGTTCTTCAATCACGTCGACCGAGCCGAGATAGAGGCCCAGTTTGCCTATCCCTTCGTCATTAAGCCCGACAACGGCTCCAGTGGTCAGGGCGTCGCTCTCATCCACGGTCAAGCGGAGCTGGATGCCTATTTGAGTGGGCTCAAGGCGGGCGTGGCATACATGGCCCAAGAGTACGTGGCCACCTCGCGAGGGCGCGACTTGCGCGTGGTTATGCTCAACGGCGAGTGCCTCATGAGCTTCGTGCGCCAGAGCACCAACGAGCAGGAGTTCCGCTCCAACCTGCATTTGGGAGGCAAGATCGTGGAATACGAGCCCGATGAGCAGACCCGCGAGCTGTGCCGCAAGGTTGCCGCGCTCTACGACCTGCCCGTGCTGGGGCTCGACCTCATGTTTGCCGACGACGGATTCGTGCTCACCGAGGTCAACTCCTATCCGGGCCTTCGCAAGGATGACCGCAACAAGTTCATTACGGCAGTTATATCCGACTACCTGCAGCGAGAAGGCGCCTAAGAGCATGCTGAGGTTCTCGCGCGCGCTGCTGGCACCCTACAAAAAGTACCTGCTGCTCATCGTGCTGTTCCAAACGGCGCAGGCCTTCCTCACGCTCTACCTGCCCACGCTCAACGCCGGCATCATCGACTACGGCACGGTGCAGGGCGACATGGGCTACGTTATGCGCGTGGGCTGCGTCATGCTCGTGCTCTCGGCAATCCAGTTTGCCTGCAACATAGCGGGTTCGGTGTATGGAGCGCGCGTCGCCATGCTCAGCGGCCGCGACCTTCGCGAGCGCGTGTACAAGAAGATTCTCTCGCTCTCGCAACGCGAGGTCGCCGAGTTTGGCGCCCCCACGCTCATAACGCGCGCGACCAACGACACGCAGCAGATCGTCCAGTTCTTCCTGTTCCTCTTTACCGCCGTTATCAACGCGCTCATTATGTTTGTGGGTGGCGTGTGCCTGGCACTCTCGCAAAACGTGCGGCTCTCGGTGGTGATTCTCGTAACGTGTCCGCTTCTCATACTCATTACGGTGTTTTTTGTGCGGCACATCGTGCCCTTCTATCGAAAGCGGCAGCTCGGCATCGACGAGCTTAACGGTGTGCTGCGCGACCAGATTACCGGCATGCGCGTGGTGCGTGCCTTCAACAAGCAAGACTTCGAGAAGCGCAAGCTCGAAGACGTTAACGATCGCCTGTTTGGCATCAATCTTTCGATTGGCTACGCCACGGCGCTGCTCGTACCGCTGTTCACGCTCATCGTGAGCTTTTCGAAGATCGCCCTCATGTGGCTGGGCGGATCCATGGGTACGGGCGGACAGGTGCAGATCGGCGTAATAAACGCATTCGTTACCTACACTTCCTTCATTCTTTCGGCGACGCTCATGGAATCCATGGTCTTTATTCAGCTACCGCGCGCCAACGTTTCGGCGGACCGCCTTGAGGAGATCCTCAACACCGCATGCAGCGTAACCGATGGCGAAGGGGCAATCGACGTCGCGCCGCCTGCAGGGGCCCCGCTCGTGTTTGACCATGTGAGCTTTAGCTACGCACCAGACGACCCAAACGTGCGCAAGGTGCTCGAGGACGTGAGCTTTGCGGCCTACCCAGGCCAGACGTGCGCCATCATAGGTTCCACGGGCAGCGGCAAGTCCACGATCGTCAACCTCATAAGCCGCACGGCCAACGTGACCGGCGGCGCAATACGCTGGGGCGACGCCGACGTGCGCGACATGACGCTCGCATCGTACCTACGCCAAGTTGGCATCGTCCCGCAGAAATCCTACCTGTTCTCGGGCACGCTCGCGCAAAACCTGCGCTACGCCAAGAAGGATGCCACGGACGAGGAGCTCCTGGAGGCCTTGCGCATTGCCCAGGCGCGCGACTTTGTACTGGCAAGCGAGGGACAGCTGAACATGCAGGTTGCCGAGGGCGGCTCCAACTACTCCGGCGGTCAGCGGCAGCGCCTTTGCATCGCTCGTGCCATCGTGCGTCGTCCGCGCATCTACCTGTTTGACGACTCGTTCTCGGCGCTCGACTACGCCACCGACCAAAGGTTGCGAGCGGAGCTGGCAAAAACCACCAAGGACGCCATTTGCCTGGTGGTGGGCCAGCGCATTGGGTCCATTAAGGACGCCGACCAAATCGTCGTTATGGACGAGGGACACGTTGCGGGCGTCGGCACGCACGAGGAGCTTCTTTCCAGCTGCGAGGTGTACCAACAGATCGTCGCCTCGCAGGAGCATCGGTCGGAAAGGGGTTGAGAAGCGCATGGAGAACGATAGCAACGCACACATCGGCAAGAGCGGAGCAAAGAAGCAGCGCCTGATCGCGCGCATGCTCGGCCTCTTCTTTGCAGACAAAAAGCGCAGCGGCCTCATGGTTTTGCTGCTGGTCGTGTCTGGCGTCATGGTGGGCATTGCGCCGCGCGTCCTGGGCATGTGCACCGACGTCCTGGCGCGCGGCATCAAGGAGCATGTTATCGACTGGGGAGCGTTCTTCATGTGGGCGAGTGTTGCGGCCGTGGTGTACGCGGTGCAGTTCCTCACGCAGTGGATCGCCAACCGCCTGTCGGCACGACTTGCGGCAGACGTGGCAAAGAGCCTCCGCGTGCAGGTGGAGCAAAAGCTTTGGCGGCTTGGACTTGGCTACTACGACGCCAACAGCAACGGCGACATTATGAGCCGTACCACCAACGACGTGGACAACGTCAACGACACGCTCAACAAGACGGGTGGCGACCTCGTGTTCTACCCTCTGCAGCTCGTCTTTATCGTCGTCATGATGCTCACGCTCTCGTGGGAGCTCGCCTTGGCCACCATCGTTATCATCCCCGTCTCGCTGTTTGTGGTAAAGGGCGTTACCAAGCGGTCTCGCACCAACTACAAGCGTCAGTGGGCATACACGGGCATGCTCAACGGCAACGTGGAGGAGAGCTTCAAGGGACACAACCTCATAAAGGCGTACGGCTTGGAAGACGAGTTTGGCGGCG
>JAGCBF010000129.1 GCA_017652285.1 Atopobiaceae bacterium
CAGAACCACGACGGATAACATTGACACGAGAGAGCGCTCCGCGTTACCACAAGTCATCACAACCATGCCAATCAGGTTGAGCGGAATTAATTATGTCCTTAAAAACGTAGTAACAAGCAATATTACGTCCATAATATTGCAGAGTACACCTATATCATGGTCGACGTGGGGCTTCTTGGGGCCATGAGCGACCTCCCGCCCGAGGCCGTCATCGCGGGCAGCAGGGTTTTCACGGAGCTCAAGGGTGCGCTCACCGAGCAGTACAAAGCAGCATTTCCAGGGGTTTGCAACAGAGTGGTTAGTCCTGCTTTCGATGAACTCCATGTGAGATTCTCCTTGCGCCACTTTGCCAATGGGCCTTCGCCTGCCTGCTGGTAGGGCCCGGTGGCATCTTCCGCGCCAGTCTTTTCTTATCATGTCTTAAGGCAATGTAGCTGCATCACCTCTGACGCTTCTCTGTTATTGTATGTACGCCAGTAGCAGATCATAGCACGCATGCTATGGAAGCCGCCCTTTTCGTCTCGACGGACGGGTGTAGGCGTGCGGCGGCCCATTTGGAAGGAGGGGTCTATGCCAAGACAGACTGTGTTCGAGATGCCCTTTGCGAAGGTCTATTCCGCCCTGGTGGGCAAAGCCGAGCGCAAGGGTCGCACGCGCGACGAGGTCGACGAGGTTACCTCATGGCTCACGGGCTACGTACCCGAACAGATCGACGAGCTCCTCTCGTCAGACGCCACCTACGGCTCGTTCATGGAGCGGGCACCTGCCTATAACCCTGCGTCAGAGCTCATAACGGGAAGGGTCTGCGGTGTGAGGGTGGAGGCTATCGAGGACCCGTTCATGAGGCGTGTGCGCCAGCTCGACAAGCTCGTCGACGAGCTTGCCAGGGGTTGGCCGATGGAAAAGGTGCTGCGAAAGTGAGCAAGGACAAAGGAGCGGAAGCTACGTCCAGAGGTCGGTAATGAACATGGGTGCGCTTGCATGCGACTCGCCCGTTTGCGCTGCCAAGGCAGGAACTCATAGCGGTTGCTGATACCATGTTGGGGCATACCTGGAATGTGGGGAGAGGCACGTATGTTGTTTTTGGACGAGGAGCTTACGCTCAGCACCACAGATCGCTACATCTACGACTACGTGTGCAAGAACCTGGATCGCGTGGTGTACATGCGCGTTCGTGAGCTGGCGGAGGCATGCAGCGTCTCCCCGTCCACGGTCATGCGCTTTTGTGAGCGGTTTGGCTGCAAGGGATACAGCGAGTTTCGCTTTCGTCTGCAGGAGTACGCGGCCAAGCGGGGCGTGGAGGCCGCGCAGCCATACGACGTCTCGGCGGACATATCCTTTTTGGAGCAGATGCGCTGCAACGTGTACGAGCGGGAGTTCTCTGCCGCAAAGGCGATCATCGACACGTCCGACATCCTGTTCTTTGTGGGGGTAGGCGCCTCCGGCATTGCGGCGCGCTACGGGCAGTATTACTTCTCCTCGTTTGTGGGCCTTTCGGTCGCCATTACGCATCCCGGCGACGAGCTCGTTCGCTTTCGCGGCAATCGGCGTGCGGGCAGCATCGCGGTAATCGCCCTTTCGGTCTCGGGCGAGACGGGGGAGGTGCTGGATTTCGTTGACGAGCTCAGGCACGAGGGAGCCCGCGTCATCTCCATTACTGGCCCCGGAAGCTGCTCTTTGGCGGACCGCAGCGACGTGAGCATAGCGACGCACCGCTCGCGCGGCACGACAGAGAGGGGCGTTAAGGACACGAGCTCGCAAATACCCGTGCTGGCAATCGTGGAGTACCTGGCGCGCATGTGCGCCGTTGGTGCCGGAGAGCAGGGCGCCTGATCGCGGTACGCCGTGTTCCAAACCTGGAACAAATCCCAATCGAGGGCACGTGTTCCCAACTGTCCCAATGCCGTTCAAATGAATCCGCACGCCTGTTAGGCTGTCCTTGGCAAGCGAGTCAAGGAGGTTGCGAGTCTGATGAGAATTACAGGTGGAGAAGTCTTTACGGTACGCGACGGCGAGGCGCGGGGCGCGCGCACACAAGGACGCTTCGAGAAGCGCGACGTGTACATTGGCGCCGACCGAACCTTTGCAAGCGGTCCCGCGCCGGCAGACGACGAGGTGATAGACGCCTCGGGCCGCTACGTGATTCCCGGGCTCGTGGACGTTCACGTGCACGGCTGCATGGGTCACGACTTTAGCGACGCAAACGAGGAGGGCCTGCGCGAGATGGCGGCCTACCAGTTTGCCCAGGGCGTCACGTCCTTCTGCCCGACCTCGATGACGTTTCCGGAGGAGCGCTTGGCGTGGTGCCACCGAGGGGCCGAAAGGACGGCTATTTGTGCTCTTGTCAGGCGATCTTGCCCTTGTGGTAGTTCCTGCGCACGTAGTCCAGCAGCTCCTCGCGGGGGATGAGGACGCGGGTGCCCACGTTCACGTGGCCAAGCTCGCCCGTCTTCATGAGACGCCACAGTGTCTGGCGCGAGCAGAGGCCGGTCGCAACGACCTCCTTGATGGTGTAGAAGAGCTTCCCGCGACGAAGCTCGTCGTATTGCTGGGAGGCGACCTTGTCGCCGACGGGTGCGAGGCGCTTGGCCGTGCCGTGTTTCTGCGTGCTGTGCATGGTATGTCTCCGGGACACACGGGAGGCTGCCGAGAGAATCGGCATAGTTCTCCCTGGGTGTCCGGGAGGCTTTCGTACTCGTTTTTCGGCCCGGC
>JAGCBF010000130.1 GCA_017652285.1 Atopobiaceae bacterium
AGGATGGCGGTGTGCATGGCGTGAGCCTCGAACACGTCGCCGCCGCCGCTGTTGACGTGGATGTCCACGGGCTTGCCGCCCGCCTCGTCCAGCGCCTTGGCGAACTCCGAGGCGGTCAGGCCGTCGTCGTAGCCGTCTCCGATGTCGCCGTACATGTAGACCTTGACACGGTCTCCTGCGTTATAGATCCGCATCGAAAACCTCCTGTATCGTTGCGTCGATGTCGAAGGGAACGCGAGCGAGCATGCAGGCGTTCGCTATCGGTGTCAGGGCATCCATCGCGAACTTGCGGGTGCCCTCGGTGTCGCCGTCCCGGCGCACGCGGTTGGATATGCGCTGCTTCGCGTCCGCGACGAGCAGAGCCATCGCGTCTGCGGGGCTCTCGCTGCCGACCGTCACGGCGTTGCCGTCCGGGCCGACCAGCGCGTAGTTGACGGGAATGATGGGCTTCTCCAGCCCGGGGATGGGCTTCATGTCCTCCCATGCGCGGATGTCGGCGCGGGTGTAGTAGCCCGTGAAGACGCCGATCTGGTAGCCGCGCTGCTGCGTCTCGAAGTCGCCGCGGAGCAGACCCGCGACGGAGAACTTCACGTAGCAGTCGCGGTAGCCGCTGTCGTCGAGGACCTGCTGCAGGACGCGCTCGAGGTCGCACACCTCGGGCACGATGGTCTTCTGGACGAAGTTGATGGCGCCCTGCTCGGCGTTGGAGTAGGTGTTGTTGCTGAGCTCGAACACCTCCTGCGGCGGCACGGAGGTCACGCCGCACATGCGCTGCAAGACCCAACGCTCCTGCTCGATGAGGTTGAGCTCGCCCATGGTCTGCTGCACCTGCTTGTACTTCAGACCCTTGTCGAAGATCCTGACCTTGCCAGCCTCGAGGATGCCGCTGCTGCCCTTCAGGCTCTCGGCGATCTCGCGCTTCTCCGCGAGCGTCAGGTCGGCATCCGTCTCGAGGTAGCCGCCGAAGTGGCTGCCGTTGTTGAGCACGGCGGCGTAGTACTCCTCGATGTCGATGGAGAGCCCGAGCGAATGGCTGGCGATCTCCATGATGGAGCAGCCCTCGTAGCCGTTCTTGGAGACGGCCGCCTTGAACACGAGGATCTCGTGCGCAAGGTAGGTGCCGCGCTCGGTGAAGTCGTCGCCGTCCACCCTGTAGACGGGCTCGATGCCGTCATGCAGCTGCTCCACGTGGCAGTTGAGCTGCCAGAAGGCCACGGGCACGGATCCGCGCCACTCCACGCGCACGTATGCGGTGCCGTAGGTGTCCTTGCGGAACAGCAGCCAGCGCAGCCCCTGCATGGACGTGGTGAACGGGTTCCATCGCCCGGTCAGCAGCTTGCTGAGCGGATGGTCCACCTCCTCGCGCACGCCCTGGCGCTTGCGGTACACAGCCACGGGCAGGGATGCGATGGGTCGCATCTTCGCGAGCTCGCAGGAGATGTACGCCTCGGAGGTCATCGCGGCCAGCGCGTCCACCTTGCGGCGGCCGATGCGGCCGATGGTGCTGTCTATCAGTGAGAGCACGCGCCTCGAGCGGCCGATGCGCTCCAGGCGGTTGCGGAATCGCGAGAGAATCGACACGTGATGTCCCTTCTCGTCGGGTTTCTCGGAAGTGCCGCAGGCACACGCCTCCAGCTTCGATTCGAGGTTAAAGGGGGTGTCACAAGTCGAACGAGAACACGCCGCCGCCGAAGGATGGCGGGGCATCCACCATCTCCCACACGTACATGGCCATGGCCCCGGCTATCGCCGCGTCGATGTACCGCTTGCGGGATCCAGTGCCGCTGGACGTGAAGCGGAAGCCGTAAGCCTTGCGGATGTCCTCGATGCAGTTGGATGCGTGGACGGCAAGCGTGGGAGCGTCCGCGAAGCAAGCCCTGCCCAGGTGCACGGAGTCGGCAAGGAGCTGCGACGCGGGGCACATGACCTTGTCGGTCTGCGCGAGCCCGAACGTGCGCACGCCGCGCTCCCGCTCCAGCAGCTGCACCATCAGCGTCAGCCTCGCGGGGTCCACGGCTATGAGCGGGCGATGGCGGTAGAGCTCCGTCAGCACGTCCATGATCTCGGGCATCGGGTAGTAGCCGCTCTCGTCCGGCTCGTCCCATATCCACTCGCGGAAGGCATCGCGTCCGTCCTCGGTGCGCTGGTATGCGACTATCGCGAAGGTGTCTCGGCTGATTGCGCCGTCAACGCCGACGGTGAATCGCTGGTCGAAGTCGAACTCGGCGCGGCTGCGCCTGGCGGACTCGATCTCGGCGGCTCGGAAGCACGAGCTGGAGCTCTTGGACATGGGGAAGCGGTTAGCGGTGTACCGCTCGAAGCTGCGCGGGGTGGTCGCGGAGTTGCGCTGGTCGGCAATGTCCTCCCAGTTCACCCAGGAGGCCACGAGCAGCTTCCGCCATGCGTCCGGGTCGTCTATGTCGTCGCTGTCGTCCAATCCGAGCCAGTAGACGTACATGCCCTCGTCGTCCTCGCACGCCTCCAGCGTCTGCCACAGGAAGCCGTCGCGGGCTCCGCTGGCGGTGGTGATGCCGATTGCCAGCGGGTTATGGAGCACCTTCTGGCCCTTGAGGCCAGCGTCCCATACGCCCGAATCCTTGTAGACGTGGAGCTCGTCGAATATGAGCACGTTGAAGTGCCAGCTCTCCAAGGCGCTCGCCTTGTTGGGCAGGACCATGATCTTCGCGCCGGTCTCGCGGTGCTGGATGACGTTCTTG
>JAGCBF010000017.1 GCA_017652285.1 Atopobiaceae bacterium
AAGATTTGCGAGCACCTGGCCTTTGACAAGGACGTGTTCTTTAGCTGGGAGCACGCCTTCGAGGGGCCGCAAGAGCTTGCCGCGCTTGCGGGCGAGACGCCCGAGCAACACGCCATCGTGGCGCTGCCGCCTCGCTTCGACTTCTTCGAGAAGCACTCCAAGTAGCATCCTGGCAAGAATATGGCCGATTGGGGCCAAGCCCCAATCGGCCACTTTGGCCATTCTTTGCCCGTTTTGGCCGAAAGGGGCCTAGCCCCAATCGGCCATCTTTGCCCGTTGTGGCCGAAAGGGGCCTAGCCCCAATCGGCCATCCCCTATCAAACGCGACGTTGCGTGCCCGTGCTCTCGTAGTAGTGAGCCTTGTCCTCGTACATCCGCGCGTCGGCAAGGCGCAACAACCTGTCGAAGTTCTCGTCAAAGTCCTCGGTAAACGCCAGGCCCATGGACACGCTCACGCCAAACGTCATAAGGTTGGTCTTTACGAAATCGACCCCCTTGGTCGCCTCTGGTTTCGTAAAGTCCTGCAGCACCACCAAGAACTCGTCTCCGCCGGTCCTAAACACGCGCTCGCGTCCAAAGCGACTCGCCAGTGCCTTCGCCGCCATGGTAATGAGCGTGTCGCCTTCCGTATGGCCCAACGAGTCGTTGACGTGCTTGAGACCATCGACGTCGGCGACCACGAGCGCCAAGGAATGTCCCCTGCCGAACAGCTCCTTTTTCGTACGTTCGAGCGCGTTGCGGTTGAGCACGCCGGTAAGCTGGTCGTTGTACGACATGCGCGTGAGGTACGCGGTCTCTTCCTTTTCGAAGTAGGCGCAGTTGTAGCGCGTGTTAAAGCCGTTGTGAATGGCCACGACCATCTCGTAGCAGCTTTCGTAGCCACAGGCCGAGCAATTTATGACACGCGACGCCTCGTCGTGCTTGTGAAGCGACAGGTAGATCCGTTCCGCCTCGTCCGGCTTGGGCGTCCGCACCTCGCACATGTGGCTTTGGTCGACAAACGAGCAGCGGTACGAATCGAGGTTGAGTCCCGCAAACTGCCTGTTGAGCCGCTGCAACCGTTCGCTGGGCGACGCGTCCTGGTTCCACGGCGAATCCGCGTTGGCGCTCTTGCTGTGCTTGCGGATCTTGTGAATCTCCACCAAGCCCCGGTCCGCGTGGTCCGAGAGCGCCTTGGCGGTGCCCTCTATGCATCCCTCCTGACAGTTGAGCGCATCGATGAGCGCATACAGCAGCTCGTCAGAAAAGATCGAACGGCGGTGCTTCTCGAACCGCTCGTACAGGTATTGCTTGCCCGACACGATCCGTATGGGCGTGTCGTCTCCCAAAAACCATCGCACGTTGTCGGCCAGACCGCCCGGCGCCGGATAATACGACCCCAGCCCGTACTCGAGCTCGTCCAACTCGCCCTCGTAGGGCACGTAGTTACCATCCAGGCGCTCCATGAGCTTTGGGAACGTGACGTTGTAGCTCAGCAGGCCGTCGGAGCGCTCCACCTCCAGACGCTTGGCGATGCAAGGCCCCAAAAAAGCGAGCTTGTCGGTTATGCCCAGCTCCTCTCGGCAATAGGTCGCCATGCACAGCAGGGGGCTCTTGACGGGCATCAGGCGCGAGATCATGTCGGGCATCCAATGCTCCACATACGACACGACCGCCGGGCACGACGTCGAGATCATGCCGGTAAGGCCGTCCTCTTCCATGCAGCGCAGATACGCCCATGTGCAGATATCGGCGCCAAGCGACACGGGCAGCACATGACGCACGCCAAGCTGCTTGAGCGTGCCCAGCACCTGGTAGCATTCGTCGGGGTACTTGGCCGCAAACGCGGGTGCGACCAAAACCGTAATCGCCTCGCCCGCCTTGAGGTCATCGAGCAACGCGTCGGTGTCGTCCATATAGTCGCGCGCACCGTGGGTACACGCGTCTATGCAGGCCCCGCACACGATGCAACGCTCGGGGTTGATCCTGATGCGTGACCTCGTCTGGTCGCTCTCCGATATGCTCGCACCAAACGAGCTGCACGAACGCACGCAGCGGTTGCATCCCACACAGCGCTCGTTAGTGAATATGAATCCCTCGTGCATGTCCTGTCCCATCGCTTCTCCCCTCCGTACGATAAGACTATAACATTCGCGAAATCTGCCATAAATTGCTTTTCGTACTACGACCGTATTGGCACGTTCGGCGGTATTCGCGGCACGCTAACCGTGCCTTCGCATGGCCCGTGCCATGCGAAGCAAAACCGAGTATCCTAGACAACATAACGAATTGGCAAGATTTAGGCCAGACAAAAGGAGCGCGCACATGATGCCCAGACCACCGCGACCGTACCAGACCACGAACTATGCGTTTCCCGCGGCTCCGCTGAGCTATGCGCAGCGCCTCCGCACGCCCGACGGCGCGTCGCTCGCGACGTTTGTGTATGGATCGCTGGACAAGCACGCGGCACCCGTGCTCGCGCTACACGGCAACGGGGGGTCGCATGCCACGTTTGCACAGGTCATCGAGCGGCTCTTCGTTGCGGGGCTGGCCGTTGTCGCCTTTGACGCGCGTGCCCAGGGCCAGTCGACGCGCGGCACGGCTCGTTTGACCTACGAGCAGATGGCAGCCGACGCAATCACCGTGCTCGATGCGCTCGACGTTGCCAAGGCTCACGTCCTGGGCCATTCCGACGGAGGCATAGAGGCGCTGCTGCTCGCGCGCGACCATGCGGACCGCGTGGCGTCCATCGTTGCGGGCGGGGCCAACCTCACGCCGGAAGGCGTCGTGGACGAGTGGGACATGGAAGGCTCCATTGCCTCGCAGCGCGCGTGGAGCGAATGGCTTCAGAGCGGCGACGTTGCCCACGGCATCGACCCGTCGCTTCTCCCTTCGGCAAACGACGCCGCGACAGCGGCCGAGCTGCTGCAGCTCATGCTGGACGAGCCCCACATCGATGCCGCGTCGCTCGCCACGATCTCCTGTCCCTCCTGCGTGCTCGTGGGCGAAAACGACTGCATAACGCGCGATGAGACCGAGTCCATCGCCGCCGCGATTCCCCATGCGCGCCTGGTAACGGTGCCCGGCGTTGGCCACAGCCTCCCCCGTCAGGCACCCGACGCCGTTTCGCTGCAGGTGCTGACCAACGTGCTGCTTTCGCGCTAGCATGGGACCTCAACGGCCCAAAAGTGGCCGAAAGGGGCCTAGCCCCAATCGGCCACTTCGCCCGTTTTTGGCCGAAAGGGGCCTAGCCCCAATCGGCCAAAACGGTGACGGTAGAGCCGTCACTGTCACCCAAAAATCGTTAGGTACTTGACAAACCGATTGCCGCGTCGTAGATTGTTTAGGCACCTAACGATTGGAGGCATGCATGGCAAGGGAAATCTTGCATGACCTCGGGTTCTTTGGCCATTATCTGCACATACACTCGGGAGGACGCGGCGGCAAGCAGTTTGTTTTGGCTGCGCTGCACAAAAGCGGCGGACAGCTTTCGCAACGCGACCTGCTGGAGCGCGCCAGCATCAGTCCTGCGGCGCTGAGCGAGGTATTGGCAAAGCTCGAGGGAGAAGGGCTTGTCGCAAAAAAGCCCTTTGAGCGCGACCGAAGGCAACTGCTCATCGAGCTCACAGAGAAGGGCGAGGGCTACGCCGCGCACAAGTGTCGCGAACGGGACGAGTTCGAGGCCAAGGCGCTGTCGTGTCTGAGCAGCGAGGAGCAAGAGCAGCTCAAGGCCCTGCTCACCAAGCTCAAGCATCATTGGGAGTCACTGCAAGAAAGCGAGGCGAGCGCATGACAAAGGAACGAGGCACCTCCACCCTGTCGCATCTAACGCTGGGACAGATCGTAAGGACCCTCAGCGGGTCAATTCGCGAGAACAAGCGCAACTCGATCATCGCCCCCGTATTCGTGGCGGGCGAGGTCGTCATCGAGTGCATCATCCCCTTCTTTACCTCCCTGCTCATCAACGACATGCAGGCCGGCACCGAAATGCGATCCATCGTCATCTACGGAGCCATTCTGGCATTGCTCGCAGTCATCTCGCTGGGCTTCGGCACCATCGCCGGCATCGCCTGCTCGATCGCGTCCACGGGATTCGCCCGCAACCTGCGCCACGACATGTTTGCCTCCATCCAGCGATTCTCGTTTTCCAACATCGACCGCTTTTCCACAAACTCGCTGGTGACGCGCCTTACCACCGACACGCAAAACGTCCAGATGGCCTACATGCAAATCATTCGCTCGGCCGTGCGCTCCCCGCTTATGATCGTGTTCGCCGCCGTCATGGCGTTTGTCTCTGGCGGCCCGATGGCCATCCTGTACGTCGTGGTGTCGTTTATGCTCGGCGCGGGCCTTTTGGGCATCGCGCGCATCGTCATGCCCATCTTCCGCCGCATCTTTCGCAAGTACGACCGGCTCAACGAGTCCGTGGAGGAAAACGTCAGCGGCATTAGGGTGGTAAAGAGCTTCGTGCGCGAGGACTACGAAAAGCAGAAGTTCGAGCGCGCGTCCGGCGAGCTCTTCCACGACTTTTGGGGCGCCGAGCGCATCCTTGCCTGGAACCAGCCGTTCATGACGTTTGCCGTCGACATCATCTACACCTTCGTCATCTACTTTGGCAGCCGCGCCATCGTGAGCTCCGCCGGCACGGCCATGCAGGTGGGCCAGATGTCCGCGCTCATCACCTACGGCTTTTCCATGCTCATGAGCCTCAACATGCTCTCGATGATCTTTGTGATAATTACCATGAGCGAAGAAAGCGCCCGCCGCATCTGCGAGGTGCTCATAGAGGAGCCCGACCTCGCCAACCCAGAGAATCCCGTGTTCGAGGTGCCCGACGGCTCGATCGACTTTGACGACGTGAGCTTTCGCTACAACGCGGACTCCGATCGCATGGCGCTTTCTGACGTCAATCTTCACATCAAGAGCGGCGAGGTCATCGGCGTCATCGGCGGCACCGGCTCGTCCAAGTCCACCCTCATCCAGCTCATCAGCCGCCTGTACGACGCCACGGAGGGAACCGTGCGCGTTGGCGGCGTGGACGTGCGCGACTACGACATGGACACCCTGCGCAACGAGGTCTCCGTCGTGCTGCAGCGCAACGTGCTGTTTAGCGGCACCATCAAGGAAAACCTACGCTGGGGCGACCCCGACGCGACGGACGAGGAGATCGTCGAGGCGTGCAAGCTGGCACAGGCCGACGAGTTCGTGCAGCAGTTCCCCAACAAGTACGACACCTACATCGAGCAGGGCGGAACCAACGTGTCCGGCGGACAAAAGCAGCGCCTGTGCATTGCGCGCGCCCTCCTAAAGAAGCCAAAGATCCTCATCCTCGACGACTCCACCAGCGCCGTGGACACCAAGACCGACAAGAGCATACGCGCGGGGTTCAAGAGCTTCATCCCGCAAACCACCAAGATCATCATTGCCCAACGCACGGGCTCGGTCGAGGACGCAGACAGGATCATCGTCATGGACAACGGACGCGTCGACGCCTTCGACACGCCCGAGAACCTCCTGCGCACCAACGCCATATATCGCGAGATCTACCTTACGCAAAACAAGGCGAGCCACGACGAAAAGATGGGCGACATGGGTGCGGGACTCGATTCCATCGACGACGCGCGCGCCGCCGCCAACAAGGAGCTGGTAAACGCCTTGGACCCACAGGCAAACGCAAAGGAGGTGGCGGCTCATGACTAAGCAAAAGATAAGCTCCGCCGAGCAAAAGATCCTCAACGACCCCGCGCGTCTTAAGAGCGCACCTCGGCCCGGGCACGCGGATGAGCCGCAAAACAAGGGCGTGCCTGGCAAAGGCAGCAGGGGCAGGCGCGCCGCCAACCCCACAACCGTGGCGCTCGGCACCCTCAAGCTCATCTTTTCGTTCTACCCCCTGCAATTCTCGCTCATGGTCTTGTGCGTCGTGGTTGCCGCCGTGCTTTCCAGCCTGCCGAGCATCTTTTTGCAGCAGACCATCGACGTGGTCAACAACTCGTGGCAATCGGGCGACTGGTCCAAGACCGCGCCAGAGGTCGGCAGCATCGCCCTCACCCTGATCGGCACCTACGCCGTCGCGCTCGCGTGCCAGATCGCGCAGACGCAGCTGGGCGCCTTCGTGACCCAAGGCACCCTTATGCGGATCCGCAACAAGATGTTCGACCACATGGAGGACCTGCCCATCAGGTTCTTTGACCAAAACCAGCGCGGCGACGTTATGAGCTACTACACCAACGACGTCGACGCACTGCGCCAGCTCGTGGGCGTGGCCTTCCCCAACCTTCTTACCATGGTCATTGCCATGACGTCCCTTACGGGCATCATGCTGTGGTACTCCGTGCCGCTGGCCGCAGTCGTGCTCGTCATGGTCGGCTTTATGGCGTGGCTCACCCGCTATTTGGGCGGCAAGTCTGCCAAGTACTTCATCGCGCAGCAGCACGCCATCGGCCGCACCGAGGGCTTTGCAGAAGAGGCCATGAACGGCGAGAAGGTCATCAAGGTCTTTACGCACGAAAAGCAGATGCAGCAGGAGTTCGACGTCGTAAACGACGAGCTGTTCGAGGCCGCCAAGCAGGCCAACATCTACTCCAACATCCTTGGTCCCGTGCTCATGAACCTGGGCAACCTCGCCTATGTGGTCGTGGCGCTTTGCGGCGGCCTGTTCTTGGGCATCAACCTGCCGAACCCCTGCCTTTCGGGCATGGCGCTTTCCATCGACATCGTCATCCCCTTCCTTAACCTTACCAAGCGTTTCGCGGGTTCCATCGGCCAGATCTCGCACCAGATCAACTTCGTCGTCATGGGCCTTGCCGGCGCGGAGCGCATCTTCCAGATGCTCGACGAGATTCCCGAGGAGGACGATGGCTACGTCGAGCTCACCAACATGGAGATGGTCGCCGGGGAGCTGGTGCCCACCGATCGCCACACCAAGATGTGGGCGTGGAAGCACCCGCACATGCAGCGCGGCTTTACCGACTACGTGCCCCTGCGTGGCGACGTGGTGCTAGACGACGTCGACTTTGGCTATGTCGAAGGCCAACTGGTGCTGCACAACATAGACATACACGCCAAGCCCGGCCAAAAGGTCGCCTTCGTCGGTGCGACGGGCGCAGGCAAGACCACCATCACCAACCTCATCAACCGCTTCTACGACATCGCGGACGGCAAGATCCGCTACGACGGCATCAACATCAACAAGATTCGCAAGGGCGACCTGCGTCGCTCGCTCGGCGTCGTGTTGCAGGAAGTCAACCTCTTTACCGGCACCGTTATGGAGAACATTCGCTACGGTCGTCTGGACGCCACGGACGCGGAATGCAAGGCGGCGGCAGAGCTCGTGGGCGCCAACGGCTTTATCGAGCGCCTGCCCGACGGCTACGACACCATGCTAACCGACAATGCCGAGTCGTTGTCACAAGGCCAGCGCCAGCTGCTCTCCATCGCCCGTGCCGCCGTCGCAGACCCGCCCGTCATGATCTTGGACGAGGCCACAAGCTCCATCGACACGCGCACCGAGCAGATCGTGAGCCGTGGCATGGATGCCCTCATGGATGGTCGTACGACGTTTGTTATCGCACACCGCCTGTCAACCGTTAGGAACTCGGATATCATCATTGTGCTCGACCACGGCCGCATTATCGAGCGCGGCACGCACGACGAGCTTATCGCGCAAAAGGGTACGTATTATCAGCTCTACACGGGTGCCTTTGAGCTCGAGTAACCAAGACGTGAGGCATTTGGGCTACGTCCAGATGCCTCACGTACAGACGAAAGGAAGCAGTATGCAAGATTTGGATCGTAGGTCGTTTGTTCGTTTGTCTGCCGCCTCCCTGCTTTGCGCGGGCGCGCTTGCAGCGTGCGGAGGTACGCAGCAGGCAGAGCCTGCCAAGCAGGATCAATCGTCCAGCAGCGGCGACGCGACCAAGAAACCCGGCTACATCACCTCTTCCGGGACGCTTATTACGCCCTACGACGAAGGCTACGACACGGGCCTGCACCATGCGACCATCGTGGTCAAGGACCTTGGCACCATAAAAGTGGAACTCGATGCCGATACCGCGCCGATTTCCGTAAGCAACTTTGCCCACCTGGTAAACGAGGGCTTCTACAACGGTCTTACGTTCCATCGCATCATGGACGGTTTTATGATCCAAGGTGGCGATCCCACCGGAAGTGGCAAGGGCGGCAACACCGTAAGGATTATGGGAGAGTTTTCGGAAAACGGCATTGCAAACGACATAAGCCACGAACGCGGCGTCATCTCCATGGCCCGCTCGTCAAACAACAATTCCGCCAGCTCGCAGTTCTTCATCATGCACGCCGACAAGCCCTCGATTGATGGCAAGTACGCGGCCTTTGGCCACGTAACGGAGGGCATTGAAGTCGTGGACGAGATCGCCAAGATTCCCGTGGAGGATGACAACGGCACGGTCGATCCCGCCAACCAGCCCGTCATCGAGTCCATCACCATGGACGACTAACATCCGCGGTGTCGACGTTTGTGGCCGATTGGGGCCTAGCCCCAATCGGCCATTTTGGCCCCTTTCGGCCTTTTTTTTATAACTCCTGTCCGCAACGTGGCTGAAATTGGCCGATTGGGGCCTAGCCCCAATCGGCCAATTTGCCCCTATCGGCCAAATCTGATGATGTGGTGATAGAAAGCGAAGCCCTTACGCCTGGTTGTACGCCCTAAACGCGGCTACGGCGTGGTGGAACGCATCGAGCTGCCGCGCGTTCCAGTCGGCCATGTTGTCCGAGGTAAAGAGCACTCCCCCGCTGGTCGTGTCCGTGCGCTGCATCTCCTCACGCTGCTCCGCCGTAAACGACACGCCCTCCTCGCGCAAGAACATGATGTCCGGGTCGCAGCGAAACACGCGCTTGTCCAAGTGCTTGCGGCCACGCGCGTTAGCGAGCGACAGCTTGGTGCTCACGCGCTCGCGATGCATCATGCGCATATGCGGCTTGTCGTCCCAGTCCAGGCCGACGTCCTGCCCCACGCGACAATACTCGCAGCGACCGAACGCCGACACAAGCGGCACGCCGCAAAACAGCAGTCGCACGTCATCGTCCACGCTGCTCCGCAGCAGGTCGAGCGCGTCGGCCATCAGTTCGCCGCGATTCAAGCCGTCGTGCGCAACCATGCACGCGGCATACAAGAAGTCAAGCTTAAGGAGCTTAAAGCCCCACTCACGCGTCACCGTTTGCAACACGTTGCGCACGTATGCGCGCACCTCGGGGTTCCGCACGTCCAGTGCCATGCCATAGCTCCATTGGCTGCCCGACTTTACGAGCTCGCCAGAATCGTTGCGCATGACCCAGTCCTCGTGCTCGGCAAACACGCGAGACTCGCGCTCGCACACGAAGGGCGCTATCCACAAGCCGGGGAGCAATCCCGCATCCGCCGCCTTGCGGGCAAGCTCGCGTGGCCCCTCGGGAAACTTGGCCCGATCGTATTCCAGCCAGTCGCCCACCTTTGCGTAGCCGTCGTCGATTTGGAACACCGGGTCGACGCCGCCCAGATCCATGCCGCCAAGGACTTGGGCGACTCCCGCCAGGTCCTTCTCCAAGCACCATGCGTCGATGTTGCCATAGTGCCTGTACCAGCTGGAGTATCCCACCAGCGGCCGTGCGGGCCTGCAGGCGATGCCCGCGCGCGCAAGCCACGCGTCCATCGCCTCGTCCAGCGTGCCACCTTCCACGCACAACGACAACAGCTCACGCTCTTCTCCGGCGCTTACGGTCCTGTTGGGCGGCTCCTTGTCAAAGGTGAGGGTGCCTGCATCGAGGTCTTCGTAGATAACGGTATAGCCGCAGTCCTCGTCAAGCGAGCCAAAGAGCAGTACCGAATCCCCTTGGCGCAGGTAGCCATACCCAAAGCCATGCTGATGGCCACGACGCGGATCCTCGTCCACAAACAGATAGTCGCCGCTCGCATCGAGCACGTGCTTCTCGATGAGCCTGCGAGGCGCCCGCGTGAGTCCCCACATGCGGTCGTCCACCGGTCGCTCCACGCTGTCGGTCCACGAGTTGTAACCGTTAAGGTACAGCGCGTCCGCAGCCGCGATGTCGAGCTGCATGACGGCCGACACCTCGTCTATGACGACCGGCACGACCGGCTTGATCGCGACGCGCCGAACGTTGGCGTTTCCCGACACGCTCATGCCCAGCTGGCGCGCGTCATTGTTGCCGACGATGCTGCCGTCTCCCCCCACGGTAACGGTACGCCTACGCGCTACGCCAGGAAGATGGTACACGATGCTGATTCGAGGACCCAAGGACATGGCTACTCCTTCTTGCTACGCGGGTTGCTGGCGCCGATCGCCTGCATGACAAGCACTTCGCGGTAACGCAGGAACACCAGACCGCCCAGCAGGCAAAACGCCGTGGCCACCAGGGCGGTGATGCGGTATCCCGATCCGCCCGCACCTATCGACGCGATGGACGAGAACAAAATCATAGCAAGAGACTGGCCGAGCGTCATGGAAAACGTGCGGGCGGCGTAGAACATGCCTTCGCGGTTCTCTCCCGTAAGCGTGGCGTCGTATTCGGCGATGTCTGCCAAGACCGCCTGCGGCAATATGCCCAGGATCGCCATGGGAATGGCCGCGAGCACGGCCACGAGGCCGCCCCATACCAAGGCGGGGATGCCAAACTGCCCGCACATGCTGGTAACGGCAAACGCCATGCAAAAGAAGAAGAACGCGAAGGCGACGAGCCGCTTTTTGCCCAGGCGCTTGGCAAACACGTTGACGGGGGCGTAGAACACGAGGCTGATCAGCGTCATGCCCGCAAACAGCACGAAGTTCATCGAGCTGTCGAGCCCCATGAGGCTCGTGACGTAAAACGGCATGCCCGTTTGGAACATGGTGATAGACACCCAGTACAGGATGTCGGACAACGCGAACACCTGGAACTCCTTGTTCTTAAAGGTCTTGACGACGGAGGCCCCCATGGGCGTGTCCGAAGGCTCGGTCTCGGCATACTCGTTTTCGTCTATGGTAAAGGCCGGCAGCAGCATGCACGCGATGGCCACGGCGGCAAGGATTGCGATGGTCGCCCGGTAGGCGTCGGCGATGCCGAGCGCCCCTTGGAAGAACCCCGCGATGGTGGGCACCAGGTACGCCATGGCGGTGCCGATAAAGTAGGTGACGGAGATGTAGGTGGAGATGTTGACGCGAAGCTCCTGCGTGCGACCGAGCTCCGGGATAAGCGCGTTGAATGGCGTGCAGTACAGGGAAAGCGTGATGTAGAACGCCACCAGGCACACGAAGAGCGCGATGTCGTTGAAAAGCTCGCCACCCAGGCCGGGAAGCGTAAACACCACCACGGTCATGACGCCAAACGGCACGGCGAACCAGCGCATGAACGGTATGCGACGACCCAAGGGGTGATTGAGCGAGTCGGACTTGGAGGCGATGAACGGGTCGATGAATCCGTCGACCAGACGACAAAAGGCCGTGATGAGGCCGATGACCGTCATGCCGGCAAACACGATGCCCTGCGTGATGAACAGCGGCATGCCAGCGGCTATGGTCTCTTCGCTGGGCATATAGAAGTACAGGAGCCAGTTGGAGACGACGCCCGAAAGCATCGCCCAACCCAGCTGGCCGATTGCAAAGTTGCGCATGATGCGCTTGTCCGCGAGCTTTTTTGTTGCCATGATCGCTATCCCCTCATGCTCACCGCAAAGGGAAGCTCCGGAATCTGAGCGTCCCCCGCCAAAGACCACAACGCCATGTTAATCAAACTATGCATCTCTTCCAGCCCCATGGAAAAGTCGTCGGACGGAATGATCTCTCCTCTGCGCAGCTTTTCTGCCACACCGATAAGCGCATGGGCAAGCGACAGGTAAAAGGGTCTGAAGTCCAGCTCGCGCACGATGGAGCCATCCGCGCGACCCATGCGATACGCGTCTTCGAAGACGACGTAGAAGGAGTCGATGCCCGCGCCGTATTCGTCGAGCTCCGACTTGTTGAGCTGCCCCTCCAGCACCAAATGGTCGAACTCGTCCACAAACGACACGAAGTCGCCGTGCTCGACATAGGCGTCGCAATATGCCTCGAGCAACGCATGCAGGCGATCGAACCCGTTGCACCGTAAGAACTCGTCAGATTCCACCAGCCGCATCAGCTGCTCGTTGAACTGGCGCCACAGCAGGGTAGCCGCCAGCACGGCAATGTGCGCCTTGGTGGAGAAGTGCCGATACACCGTGGCGACCCCGACCTCCGCCTCCTTTGCGATCTCGACCATCTTGACGCCTTCGATGCCCCTGCGCAAAAACAGGCGCGCCGCACAGGCGACGATGTGTTCGTCCTTGTCCTCCGGAGCCGCCGGTGCGTATTCGCCAGATCCCCGCGGCATTTTGACTGCTCTCATGCTTGACCTCGTTTGCTCTGACTGATAGTCTAACTATCACGTGATACCCAGACTATCATCATTGCCTGTGACGTGCAAGGAGGAATCCACATGAGTACCAACGACGACCGCTCGCGCATGATCTTTGGCAACCAGATCGACCGACGGACATACGCCAAGGCACAGAGCTCGAAGAACCGGTTCGTAAGGCGCTTTGGTGACGACTCCGACGCCGTGTATCACCTAAGAGCGCAGGGCCTGCCGGTCATTGGCGAGCGCCTAGGCGTCCGCAACCTCGTGATGGCACAAGACGACGTCGCGCTTGACCTCGACGCGGACGCCAAGGCGCAGCCGCTCCCCCTGCGTACCGAGCGCACCGTGGAAGGCGCCGCCGGAAAGCCCGTGGTCGTGGGAAACATTCGCATGGGCTTTGGGCACTATCGCATATCCATGGCCATGGCGTCTGCCGCGCATGCCATGGGATACACCCCCTACTGGTTTGACCTCGCCTCGTTTGCGAACACCACGGGCTCCAAGATGATCTCTTCCCAAAACGACCTGTATTCGTTGGGCTCGCGCCTTTCTCAGCGCCTGGAGCTCTTTAACCGCCTGTACTGGGAGCCGCTCAACTCCGAAGGGTTCCGCAAGCTCTCCTACAACGCAAGCGACCAAAAGAACGCCGAGCTCTGCGTGCCCCTGTTCGGCGACCTGCCGGCCGACGTCCCCTTTGTGGGCACGCACGTGTGGCCGTCGCAGGCCGCCGTCCACGCCGGCCTTCGCAAGGTCGTAAACGCCATCCCCGACAACTGGCCCATGGCGCTGCATTTGGCGGAGGGCTCCATCCACACCGTGCAAACGCCCTCGTCCTACCTTGGCTACCATCAGCTGCGGGGCATGGATGCCTCGTCGCAGCTCAAGCCCATGCCGCTTTCGGAGCTGCGCTACACCGGGCACTACGTCGACCACGAGCTGGTGTCAAACATCTCGCACGATTGCGCGGCGCGCAGGGCGCGTGCCCTGGGCGGACGCCCCCTGCGCTGGCTCGTGTCTGTGGGAGGCGCCGGCGCGCAGCAGGACCTGTTTGCGGCCATCATCGAGCACCTTATGCCGTACGTGACGAGCGACCAGGCAACGGTCCTTATAAACGTGGGCGACCACAGGGACGTGTGGGAGGCGCTTGTGCGCGAGGTGAATGGGCTCGCGGAGCTCACGTCCTGTCACTTTGATGACTTTTGCGAGGTGGAACGGCTTGCGACCGAAGGCCTTGACGGCGAGCTCACGGGCGTCCACGCCTTTTGCGACAACGACATCTTCTCGGCGGTCTACTCGTCCAACCTGCTCATGCGCTGCTCGGACATACTGGTGACCAAGCCAAGCGAGTTCAGCTTTTATCCCGTGCCCAAGCTCATGATCCATCGCGTGGGCGGCCACGAGGCATGGGGTGCCATTCGCTCGGCCGAGATCGGCGACGGCACGTACGAGATGGAAAAGACCGACGAGGTCTTGTCGATGATAGACTCCCTGCAGTACGACCGCGAGCTCGTCGCGTTTATGTGCGACAACATAGAGGCCGCAAACGCCACGGGCATCTACGACGGCGCCTACAAGGTCATCGACCTCGCCGTCAACGCGTAACGACGCAAGATGGGCGCGGCGAGGGGCGGTCTCTTGTCGCGTCTGTCGTCACTTGCGACGCCTGGGCTCGCGCATGATGTCGACGACGAGCCAGATCCCTAAGGCAAGCGCCGCCAAAAAGCCCACGAAGCCGATGATGGGTATGCCAAACACCACGGGCTTTACGCCGGCAAAATAGATGACGGACGACCCGATGAACAGCCCCGCGATCACGATGCCCATGGTCAGACGATCGAAGGCATGAGAGAAGTCCGCAATGGGGTCGTCGGAGCCGGCAAGGTCCATGTTAACGCGCAACTGGCCGCGCGTGAGCATGTTCATGGCAAGCGACGCCTGCGACGCGGCCCGCAACAGGCTGTGAGACGCCAGCCGTGCCTCGCGCGCATACTGCTTGGCCTCGCGCTTGCCTTCCTCCCACGCGTTGACCTGCGAGCCCACGTGCGCGGCGATGATGTCCACGATGCTCTTGTCGGCCAAGAGGTCGTCCACGGTCCCTTCCAGCGTGACCAACGACCGCGCGAGCATGGTGACGCTCGAAGGCATCTCCACCCCGCTGCGCCGCGCGAGCGTGACAAGGGCGTTAAGAAAGCGCGACAGGTCGAGGTCGGCCAAGGTCGCCGTGCCAAAGTCCTGCACGACCACGTCGAGGTCCGCAAGCAGCCGCGCATGGTCGACGTCCGCCACGTCGGGCGTGGACGAAAACCGAAGCAGGCCGTCCTTGAGCCGCGGCGTGTCCAGGTCGGCGACGGCAAACACCATGTCGGACAACGCCTTGCGGTCATGTGCCGACAGGCGCCCCATGATCCCGAGGTCCAGGTACACGATCTTGCCATCGGCCACCACGATGTTTCCGGGGTGTGGATCGGCGTGGAAGAACCCGTCGTCGAGCATCTGCGTGGCGTAGTTGTCCACCAGCTTGGTGCCGATCTCGTCCAGGTCGTACCCCGCGTTGGCAAGCTCGTGCACGTGGGATATGGGGATTCCCTCCACGTAGTCCATCACCACCACGTGTTCCGTGCACAAGCCGGGGTAGGGCTTTGGACACGAGACAAACGCGCATTCCATGTTGTTGTAGCGAAACTCGGACAAGCTATGTGCCTCGACCAAGAAGTCCGTCTCTTCCCTAAACGACTGCCACAGCTCCTCCACCACGGACTGCAGGTCCAGCACCTGGTCCGTGCCCATCACGCGCTTTGCGTGACGGGCCAGCGAGCGCATGATGTCGATGTCTTGCAGCATGACGTCTCGCACGTTGGGGCGTTGCACCTTGATGGCCACCAGTTCCCCGGTTACAAGGCGCGCCTTGTGGACTTGCGCCACCGATGCCGAGCCCAAGGGTTCCGCGTCGATGGCGTCAAAGATCTTCTCCAAGGCGACGTCGTACTCGTTGCGCAGCGTCTCGAGCACCACCTCGCGCGACATGGGCTCGACCTCGGTGCGCAGCTTTGCGAGCTCGCGACAAAACGACTCCGGAAGGATCTCGGAGCGCATGGAAAGAATCTGCCCCGCCTTTACGAAGGTGGGGCCGAGCTCTTCCAGCATGCGTCGCAGCGTGACCGGCGACAGACCATGGAATATGTCGTATTTGCGCACCACGGCAAGCATGTGCATGACGCGCTTGTAACGCGAGCGCCTCCCGGGACCGGTGTTGCGGCCGCCCAACAGGCCGATGGTCTCCTCGCGAGAAGGTCGCTCCCCGACTACCGTCTCGTACCAAGAACGCAGGCGCTCGGCATCCTCGTCGATGCCGTCGCCTGCGCCCTCTTGGCCTAATTCCTCGCTATGTACGCCGGTTTGTGCCACGGGCTAGACTACTCCTCGGTGGCTTCCTGGTCCTCGGCGTCGTCGGCGTCGTCGGCAGGGTCTTCCACGACCTCCACCTCGGCCTCGACCGTGGTGGCCTTCTCGTCAATGTCGGTGGCGATGTCCGCGACCTTCTTGACGTACGCGGCGCGCTCCTCCGGCGTCATGCCGGCCAGGCGCGTGCGCAGGAAGGAGTCCTGGGTTTCGTTAGCGGCCTTTGCCGCCTTGCGACCCAGCTCCTCGTTTAGGGTCTTGCCCTGCTCCACCGTAAGCTCGCCCTTTTTGACCAAGTCCTCGATGATCTTTTGGGACTTCTCTGCCCCCGTCGCGACGGCACCGACGCCAGCCAAGAAGATCTTGCGTACGCCCTCGCCCAAGTCGAATCCCGCCATGCTAACCCCTTTCAAGAGTCTTGTGACGCATAGTCCTTTGATGCTCTTTTATTGTTGTACCCCACCCGCCACAGAATCAAGCCCAAAACCGCCCAGTTCTTTGACAAGTCGCCCAATTGTGTGGCGCGGTCGTGCCCCTTCGTCGCTTGATGTGCAAACTGCGTTTAATACGAGTATACCGCGCCCGTCGCCGCCATGCCTCTTGCGGCTTGTGCTATAACCGTAAGCCTAATTGGGCTTTACAAAAGGAGTCTTTTATGCATGTCTCGCCTATCACCTGCCTGAGGCCTCTGCCCGAGCACGTGGCCGAATTCGCAGCGTTGCCCTACGACGTGTTCACCGACGCCGAGGCAAGGGAGTACGTTCGGAAGCACCCCACCTCGTTCTTGGCCATAGACCGTCCCGAGACCAGCTTTGAGGAGGGCCACGACCCCTACGCGCCCGAGGTCTACGCGCGGGCGTCGGAGCTTTTGCGCGAGCGGCAGCTCGACCGCACGCTCGTGCGCGACGAGAAGCCCTGCTTCTACATCTACGAGCAATCGACGCAGTCTCATCGCCAGATAGGCCTCATGGGCGCCATCGCCGCAGACGACTACGCCGACAACACCATTCGCCAGCACGAGCTGACGCTGTCTGCAAAGGAGGAGGACCGCGTGCGCCACATCGAGGCGGTTCGCGCGCAGACCGGGCCCGTGTTCCTCGCATATCCGGACAGCGAGGCGATCAACGTCATCCTCAACGCCGCGATGCAAGGCGAGCCGCTGTACGACTTTTGCACCAGCGACGGCGTGCGCCAGCGGGTGTGGCGCATCGCGCGCGAGGTGGCGGTCGGCGCCCTGAGCGTCGCGTTCTCGACCATCGACCGCGCCTACATCGCCGACGGGCACCATCGCGCCGCCGCGGCGGTGCGCATCTGCCAAAAGAGGCGCGCCGAGGGCAGGCAGGACGACCCGGCAGAGGAGTTCTTGGGCGTGCTGTTCCCCGCCAGCCAGCTGCAGATCCTTGCCTACGACCGCGTCGTGCGCGACACGGCGGGCATGACCGAGGATGAGCTCCTCGAGCGCATCGAGGCGGCGGGATTTAGCGTGACGAAAGCACCGGACGACACCTATCGTCCCGCAAACAAGGGCACGTTTGGCATGTACGCGTTTGGCACATGGCACCTGCTGACGTGGGGGCAGGGCACGAACGACCTGGACGTGGCGGTGCTACAGGACAACGTGCTCGACCCGATCCTTGGCATCGAGGAGCCGCGCAGCGACGCGCGCATATCGTTTGTGGGCAACGGCACAAAGGATGAGCTCGAGCGACTTGCAGGAGATGCCGGCATGGCATTTGCGCTCTTCCCCACCTCGATCGAGGAGCTCATGGCCATATCCGACGCCGGCGGACTCATGCCGCCCAAGTCCACGTGGTTCGAGCCCAAGCTGCTCAGCGGATTGGCCATTCGCCGCATTTGGTAGATACGCCCGGCGGCCTCGGGCATCGTCAGACGATTTTTGGCTCGGTAATCAGCGCCCTGCGTCGAGCCAGTGCCTGCGACTCCAGAAGTTCCAGACCATGACGATGCCCGTCGCCACGACCTTGGTGGCCGAAACTGCCAAGGCGGAGCCTCCCAGCCAGGTCGTGCCCAGCCACATCACCACCTCGTTTATGACGAGGCCCACCATCGAAAGTAAGACGAACGTGGCGAACTCGCGCGAGCGGGATATGTTTTCGCGACGTTTGAACACGTAGCGCATGGACGCAAAGTAGTTGAACACGAGCGACACGCAAAACGAGATCGCCGCGGCGAGCACCGCGTTCATGCCCAACGCCTGCGAAAGCAGCATGAGCAGGCCGTAGTCGACGACAAACGCGAGCATGCCCACGACCCCAAACCTGAGCACCTGTTCCACGAGCTTGTTCACTCCAGCCTCCTTTGCGCGCACGGTCGCCTCTTCTCGCCGCGCCCCATGATTTTCACACAACGCACGACGATTGTGGAGCACGACGGGTATCATACGTCATAAAATAGAAAAGCCTGACTTATTGACCGACGAAGCAAAACGTTCTCATTTGGAGTCACCATGGCAGACAACACGCACTCGTCTGGTGGACCGCATACGACCGGCGCGCAGGGCAATCCCTACGAAGACGCCGACCCCATCACGTTTGACGGGCAAAGAAGCCGCCGTCAAAACGTCTCGCGTGCCCAGCGCTCCTATCCTTCGCGCAGCGCATACGGCTCCCCGAGGTACGCGCAGCCGTCGCCACGACGCATGCCATCGCAAGGGGGTGCCCCATCGGGTGCGCGCGGCCATGTCTCGCCCGCCAGCACGGGCAACTTTGGCCACACCTATACGGGTCCGCGTAGCATTCGGACGCGTCGAAAGACGAGCTTCGGCATACTGGCGAGCATCATCATCTTGGCCATACTGCTCTTGTCCGCGCTGCTGTGGTGGATAAACCGACCCGTGCGCGTGACCGTCAACGGCAACGAGGCTCAGGTGCGCGTGGGTTCGACCCTCGACGAGGTGTTTGCCGCAAGCTCGCTCAGCGTGAGGCCCGGCGACTACGTCAGCGTGTCCGACAACGTGATCAAGGCCGAGAAGGGCCGGCGCTTCTCGGCCCTCGTCAACGACGAGCAGCTCTCGGCCGAGCAGATCGACGAGTATCGTATCGAAGGCGACGAGGCCATCGAGTTCGGTGACGGAGATAACGTCACCGAGGAGTTTACCTACGAGTCCGAGCCGATCATGCCGTACCTGCGCATGGAGGGGTCGGGCTATTCTCTGCAATACATATCGCAGTGGGGACGCACGGGCGAGCTCCAGCATCGCGTGGGCAAGGACTCCGGGCACACGGCCGACGTCGTGACGAAGGAGGCGCAAGACTGCGTCATCACGTGCCTCGACCCCTACTTCGAAGACAAGAAGCTGGTCGCCCTTACCTTTGACGACGGCCCGGCAGACCCCTACACCGAGCAGTATTTGGAGATTCTTGGTCGCTATGGCGTCAAGGCCACGTTCTTCAACCTAGGCGACAACGTGCAGGCCTATCCGCAGCTCGCACGGCGCATCGTTGAGGAGGGACATCAGCTCTGCAACCACACGATGGCCCACAACCAGCTGACGGCCGTCGACAACCAGGTCGTGTACTCCGAAATCACGCGCTCCGCGGCGGTCATCGAGGAGGCCACCGGCATTCGCACCGCCCACATACGTCCTCCCTACGGCAGCTTTACCGAGCGCAGCTGGCTCGGCTCGGGCGGATCCATTACGGCCTCCATAAACTGGACGGGCGACTCCAAGGATTGGGAGCTTCCCGGCGTGGACGCCATCGTGAGCAATTCGCTTCTCAACCTTCATTCCGGCAGCATCATCCTTATGCATGACGGCGGGGGCGACCGGTCCCAAGACGTCGAGGCGCTCCCCAAGATCATCGAGCAGGCGCAGTCGGAGGGCTACGAGTTCGTGACCGTGGCAGACCTCATGCGCGCCGTGGGCACCATTCCAGAGGAGGTCTGCTCGGGAACCGGCACCATGCCAGACGACGCGGTTTGGCCGGAAGAGATTTCTCCGGAAGACATCGCCGCGGCCGCGAGCGCGGGATAGCGGGACTCCATGAGCCGGCGCGCCGCACTCATATTGCTAGCAGCCCTTGTGGGCGTGTCCGTCGTAGCGGCACGCGCCCTGGGGACCGTCGAGGGGCTGAGCATTGGCGGCGCGTTGCTTGCGGCATGGTGTGGCGCGACGCTATGCCTGTCCACCAAGGGTGCGCAGACAAGCGATTCCAAGCCCACCGCAACGCCGTCCACCACCCAACAGGTCCCGGCCACGGAGCGCGACGATGCGCTGCAGAGCGGCACGGACGAGGCGACAGGCGACGTCGCGGACGCGCCCCACACAAAGCACGAGGTCGCGGACCGCGACGCGCGCGAGGCGCAGGACGCTCCTACAGAAGACGTAGCGCACGCATCCGCCCAGGAAGAGCCAGCCGCCCCGAGCGCCGACGAGCCGGCACCGGCAGACGACGCCACGACCGACGCTCAAGCGCCCGACGCCCCGTTTGACTTCCCGGCATTTCGCCTGCGACTCTTGCACTCCGCAAAGCCGCTCGAAGACCTGCGTGCGACCGTAGACGACATCCGCGCACGTAGGGAGGCCGACGCCAACAGCGTATGCGGCGCGCAGGAGTTCTTGGAACAGGAGCTCACCGACGCGGGCCTATATGACCAAGAGGTCGGGGCCGCCCAGGTGCACGTGGTCCTTCCGTATCATGCGCGGCTGTTCTACCTACGCCTTGCCAGGCGTTCCTTGCCCTACGGAACGTATTTGAGCCTGTTGCGCATAGAGGCCACGCTCAACGCCCTCCTGTTTGCCTTCGAGCACTACGACGACCTGTCGTGCGTGCGTCACGAAGACATCCGCGCGTTCCAGCAGCGCGTCACCTCGTCCATATGCGCCCAAGCCCCCGACGTGGACACCGCCGACTGGTCGTACCTCGCCATGCCGTGGCAGATGCCCTACGGACCGTCCGAGCAGGGCGAATGGTCCGTACGAGAGGCGCTTTCGCGAGCGATCGAGACCGTACGGCTGCCGTATCGGCTGGAGGCGAGGTTCCGCACCAACGTCAACGCCGGCGACATCGCGCTTGAGTTCACGGCGACTCCCGAAAGCGTCTTTCCGCACACGGCATGGGTGCCTGCGCTCGGACTCGTGCCCAGCACGTCGCACATGCGCACGCGCGAGGCGTCCAAATACGCCGCGCGCGTCGGCCTTCTTCTGGCCGCTCACGCCTTCAAGGCTTCGGAGCGCATACGGCGCGTGTGGGTGTCCGCGATCGCCGAATCCCCACGCGAGCACGCGTGCCTGTATTCCGTCCGCATCGAGAGACGGGCGTTCTCGTCGCTACGCATGGACAAGATGAGCGACCCGCTATCGGTGCTGCACGCGCTCGGTGCCAGCATGCGCCAAGACGGCGAGGCGTTGCTGCCCGCTACGCAACTGTTCTACCTGGAGGACGAGCGCTTTTGCCCGCCAATGCGCCATGACATCTGGCAGTTGAGCGAGCGCCCCCTTTCTGTGGGGGCGGCCCGCTCGCTGGGATGCACGCGCGTATCGGGGCTTGTCATCCACGAGCAGCTCGTACGCGACATGGCGGCAGACGAGATGCTACGCTCCATGCAGGTCGGAGCCGGCGACAATCGCACCCAACAAAGCGTGCGGTCCATCATGGACGCCGCTCACGCCACCTCCGACCTGTCGGTGTGGTCGGCTGCTGAGCGGGTGGCCTCAAAGCTTGTGGACGGCTCCATAGAGTCGGACCAGCTCGACGTCATACGCGAGGAGTTCGTGGAGGGCGACCCGCTGTCCAAGGCAGTCAAGACCTCGCAGCGGCTCATCATGACCCAACGCCCCCAAGAGGCGCTCGACGTCCTCCACGCCGCCCTAAAGCCGCTTGAGGACGAGGGATGCTATGCGGACTCGTCCACCATCGCATACCGAAGCTTCGACAGCTTTACGGAGCGCGTCATGTACAACCGGCTCAACCGTCACGACAAGCGCAGCGTCGTGCTCGTGCCAGACGCCTACCCCGTCGCGCACCTTACGCTTTCGGCGTTGTACGCCTCCGCCGTCCACGAGGGCGACGCGTTTTTGGAGGCGGCGCTCGGCCATGCCCGCCGCGCCTTGGCCGTGGCACCGCTGAGCGCTCCCGCCAACCTGGGCGTCGCCGCCTGCCTGGAGGCACTCGACAAGACCGAGGAGGCCATCGACCTGCTCCGCGCGTTCTTGTCCGTCGCGTACCAGGGGCAGTCCATGGGCATGGCGTACTTTCGCCTGGCATCGCTCATGTGGCACCAGGGCGACAGGTCGGCAAGCAGGGCCTGCTATTATCAGGCGGCGCGTACGTTTCCGCCGCTCTTTCCCTTTGTCGTTACGGAATACCAGCTGCTGGCGAGCCAGGACGGAGACGTCGACAGCTACGAGATGAGCGAAGAAGAGGTCGAGTCCGCGCTTCGCCACGCGCACATACCGCTCGCCCCCACGCAGGACACGGCCTTCGCGCTCTACGAGGGCGCCACCGCGTCGGTCGACGCCGAGGTGTTTCCCGTGGCCCACGACCTGCTCGCCTCGCTCGAGGCCCTTACCGGCGACGACGTGATCCACGGCATACGCATGTCCTTGGAGCACGAGCCCGACGCATAAGGGTGACGGAAGAGAGGCCCCTGCCGTCACCCCGTTGGCCCGCTACAAGCACATGAGGCGTGCGATGGCCACGATGTAGATGAGAAGCGCGCGCTTAAGGCCGTCTTCCGCCACGCCCTCGTCCGCTCCGTGCTCGATCCCGACCCAAGCGGGCGCGGGATAGGCCGGATCGTCCGGGCCAAAGGCCACCGCGCGGGCAAAGTGGCGCGCATAGGTGCCGCCTCCGATGGTAAACGCCTGCGTGTCGCGCCCCGTCACCTCGTTGTAGGTGCTCACCAGCGTTTGGATCTCGTCCGACTCGGGCGCCACGTAAAACGGCACCATGTCGTCGTGATCGACCATCGCGCATCCGTGCACGGAGGCTACCTCCGCAACGATTTGTGCCAGCGCCTCGCCCGTCGTGCTCTTGGGATAGCGCATGTCCATGGTCTGAACGAAGCGCACGCCTGCGTTCGAACGCTCGGTACGGACGGTTCCTCCCACGCAGGTAAGGGGGTCAAACACATCGTCAGTTGCCGCCACGCCCAGCGCCTTGCCGTACGAGTCGGCAAGAAGCATGCGCTCGAACTCAAAGAACCCTCGTTCCTTGGCATCGTACAAGCCGTTGTCGAACAAGTACGACACCAAAAGGCCGATCGCGTTCGTCGTGCCTTCGGGCATGGACGCATGGCCTCCCTTGCCCGTCGCGCGCACGCGCGCCAGACGGTTGCCCGCATCGTCGACGCCCTCATCGAACACCTCGATGCCCGTGCGTGTCGGCAGCTCGCTTGACGTCGCCCTCACCACGGCCTGCGCGTTGCCGGGAATGGCGTTGGCCACGGTACCGCCCTCCAGGCTCACGATGCGCGACGTGCCTGCCGCAAGCCATTCGGACGCGACCGCTGCGTAAAAGCGCCCCTTCTCGCCGCAGATCACCGGAAACACCGCGTCGGGCGTAAAGCAGAACGCGGGCTGCTCGAAGTGCTCGAGGTAGTAGTCGACGTCCTCCATGCCCGTCTCTTCGTTGGTCCCTATGATGCATCGAAGCGTGTACGGCAGGCGAACGCCCTCGTCGCGCGTCATGCGGGCAAAGAAGGCCGCCGCGTACAACGACAAGACCAAAGGTCCCTTGTCGTCGAGCACGCCCCTGCCCAACAAATACCCGTCCTTGCGCGTCACACGCAAGGGATCGAAGTTCCATCCCTTGCCCACGGGAACGATGTCGGAGTGCGCGATGGTCGCCAGGTACGCGCTCGACTCCCCCGCCACCTCGCCATAGCCCACATATCCTTCACAATCGCGCGTGGACAATCCCAGGCGACGGGCGATGCCCAGCGCTCGCGTCAGGGCCTCGTAAGGTGCCGGCCCAAAGGGCTTTCCCGGCTCCGCGTGCTCCTTGTCCTCCACGCTTTCCACTTGTACCAGATGGTCGATGTCGGCGACGACGTCTTCCCACACCTCATCCACATATGCCTTGGCTGTGGCCATGAGGTCCGTCTGCTTTGCCATGAGCGCTCCCTTCTTGCGTACTTCGTTACCAGTGTAGCGCTCCTGCTGGGGTAAGATGCTAGCCGTGCGTGCGAATCACCCTATGCCAACAAGCCGCCGAGGAGGGCCCATGACCATAGAACGACCAGATCCGCTGCCGCTTGGCGCAAGGGCGGCCATCTTTGACTTTGACGGCACCTTGGCAGACACGGCCCACATTTGGTACGAGGTGGACCATACCTTTCTTTCCAGACGTGGCCTCCCCTACACGCCGGACTACCCCACACGCCTTGCTGCCCTGGGATTCGTGGGCGGCGCGTACTACACCATCGAACGCTACGGCCTGAGCGAGACCGCCGAGCAGATCTGCGCCGAATGGACTGAGCTGAGCCACGAGCTGTATCGCCGAACCGTGGTGCTGCGGCCTGGTGCGAAGGATTACGTACAAAGGCTGCGTTCGGCAGGCGTTCCCTGCGCGCTTGCCACCACAAACGACGCCGCCGTGCTCTATGACATGCGCCACATCGACGTCGCGTCCCTGTTTGACGCCTGCGTGTTTGGCGCGGAGGTCGGCTGCGGCAAGGATCGCCCCGACATCTACTTGGAGGCGGCGCGTCGCCTTGGCATGGACGTCTGCGACTGTCTTGTATTCGAAGACATCGTTCCCGCCCTGCGCTCCGCACGAATCGCCGGTGCCCATACCTGCGCGGTAAGGGCAAACGATCGCTCGCAGGCGTGGGACGAGGCCAAGAAGCTCGCCGACATGTGGATCGAGGACTGGCACGACCTGTAGCAAGGCCGCCGGCTCCCCGTCTCTCCACACAAAAAAAGGCGGTGCCGAAGCACCGCCTCCGAGTCGCCTAGGCAACTGTGTTGCGCAGACTAGATCTTGCGAACGTTGGAAGCCTGAAGCTTGCCGTTTTGACCGGTGGTGATATCAAACTCAACGGCTTGTCCCTCATCGAGCGTCTTGTATCCATCCATCTGGATCTCGCTGAAGTGGACAAACAGGTCGTCGCCATCCTCGCGAGAGATGAAGCCGTAACCCTTGTCGCCATTGAACCACTTAACAGTACCCTGAGCCATTTCGTGCCTTTCTATCTTTGTCCCGCGGGACAAAACGTTGCGCTTACGCGCTATACCCTTATGACCGTTTGGTCACGTGGGATATATTACCCCAACCCGTCCCGCAGTAAACCGCCAATCTAAACTTCCCCGTTGCCGGAGAAACTCTTGACGAACGAACCATGTTAGTGTTATCAAGCCACGCCCTCGCGGCACGCCGCCCTCCCTTCTATACTGGCGTAACACTGGCGTAACGGTCCGTCAAAAGCACCCTTCGTATTCCCGTTTGTGTGCTTCCTTAGACGTACGCGCCACAGATGCCCCCGATTGATAAAATGCACAACGTCTGTGACCTGAAGACTAGGAGGCAATGTGTACAAGGTCAACTGCATCAATAACATCGCTAAGGTAGGAACCGACGCGCTGGGCAAGAACTTCGTCCTCACCGACGACACCTCGAGCGCAGACGCCATCATGGTGCGAAGCGCCAACCTGCACGAGATGGAGTTCTCTGACAACCTGCTCGCCATCGCCCGCGCTGGTGCGGGAGTCAACAACATTCCTCTGGACCGCTGCGCCGAAAAGGGCATCGTGGTGTTCAACACGCCCGGCGCCAACGCAAACGGCGTAAAGGAGCTCGTGATCGCCGGCATGCTCATGGCCGCGCGCGACATTTTGGGCGGCATCGACTGGGTGGAGCGCCACTACGACGACCCCAACGTGGGCACGCTGGCCGAGAAGGCCAAGAACCGCTACGCCGGCACCGAGCTTGCCGGCAAGACCCTGGGCGTCATCGGGTTGGGCGCCATCGGCGCCATGGTGGCCAACGCCGGCCGCAGCCTGGGCATGCACGTGCTGGGCTACGACCCCTACCTCTCGGTCAAGTACGCCTGGAGCCTGGACCGCCACGTCCGCCACGTCAACGACCTCAAGGAGATCTGGGCGAACGCGGACTACATTACCGTGCACGTGCCCGCGACCAACGCCACGCGCGGCCTGATCAGCCGCGAGGCCATCGCCGCCATGAAGGATGACGTCGTGGTGCTCAACTATGCCCGCGACGTCCTCGTTGACGATCGCGCCATGGCCGAGGCGCTTCAGGAGGGCCATGTCGCCCGCTACATGACGGACTTCGCCAACGCCAACTCCACGCAGA
>JAGCBF010000018.1 GCA_017652285.1 Atopobiaceae bacterium
CCTGTCAGTTCGACCCGCGAGCCCGTCAATCACACGGTTATGGTTGGCCGCCTGCGCTAGGCCTCTTTCGGCCACTTCCGGGCCGTATCGGCACGTCATGGCCCAAGCGCCTGGCGACGCCGACACGACACGACCGATCCGGCGCGCCCAAAGTTCCTTATCTGCGTACACTTGGCCGTGCCGTACGCAGAATCGGAACTTTGGTCGCGCGTTTCGGCCGCAAAGTTCCTTATCTGCGTACACATTGGCGAACTGTACGCAATCTCGGAACTGTGGGCTGCCCCTCTAGCCGACGCCCAGACAAAACCTCCTCCTTTGCGTGCACTTGGCCCGTATGATCGCAAACGAGGAGGTTTCTCGTCGCTCGACGCCGCGAAACCTCCGGAACTGCGTGCATGAGAGCGGTACCTACGCACATTCGGAGGTTTCGGCCCGTGCCTTGGCGCGAAACCTCCGAAACTGCGTGCGTCCTGCGACAATGCACGCAAACGAGGAGGTTTCGCTGCCGGCCCGCCAGCCTGCAGCGGGAGGGCGCGAACGGCCCGGCGGCAAAGCACGGGGCAACGCTGGACCATGCAGCACGCCAACATCGAACAGAGCATAAAAACTTGCCACACCTCGTTTACTGCTCATCAAAGCGGGAATACTCCGCTCACTATTGGCCAGTCCAAACAATAAGGAGATGAGCATCATGAATACCGACCGCAAGACCACGCGCCAAGCTCAGGACAGCTTCCATTCCATGGTAGGCGAAAACGGGCCGCACCCAAACGATCCGCAGCACCCAGACCCTGGCTTTGACGTCGAGTTCGTCCACGGCAAAGCCGCCGCCAAGGACGCGACCACCAACGACGTGTAGGTGCCCTCGGCCGTGGCAAAGGGAGTCGTCCCCGTTGCCACGGCACTTTTTCGCCGTGCAACTAACCACGCCGCATCCCTACGCTCGCGCAAAAAACCTTGCGTCAACACTTCGTCGGAACGCACTTCTCCTATAATTCATAGCATAAACGCGCGCCATTCAACCGGGAGATGCCATGGCACTTTTGAATACCGACCTCACCATCCCCTTTAACGGAAAGAAGCGCCTTGTCAGCGCCTTGTTTTTTTGCATGGGCTGCACCCTTCTTAACCTCGCGGGCTCGCAGCTCATGTCGGCACTGTCGTTGCCGCTGTATCTGGACTGCACGGGTACCATGCTTGCCGCCATCTTTGGCGGCTATGTGCCAGGCATCCTGGTGGGCTACTTCACCAACCTGGTCAACTCCTTCTTTGACCCTTCGTCGATGTTCTATTCGGCCATAAGCGTGCTCATAGCCGTGAGCACGACGTTCTTCTTTCGCCGCGGCTGGTTCAAGAGCGTCCCCAAGACCATCGCCGCCATACTCGTGTTCTCGCTTTTGGGCGGAGGACTCGCCTCCGTCCTTACGTGGTGCCTCTATGGCTTCGACTTTGGCAAGGGCATCACGGCACCCTTGGTCAAGTTTGTCTTCGAAAACACTCCCCTGACTCCCCTTTTCGCGCAGCTTGTGGGCGACTTCTTGCTTGACGTCCTCGACAAGACCGTGACCGTGCTCATCGTGTCCGCGCTCTATCGCTTGCTCCGAGCGACGCCCGTCGCCGCGTTGGACATGAACCCCTGGCAGCAGGCACCCCTCACGAGCAGGCAGCGTCAAAAGATAGGTTCCTCCAAGTCGCGCGTCACGTCGGTGAATACCAAGTTCACGGCCGTCCTGTCCATCATCATGGTCGTCCTGGTCGTCGTGACCACGTACTTGAGCTACTCCACGTTCTATGACTCGGCGATCATGGAGCAGGCATCCTATGCGGAGGGCATAGCGCAGATGGCCGCAAGCACCATAAACGCCGATCGCGTCAACGAGTTTTTGGCCAGCGGTCACGCCGCGCCCGGATACGACCAAACGGAAAGCGACCTCGCGTTTATCCGCGACAGCTTTGCCGACGTCTCGTATCTGTATGTCTACCGCATCGAGGCAGACGGCTGCCATGTCGTCTTTGACCCGGACACGGCGGACACCCCCGGTGACGAGCCGGGCACCATCGCCCCCTTTGACGAGGCCTTCTTGCCCGCCTACGACAAGCTCCTCGCAGGCGTTCCCGTCGACCCCGTCTTGTCCAACAGCTCCTACGGCTGGCTCCTCACCCTGTACAAGCCACTCTACGATTCTCGGCACAGGTGCGTGTGCTACGTCGCGGCAGACATCCGCATGGACCACATCATCGGCGACGGCTATGCCTTCATGGCGCGGATCATCGCGTTGTTCGGAGCCCTCTTCATCCTTGTCTGCGCCATCGTGCTGTGGCTCGCGGAGTACGGCATCATCTTGCCGCTCAACTCGATCGCCTATGTCATGAGCGGCTTTGCCTACGGCGACCAAAACCAACGCAACGAAAGCGTCAGCCAGATAAAGGCGCTCGACATCCGCACCGGAGACGAGGTCGAGAACCTCTACCACTCCCTCACCAAGACCTCCGAGGACACCGTGCGCTTCATCACGGAGTCAGAGGAGAAGACCAGGACCATATCGCGCATGCAGGACAACCTGATCCAGGTCATGGCCGACCTCGTGGAGAGCCGCGACAAGTACACGGGCGACCACATCAAGAAGACCGCCGCCTACACCACGCTCATCATGGAGCAGATGAAGAAGGAAGGCATCTACGCAGACCAGCTCACCGACAAGTTCTTGTCGGACGTGATGCATTCCGCCCCGCTGCACGACATCGGCAAGATCCTCATATCCGACACGATCCTCAACAAGCCGGGCCGCCTGACCGCCGAGGAATTCAAGCTCATGCAGGCCCACACGACAGCCGGGCGCGAGATCATCGAACGGGCCGTCGGCGCGGTGTCGGAGCCGACCTATCTTGACGAGGCCAAGCGCCTCGCCGAGTTCCACCACGAAAAATGGGATGGATCGGGCTACCCCGCCGGCTTGGCCGGCGAGGACATCCCGCTTTCGGGACGCATCATGGCCGTGGCGGACGTATTCGACGCGCTCGTGTCCAAACGCGCCTACAAGGACGGCTTCCCGCTCGACAAGGCGTTTGCCATTATCGAGGAGGGCATGGGCACCCATTTTGACCCGCAGATAGCCGCGGCGTTCCTTCACGCCCGTCCGGAAGCGGAGCGCATAGCGCACAAGTACGGCGACGTGGTCGAACCGCCAAAAAACGTTTCGGAGGAATAGTCCCGCCGAGCGCGTCGCGTAGTAGAATGAGGGGCCAGGCGACCCAACATGGAAGAAACGAGGAATAATGGCTAAGCACATGGCAGAACCCGTCCGCAAGCGAAAGAGTCCGCTCGTTCCCATCTTGCTCGTCCTTGTGCTGCTCGCGGCCATAGGCGTGGGCGGCTTCTTTGCCTACAGGCACTTCCTGGTATTCGACGTCACCGTCAACGGCCAGACGCTGCAGGCCAAGCGAGGCGACACCGTTCAGACCCTCATAGACACCGGCGTCGCGACGCCCACCCCGGGCAACCTGCTTGCCATCGACGGCTCGGTCATCGAAGAGGGAAAGGGCGAGCTGTGCTCGGTCACCATCGATGGTAGCGAGGCGGATACGAGCGCAGCCCTTGCCGCAAACGCCACCATCACGATCGACGACGGCGCCGACGTTACCGAGGAGTCCAGCACCTCGGAGGAGGTCATCCCCTTCGAGACCGGCGAGGGCGACACCAGCGCCGCGTCATACTACAACGGCTCGATCCACCTGTTGTCCGATGGTCAGGACGGCAAGCGCGTCATACGCACCGGCTCGATTTCGGGCAAGACGATCGTCGAGGAGGAGACGGCTCCCATCAACGCCGGTTATCGCGTCTACACGGCCAAGCCCGCCGACCGCGTGGTCGCCCTTACGTTTGACGACGGACCTTGGCCCGACACGACCAACGCCATCCTCGACATCCTGGAGAAGTACGACGCCAAGGCCACGTTCTTCACCATCGGCAACCAGATCTCCTCGTATTCCGACGCCGTCAAGCGCGCCCACGACATGGGCTGCCAGATCTGCACCCACAGCTGGGACCATGCTGCAGGATCTGGTCAGGGCGTCAACCTCACCTTCATGTCTGCTGACGAGCAGATCGAGGAGATCCAAAAGGGTTACGCGTCCATTGCGGACGTGCTTGGCGAGGAGCCCGGGCACGTCGTGCGCGCGCCCGGCGGCAACTTTTACGGCGACATCGTCAACACGTTGTGGCCGTACGTGGACGTCGAAGTCGGCTGGGACGTGGACACGGAGGACTGGAGAAGGCCCGGCGTGGACGCCATCGTACAGGCGATCCTTTCCGTGCAGCCCGGCCAAGTCATACTGATGCACGACGGCGGCGGGGACCGCAGCCAGACGGTCGAGGCACTCGCCACGGCGCTTCCGCAGCTGGTCGACAAGGGCTATTCTTTCGTCACCATAGACGAGCTCTTGGAATACGGCATGCCCGCGTAGGGCGGCGACGCCATAGGACCACAAAGGGCAAAGGGGTGCAAAACCCTTTGCCCTTTACTTTTCGTCCTTCTTCATCACGTTGACCGCATGAGCCTTGACGTCGCTCGCCACGCGGCGTCCTGCCGCGGCGACCTTGGGCGTCAGGTCCACCTCCGCCGGCGACTTGATGTCAAAGCGCAGCGAAACCTGCCTGAGCACCACCACGACGACCACGGTCGCGGCGGACGCGACCGGCTGCGCCGTGGCAATGACGCGGCTGCACAAGAAGTACGCGAACGAACCCGCCACCGCGCACAGGGCGTAGAAGTTTGAGCGCTTGAACACCTGGGGCACCTCTCCCAAAAACACGTCGCGCAACATGCCGCCGCCCACGCCCGTAATGGTTCCCATGAGCAGGACGGCCGATGCATGAAGCCCATTGGCAAGGGCCTTGTCCGTGCCTGCCACCACAAACAGCGCCACCGAAATCATGTCGACGAGCTCGTACAGCGTGGGGAACTTCTCCCATGCGCTGGGAAAGAAGAACCCCACCACGGCCGTTATCACGCACAGCGGTATGGCCCATTTGGAACTGATTGCATACACGCCTCCCGCCTGCATGATGGCGTCCCTGAGCAATCCGCCGCCCAGCGCGCATATAAGGCACATCCCGATGAAGCCCACCAAGTCGAGCTTGTGCTCCTTCGACACGAGCACGCCCGCAATCGCGCCCACGATCACCGCCGACAGATCCAGCCATTCCGGAACCGGCATGCTACCCACTCCCCTTTCGCCCAAGCACCTTGCGCATAAGCGTATCATCCCGTAATTGTTACGGTACGCGACATAAACCAAAATGCGTCCAATTGCGTGATAGCATGTGCCGTTGGATAAAAACACGTCTTTAGGAGGTGCGTCATGATTGCAGTGGTCAAGCGGACTGCAACCGACGAACAACTCGAGCACTTTATTGCCTGGATAGAGAACCGCGGCTTCAAGACGCATGTGTCCGAGGGCGACAACGAGACCATCGTCGGCATCATTGGCGACACCACGCAGATCGACCCGTTTTTGCTGGAGTCCATGAGCATCATCGAGCGCGTGCAGCGCGTGAGCGAGCCGTTTAAGAAGGCCAACCGCAAGTTCCATCCCGAGGACACCGTCGTCGACTGCGGCCATGGCGTGCTCATTGGCGGCGGGCACTTCCAGGTCATGGCCGGGCCGTGCTCGGTTGAGGGGAAGAACCTGCTCAAGATCGCGACGCTTGCCAAGCAGGCCGGCGCCACCATGCTGCGTGGCGGCGCCTACAAGCCGCGCACGTCTCCCTACGCCTTCCAGGGCATGGGCGAGGAAGGCCTCGACCTGCTGCTCGAGGCAAGCGCGCAGCTCGACATGCCCGTCGTCACGGAGATCATGGACCCGCGCGACGTGCAGCTGTTCGTAGACAAGAACATCGACGTCATGCAGGTCGGCGCTCGCAACGCACAGAACTTCAACCTGCTCAAGGAGGTCGGCAAGACCCAGACGCCCGTCCTTCTCAAGCGCGGGCTATCCGGCACCGTCGACGAGCTGCTCATGGCGGCAGAGTACATCATGAGCGAGGGCAACCCCAACGTCATCTTGTGCGAGCGCGGCATCCGCACGTTCGAGACGCGCACGCGCAACACCTTTGACGTCAACGCCATCCCCGTGCTCAAGCACCTGTCGCACCTGCCGGTGGTCGCCGATCCCAGCCACGCGACGGGCTACACGCGCTACGTGCGTCCCGCGGCCTACGCCGCGACCGCAGCGGGCGCGGACGGCCTGGAGATCGAGGTCCACGACTGCCCGTCCGAGGCATGGTCCGACGGCGCCCAGGCCCTGACGCCCGAGCAGTTTGCCGACGCCATGCGTCGCATTCGCCTGATTCGCGAGGCCGTGACGGCCGACATCGCGCAGGAGGCGTAGGCCCATGGCACAAAACGACACGATCGACCAGCACCCCAGCATTCCCGCGGACGCGACGTTCGTGCCCGGGCGCATCGGCATCTTGGGCCTGGGGCTCATGGGAGGCTCGTTTGCCAAGGCCCTGCATCAGGGCGGCAGCGAGGTCTACGCCTGGAACCGCACCAAGGCGACCCTCGAGCTCGCCATGATCGAGTGCGTGGACGGCGAGCTCGACGTCGACACGGTCGGGACATGCGAGCTCGTCATCCTTGCCGGGTACCCGCAGGTGTCCGTCGAATGGCTGCAAAAGATGGCGCCACGCGTGTCGCCGGGCGCCATCGTCATCGACGTCGTGGGCGTCAAGCGTTCCATCTGCGACGCCTGCTTCGCCATCGCGCAGGACCACGCATGGACGTTCGTGGGCTGCCATCCCATGGCGGGAACCCAGTACTCCGGCTTCGCCCACACGCGTGCCAACATGTTCCACAACGCACCCATGGTGGTGGTGCCTCCGGCAGACATCGACGACTTTTATCGGCTGGACGTGCTCGAACGGCTCAAGGGGCTGCTGGAGCCCTGTGGCTTCGGTACCTTTACGCTGAGCACCGCCGACCATCACGACCAGGTGATCGCCTTTACGTCGCAGCTTGCGCACGTGGTGTCCAACGCTTACGTCAAGAGCCCGTCCGCACGCGTGCACAAGGGCTTCTCGGCGGGAAGCTACAAGGACCTTACGCGCGTGGCGCGCCTTAACGCGCAAATGTGGACCGAGCTCTTTTTGGAGGACGCGGACTACCTGTCCGCCGAGATCGGCATTCTTATCGACCATTTGCAGCAATACAAGGACGCCATCGACAAGGGCGACGCGAAGACCCTAAAAGAGCTGCTGGCCGAAGGCGACCGACGCAAGAAGGAGATAGACAGGCGATGAGCACGAGCGAACGACATACGCACGAAGAGGGGTTCGAATCGGTGATCCCCGTCCGCACCGCGTCGCGCTCCTATGACGTATACGTAGGCTGCGACGTACTGGGTCGCGTGGGAGGGCTCGTACGCGCCGCCACGGGGGGCGAGGCGGCCGCCATCGTGTGCGACTCGAACGTGGGGCCGCTTTATGCGAGCCGCGTGGAGCAGTCGCTCGTGGGCGCGGGCTACCACGTGAGCACCATCACGTTTTCTGCCGGAGAGCAGCACAAGCGGCTCGGCACGCTGGAGATCATCCTGGAGGAGCTCGCGTCATGCGAGCTTTCGCGCACGGACGTGCTCGTGGCACTTGGCGGCGGCGTGACGGGCGACATGGCCGGGCTTGCAGCCGCGCTGTATCTTCGCGGCATCAGCGTGGTGCAGATCCCCACGTCGCTGCTTGCCATGGTCGATTCGTCGGTCGGCGGCAAGACCGCCGTGGACCTCGCGGCCGGCAAGAACCTTGCGGGGGCGTTCCACCAACCCAGTCTGGTGCTCGCGGACGTGCGCTGCCTGCACACCCTGAGCCACGACCTTCTTACGGACTCGTGCGGCGAGGTCATAAAGCATGGCGTGCTGGCAGACCCCGTCCTGTTTGACGAGCTGCGCGAAAAGCCCATCAACGCCTCCGGCTACCCGGACCAAGACCTTGCACGCGTGGTGGCGCGCAACGTGCAGATCAAGCGCGACGTGGTCAACGCGGACGAACGCGAGTCCGGCGTGCGGCAGACGCTCAACCTGGGCCACACCCTGGGCCACGCCATCGAGGCGGCAAGCGATTACCGGCTGGGGCATGGCTCGTCGGTCGCGGCGGGACTGTGCTGCGTGGCACGCGCCACGGAGGTGCTGGGCTGGACGGAGCCGGGCACGGCGGCTCGCATTGAGGACGCCTGCCAGGCGCACGGCCTGCCCATCGACACGTCGCTTTCTCACGACACCATCCGACGCTATGCCATACACGACAAAAAGCGGCACGGCCAGACGGTCAACCTCGTCGTGCCCACGCGCATCGGCGCCGCACAGATAAGGACCATCACGCTGCACCAGTTGGACGAGGTCATCCGGCTGGGATGCGGAACGGCGGAGGTCTAGCATGGACGCACGGGTCAGGCCATCGAGGCTATCGGGCGCCCTGCCCGCCGTGGCATCGAAGTCCATGGCGCACCGAGCGCTTGTACTGGCCACGTTTGCGACGGGTCGCTGCGAGCTTGTCTGCGACACGACCTCGCAGGACATCGAGGCGACGAAGGCATGCCTGGCGACGCTTTGGCAGGTCGCACATGGGCTGGCCGCGGCCTCGGAGCAGGAGCCCGCCATCCTCGACTGCGCAGAGTCGGGCTCCACGCTGCGATTCTTGCTGCCGGTAACATGCGCTCTGGGCATCCCCGCGCGCTTCGTGTGCCACGGACGCCTGGCGGACCGGCCCTTGCATCCCCTCGACGAGCAACTGGGGCTTCATGGTGTCACGCTTTCGTGGGAGGACCGCCAGCTCCTGGCGCGCGGAAGGCTGCGGGGCGGGACGTTCGTGGTGCCGGGCAACGTGTCGTCGCAATTCGTGACGGGCCTCTTGCTGGCCGCCCCGCTTTTGGACGAGCCCACGGAGGTACTTGTAAAGAGGCCGGTGGAATCGCGCCCCTACCTCGACCTCACCTTGCGCGCGCTCGAGCAGTTTGGACAGCGCGTGCTCGTGGACGTGGTGGATGGGCCGCATGGGGACGGGGCGACCTACGAGCGGTTCTTCGTGGATCCTGCGCCGCTCGTGGCACCAAGCACCTACGTGGTGGAAGGCGACTGGTCCAACGCCGCGATCTGGCTCGCGGCGGGAGCCATGGAGCGCGAGGGCCTTACCGTGACGGGCCTTGACCTTGCAAGCGCACAAGGCGACCGCGCGATCCTTGCCGCCCTCGCCTCGTTTGGCACGCGCATAGCCCGAAAAGGCGACGCGGCACGCGCCACCAAGGACGCCATGCGCGCCACCACGCTTGACGTGAGCGCCACGCCGGATCTGGTGCCGCCGCTTGCAGCTGTCGCGACGACAGTGCCGGGACTCACGCGCATAACGGGAGCCGGGCGACTGCGCATCAAGGAGTCGGATCGGCTCGCGGCGATAACCGCGGCCATACAGGCACTGGGCGGCCACGCGCATGCCGGTGTGGACAGCCTGGTGATCGAAGGGGTCGAGCGGCTCACGGGTGGCACGGTCGACGCCCAAAACGACCATCGCATAGCCATGATGGCAGCCCTTATGGCAACGCACGCGGCCGATGAGGTGACCATCGTCGGCGCCGAGTGCGTGGCGAAGTCCTATCCCACGTTTTGGGACGACTATGCCATGCTGGGCGGCGACGTCACGCTCGCCTGAGCGGTCCGGTCACATAGAAAGGAGACATGGTGTCCTCGCAGTTTGGAACCACGCTCAAGGTGTCCATATTCGGCCAGTCCCACTCGCCCGCCGTCGGGTGCGTGATCGAGGGACTGCCCTCTGGGTTCGCCGTGGACACCGACGAGCTCCAGCGCTTCATGGACCGACGGGCCCCCGGCAGGAACTCATGGTCGACGCCGCGCAAGGAGGCCGATGCGCCAAGGATCGTGAGCGGGCTCAACGACCACGGCGCTACCTGCGGCGCGCCGCTTGCCGCCCTCATAGAGAACACCAACACCCGCTCCGGCGACTACGACGAGCTTCGGCGCGTGCCACGTCCCGGGCATGCGGACTATACGGCATGGGCCAAATGGCACGGCGCGCAGGACGTTCCCGGCGGCGGGCACTTCTCTGCGCGACTCACCGCCCCCTTGTGCGTAGCCGGCGGCATAGCGCTGCAGGTGCTTGCGAGCAAGGGCGTGCGCGTGGCGGCCCATGTCCTGCAGGTGGAACACGTACACGACGTGCCGTTTGACGCGCAAAGGAACACCGAGCAGTCCGCCTCGCATCTTGCCAGGCAGATTGACAGCCTCGAACGTCAGCACGGGACGGGAGCCTTCCCTGTCCTTTCGGACGAGGCCGGCACGCACATGCGCGCCGCTATCGACGCGGCCCGACGCGACGGCGACTCCGTGGGTGGCGTGGTCGAATGCGTCGCCTGCGGCATGCCGGCAGGTGTGGGAGGCCCACGCTACGACGGCGTGCAGGGAAGCATCGCGCGCATCGTCTTTGGCATTCCCGCCGTACGCGGCCTGGAGTTTGGCGCGGGCTTCTCTGTGGCGGGCATGCGCGGCTCGCGCAACAACGACCCGTACGAGCTACGCGCGGGCAGGCCCGTGCCCGTGTCCAACAACGCCGGAGGCACCCTGGGCGGCATCACGACGGGAGCCCCCGTGCTCTTTCGCATGGCCGTCAAGCCCACGCCCAGCATCGCGCAACCGCAGGCGTCCGTGGACCTCGAGGCGCTCCAGCCCGCCACGCTGGAGGTCCGCGGCCGTCACGACCCCTGCGTCGCGGCGCGTGCCGTACCCATAGCGGAGGCCGCCATGGCCTTGGCCCTGCTCGACTCCTGGCTCTCGTACCCGCCCGCATTGGCCGATTGGGGCTAGGCCCCTTTCGGCCAACTGGCCGACGCGCGCTCAAAATGGCCGATTGGGGCTAGGCCCCTTTCGGCCAAAAGCCCGACCCTCGACTCAACCCGTCCGTCACGACCGATTGGCATCATCATGAAAGACCTCTCCCAAATTCGCGAGCAGATCGACCGCATAGACGCCAACATATCTGAGCTGCTGCTCGAGCGCATGGAGGTGTCGCGTGAGGTCGCAGCGTACAAGCGCGCCACGGGCAAGCCCATCTACGACGCGACGCGCGAGCGGGCCAACATCGATGCGGCGAGCAGCCGCGTCCCCGCGGAGCTCTCGAGCTATGCCGCTGTCATCCAGTCCGTCCTCATGGAGGCCTCGCGCGAGACGCAGTATCGCGAGCTGGGGCGCCAAAGCGCCACCGCCGACGCCATCGACGACGCGCTCTGCTCTGCCCCCGCCATGTTTCCCCGCACCGCGCACGTGGCATGCCAGGGCGTCGAGGGCGCGTATCAGCAGATTGCCGTCGACCGCATGTTCCGGAGACACACGCTTTCGTACTTCGACACGTTCGAGGCCGTGTTTTCCGCAGTGGAGAAGGGCGAGGCAGACTTTGGCGTCCTGCCCATCGAAAACTCGACGGCAGGGTCGGTCAACCATGTGTACGACCTCATGATGCGCCACGACTTCTACATCGTGCGCAGCTGCCGGCTCAAGATCGACCATAACCTCCTGGTCAAGCCCGGCGTGGCCAAGCAGGACGTGCGCATAATCTACAGCCACCAACAGGCCATCAACCAGTGCGCGGACTACATCGCCGCCATCCCCAACTGCCGCGTGCACGTTTGCGAGAACACCGCAAAGGCCGCAGAGATGGTAGCCCACTCCGAGCGCAGCGACGTGGCGGCCTTGGCGTCTCGCTCCTGCGCGAGCCTGTACGGGCTCGACATCGCAGACTCGGCCGTGCAGGACAACAAGAACAACTACACGCGGTTTGCCTGCATCGCAAAGGACCTCGTGATCTACCCCGGAGCCGAGCGCAGCTCGCTCATGGCCGTGATCAACCACCAGCCGGGAGCGCTCTACAACGTGCTCGCGCGCTTCTACGCGCTCGACATCAACCTGGTCAAGCTCGAAAGCCGCCCGATCCCCGATCGCGACTTCGAGTTCATGTTCTACTTCGACATCGAGTGTCCTGCCGCCGCACCGGAATTCCGCATGCTCATGAACTCGCTCTCCGACGTCTGCGAGGAGTTTAGGTACCTGGGATCCTACACGGAGGTCATGTGATGACAGCTCTTCTCGAAACCTCACCGTACGGCCTTTTGGGTCGCACGCTCGGACACAGCTGGTCGCCGCGCATACATGCCGGCCTGGGCAGCGCCCCCTACGGCCTGTTCGAGCGCGAGCCCCAAGACGTGGCAGACTTCGTGCGCAACGGCGCGTGGAGGGGCATCAACGTCACGATCCCCTACAAGCGTCAGGCCGCCGAGCTTGCGGATGCCCGCAGCGAGCGAGTCCAGCGGCTTGGCGTGGCAAACACGCTCGTAAAAAGAGCCGACGGCACCATCTTTGCCGAGAACACCGACGTGCTGGGGTTCTCGTGGATGCTGGACCGCTTTGCGCAGCGCACGATCGGCGCCCCCGCCGCAGCGTCGTTTGGCGGGACTAAGGCGCTCGTCTTGGGCTCGGGCGGGGCAAGCCAAGCCGTGCAAGCCGCCCTTTCGGATATAGGCGCGCATGTCGTGGTCGTATCCCGCGCGGGAGAAGAGACCTACGCCACCCTCACGAAGCGGCATGCGGACGCGCGGCTGCTCGTCAACACCACGCCCGTGGGCATGTACCCAAACTGCCCCGCATCGCCTGTGACGCGCGAGCAGCTGGAGGCGCTCCCCAACCTTGCCGCAGTGGTAGACGTCGTGTACAACCCCGAGCGCACGGGACTCTGCCTTACGGCGGATGACCTGGGGATTCCCTGCGAATCCGGGCTGGGCATGCTCGTGGCCCAGGCGTTCTATGCAAGCGAGCTCTTCCAAGGCACGAAACTTGACGACGCGCTGGTCGAGGGCATCGAGGACGACATTCGCCGCACGACGCGCAACGTGGTGTTCATCGGCATGCCAGGGTGCGGAAAGACTGGTGCCGGGCGCAGGCTGGCGCGCATGATCGGCCGCCCGTTCGTGGATCTGGACGACTGTTTCGTGGTTGACCATGGCCTCACGCCCGCAGAATGCATTCTAACGCGCGGCGAAGAGACGTTTCGCGCCCTCGAGACGCAGACGGCCTCGTCGTTTTGCGCGCGCTCCGGGCTGGTCATCGCCTGCGGTGGCGGCATCGTGACCCAACCGCGCAACCGCCACGTCATCAAACAGAACTCCACCGTGGTCTTTCTCGACCGCCCGCTTGACGAGCTCTCGAGCTCGGGGCGTCCCATCTCGCAGGCACGCGGCGTCAAGGCGCTGGCAGAAGAGCGGCTCCCCCTCTACCGCCAGTGGTGCGACATCCACCTACCGTGCACGGGCTCCGCTGCCGGCGACGCAATGCGAGTGAGGGAGATTCTCGGTCTTTAGACACGTTCGCGGTCTTGTCTTGCTCACTCACCGTCAACACGTAAAACATGTTAAATAATCCGCACGTAGACCCTATAATTCATAGCAGTGGTTTAACTGATTTGTTTCGAGGTGCTAGGTGGGAGGCATGGACAAGGACGAAGTCGCACGCGCGGTGCTCGTCTCTTTGGGAGGCGCTGACAACGTGCTTACCAACACCGTTTGCATGACGCGCCTCCGCGTGACGCTTGCCAATCCCGGGCAGGTCGATTACGAGCGGCTTGCGGACGTGCGCGGCGTTCTTGGCACGGCCATACGCGGCAGCAATGGCCTGGAGGTCGTCTTTGGTCCCCGCATGATCGACGGCATCTACCATGCCTTCATAAAGCTCACGGGCAAGGCCGCGGGATCCGACGAGCTGTTTCCCATGTCACGCCAAGAGACGAACATGCACGTGCAGATCCGCACGGAGCAACGCACCCAGTCCTCGGCAGACGGCTCGTCGTCTGGCACGTCATTCATCAACGATTCCGAGCTGAGCCTGCTCGAAGACATCTTTGGCAGGCGCGACGACGACGATTCGTCCGAGAAGCCCGCGGGCCAGTGGCGCCTGCTTGTGGTAAACGGTCCCAACCTCAACATGCTGGGAGTGGGGTCCTGCGCCTCCGACGAATACCCGCAAGACTTTCCTGCGCTGCTTGAGCTATGCAAGCAAGCGGCACAGGACGTGGGCTTCGCTCGTTGCGACTGCTTCCAATCCAACCACGAGGGCGATTTGGTCGACAAGATCCAAGACGCCTTTGGCATGTACGAGGCAATCGTGATCAATCCCGGTGCCTACGGCACCTCATCTGCGCTTTTTGAGGCGTTGCGGACGGTTTGCATTCCCTCCGTGGAAGTGCATCTGACCAAGCGCGAACAGACCGATATCGTAGGCGATGTATGCGTCGCCACCACCAGCGGCCATGGCGTGGAAGGGTATCGGCGCGCCATCATCATGGCCGCGCAATACCTCAACGGCAAAAGGTGACGGGTGACAGCGGACTCGTCGCCCCTGTCACCCGTCATCCGGCTTAGCTTCTGGCAGCTCAGTACCTCATGCCCATGGCCGCACGAACCTCGTCGAGCGTCTTGTCGGCAATCTCGTTCGCGCGACGGTTGCCGTCTGCCAATACGTCGCGAATGAAGTCCATGTCCTTCTCGAGCGCGCGACGACGCTCGCGAATGGGCTCGAAGTACGCATTGACGGACTCGGTCACGTAGCGCTTGAGCTGGCCGGCACCACCCATGCCAATCTCTTCGGCAATGTCCTGCGGGTCGCGACCGGTGCAGATGCCTGCCGTGGTAAGAAGCGCGGACACGCCTGGGCGGTTCTCCGGGTCAAAGGTGATGTTGCGCTCGGAGTCCGTGCGAGACTTGCGGATGAGCTTGGCGGTCTCTTCTGCGGTCATGGAGATCGAGATGGCGTTGCCGTAGGACTTGCTCATCTTGCGTCCGTCCAGACCGGGGAGCATGGGCGTGGACGTGAGCAGGCCGTCGACGTCCGGGAAGACCTTGCCGTAGCGCTGGTTGAAGCGACGCGCGATCTGGCGCGTCTGCTCGATGTGCGGCAGCTGGTCGCGACCCACGGGCACGATGTTGCCCTTGCAAAACAGGATGTCGCACGCCTGGTGCACGGGATAGGTCAGGAGCAGACCCGTGAGCGCGTGCCCACTGGCCTCCTGCTCGGCCTTAACGGTCGGGTTTCTCTGCAGCTCCGCCTCGCTTACGAGCGACAGGAACGGCAGCATGAGCTGGTTGAGCGCCGGCACGGCGGAATGGGTAAAAATCATGGTCTTTGACGGGTCGATGCCACAGGCCAGATAGTCGATCACCATGTTGTGCACGTTGTCCGCGATGTGCTCCGTCGTGTCGCGGTCCGTGATCACTTGGTAGTCCGCGATAATAACGTTGGTGCGCACGCCCAGCTCCTGCAGGCGCACGCGTTCCACCAGCGTGCCGAAATAGTGGCCAAAGTGAAGCCGGCCGGTAGGTCGGTCGCCCGTCAGCATGCAGTACTTCTCTGGATGCTCGGGCAAGTCGGCTTGGATCTGGTTGCTACGACGAAGCGCGGCCTCGTAGCTTCCCTCGTTGGGCATGTTGCTTCCTTTCGTTTGATATGCAGCCCGAACATAATAGCACGTACGGCGCACCACGTGGCCGATTGGGGCAACTTGGTCGATTGGGCCGCTTTTGGCCGATTGGGGCTAGGCCCCTTTCGGCCACTTTTGGCCGCCTGCGCCAGGCCACTTTTGGCCGCCTGCGCCAGGCTCCTTTCGGCCATTAGCCAGGCATGCGGGCATCGAGGGTGCGCTGGGTGGCGCGCCAGCCAGGACAATGCAGGTCCATCAGCGCCTGGAAACGCGGCCCGTGGTTCTTCTCGTGCAAATGACACAACTCGTGGATGAGCACCATCTCCAAGCAATCTGGCGATAACTCCGCGAGCGCCACGTTGAGTCGAATCCGACCCGTGGACGGCGTGCATGAGCCCCACCGCGTGGTCATGCGTCGCAAGGTCACCGAAGTCGCCTGCTTTCCCACGCGCAGCTCGCACATCGGCAACAACGTCTTGAGTCGCTCGGTCATCTGCACGCGATACAGCTGCTCGACCAGGGCCTCAACCATCTCCTTGCCATCGCCCGGTAGCACATGTACCACCAAGTCCTTGTCGACAACCGCATAGCTTCTCACGTCGCTCTCTTCAACACGAAGCGTGAGCGCATCTCCCCACAGGCGAACGACCTCGCCCGTCTGCCACGAAGTCGGCCGCGTCGGCTCTCGCTCGGCTAGCTTTGCCGCGTGCGCCACCAGCCAGTCCGCGTGCTCTCGCACAAACACCTCTGCCTGCGCTAACGACATACCAAGCGGCACGCTCACATGCGCCTTTCCAGGCTCACGCATACGCATGTTGACGTTTTTGACCCGCTTGCGCTCGATGGTGACCTCGATGTCACCGATCTGCACCACACACACGGCATTGCTTAACGGCATGGCTCGCTGCTCCCTTATGCCCCGTCGACCACAACGACGTTCAATTCTAGCAGCTGGAATCTCTTGCGATACGTCAGGGTCGGACGACAGGATGTCGTGGAAGACCTTTGGCCGACAGGTGCCTAGCGCAGGCGGACAAAAACGGTCGTCTGGCCAAAAATGGCCGAAAGGGGCCTAGCCCCAATCGGCCAACTGGCCAACCGCAGGCGGCAAACTTGCCCCAAACGGGCGCTTACGTTCTGTTAATATTTGCATTAAATTCATTTTTGGCAGCCACGCTGCCCGTTGGTAGTTTATTGTAAAGGTATCTATCGAAAGGAGCACCTATGGCGAGTTCGTACGGAACCGACGCGGGCAAGTCCTCGTTGCGCAACAACTATCTAAGCCTTTGCGAGTCCATGCCCAAGGATTTTTCCGCTCGAATCGATGGGGCCGTGCGCCAGATGTTCCTCATGCTTGACCTATACCATCAGACCGACCTGATCTTGGGATACCTTCCCGTCCACGAGGAAATCGACACGATGCCGCTCTTGCGCCACGCCCTCAAGCAGGGCAAGCGCGTGGCGCTCCCCCACTTCGACACCAAGACCAACGACCTCACGTTCTACGAGGTCGACTCGCTGGACCATCTCTCGCGTGGCTCGCGCGGCTTGGGATGCCCGCCCTCAAAGGACGCCACGCCACTTGGCGAGCATGACTTCCTTGGCTCGCTCTGCCTCGTGCCTGGTCTCGTGTTTGACGGCGAGGGCAACCGTGTGGGCTACGGCGCGGGCTACTACGACAACTTCCTTGCGTTTTACCCTGGCGACAAGGTCGGCTTGGTGCGTTCCGTGCAGGTGAGCAGCAACCCGCTGCCGCACGATGCGCACGACGTCGCCGTGGACGTTCTCGTAACCGAAGGCACGATCTGGCGCTGCCGCACCATGTAAAGGAGACTTCCGGATCGAGGGCCAAAAGTGGCCGAAAGGGGCCTAGCCCCAATCGGCCAACTACGGGCGCCGATGGGGAGCAAATTACGCATATCCCATGGTCAAGAGCTCCCAGGCACCGTCGGCGTCGGTGCGGCCCAAGTGCCAGGTGTAGCCCTCGTAGTCGGTATCGGGCTCCCACGCGGTGCCCTCTGCCTTGTCGGCACTCGGAGAATGGAAGTCCGTCACAAGCACGATGGCCTGGCCAAACTCGTCTGTGCCCTCCTTACGAAGGCTGTTGACGTACGCAAGCTCCTCCGCACCACAAGCGTCGTCGCCCGCATAGGCAAATCGAAGCAGCTTGCAGCCATCCCACGAGTTGAACTCCTGCATGATCGTGTCGATTGTGGCATCGATGTCGGACTCGGCATACAGATCCGACGTTCCATACTCGATCTTGCAACCCGCAATGTTTTCTGGCACCTCGTTGAGGTATTCCTCAAAGGTAACCCCATCGTCCATGATCTGCTTGGCGACGCTGGGGTCGTCGATGTAGCGAATGTGCCACGGCTCGTAGCTATATCCCGTGATCAGCTTGCGCTCGGGCAAATACCGAAGGATGAAGCCATGGTCGCCAAGCTTGGCATGGACCTTCTCCCACACTTCGGGATGCTGCATCATGTCTTCGTTAAGGTAGACCTGCTCTCCATCTATGACCAGGAACAGGTCGAGCGCAAGGCCCGTGTGGTGTTCGGAGTAGCCAGGCGTCGCCACGATGCGCTTTGCGTACTCGGCACCATACTCCTTGGTGAACTCATCCATGACCTCTTGCTGCTGGGCGACGCTGCGGTAGCACGAGTCGAGCTCCACGAACGTGCCCTCGTCCGCCAGCTCCTTCTTGAGCGCTTGGTAAGCTTCGTACGCCTTGCGCTCCACCTTTACCGGATCGTCGTAGAGCAGGCTCTTCTCTTCCACCAGGTCGACGTTGGCCTCCCAGTCATCGGGAAGCGCATGCTGCTTGTTTACGAGCGCCATGTAGTCGATGCTGCCTTTGGCGGCGGCATCGTTGGTCGTGTCGTCGGCCGCGCCATCCTTCGCGGAATCACCGCCCGCATTGCCCGCGCAACCAGCAAACGCGACCGATGCGAGCAGTCCTCCCGCGCATCCGATAAACCCGCGTCGCGTAAGCTCCTTATCCATAGCTTCCTCCATTCATGCTTCTGAATACCTGACCTCTTATCAGGCCTCGTCACGCAATGCCGTCGCGCATGGTGCCCACACCGCGCGAAAGCGATATGACCCCCGTGCGACAACTCTCCAAGATGTCATAGTCGCGCATGAGGTCGACAAAGTTGTCTATCAGCCGCGTGTCGCCCACGAGTTGCAAGATAATCGCGTCGCGATTGTATTCCATGACCTTGGCCTCAAAGACACCGGCCGCGTCCAAAATGTCGTTTCGCTGCTCTCCCCCACGGTTGGCGAGCTTGATGAGCAGCAGCTCGCTGTTCACCGTGTCCTCGCGGTCGAGCTCGCTCACCATCACGACGTCGGGCAGCTTGTACAGCTGGCTCATGAGCTGCTCCTTGGTAGCCTCCTCGCCATCGAACACCGCCGTGATGCGCGAGTACGCGGACGTCTCGGTCTCCGACACGGTAAGCGAGGCGATGTTGAATCGCCGCCGACGGAACATGCTGGTCACGCGATTGAGCACGCCAAAGCGATTGTGCACCAAGATGGCAAACGTGTAGCGGTTCACCTAACCCACCACCTTAACGATTATGTCGCCTAACGTGCCGCCGGGCGACAGCATGGGCAGCACGAACTCGTCCGCCCCGATCGCGCAATCGATAAGATACGGCCCATCGGCCTGCTCCGCCCTCGTCAAGGCGTCTTCCAGCCGTTCCAACGTGTCCACGGCCATGCCGTCGGCCCCAAACGCCTTGGCCACGGCCACAAAGTCCGTGTGCCTATACGAGCTCAGCGTGGTGCTGGCGTAGCGCTTGTCGTAGAACATGGACTGCCACTGCCGCACCATGCCCAAGACGCCGTTGTTCATCACCAGTATGGTGAGCGGCGCCGCAGTCGACACGGCCGTTGCCAGCTCGTGCAGGCTCATGCCAAAGCCGCCGTCGCCCACCACCAGCAGCGTGCGACGACCCGTGGCGAGCGAGGCGCCAATGGCCGCGGGCAGGCCAAATCCCATCGCGCCCAAGCCGCCGTTGGTCACAAACGTGCGAGGGCGATCGAAGCGCAGGTACTGTGCCGACCACATTTGGTGCTGCCCCACGTCCGTCACCACGACGGAGTCACGATCGCGACGTGCGTCCACCGCAGCGAGCACCGCACGTGGCGTCAGGCCTTCGCGCGTGTCTTGCTGCAGCGCCTGATCGGCACGCAGCTTTGCCACCAGCTCGCGCCATCCGCGATGGTCCGCCGGCCTCAGCAGCTGCAGCAGCTTGCGAATGGCCAGCCCCACGTCGCCCACGATGCCGTACTCGTCGTTGGTGTTCTTGGACAGCTCCGAACGGTCCACGTCCACGTGCACGATGTGCACGCCCACGCCAAACTTTTCTCGATTGCCGATTGACCGGTCGCTGAACCTGCAGCCCAGCGCGATGATGCAGTCCGCGTTCTTCATGGCCATCGTCGCCGCATAGTTGCCGTGCATGCCCTCCATGCCCAAGAAGCGCGGATGGCTGGATGGCACCGCCGAGATTCCCATGAGCGAGCAGGCGATGGGAGCATCGATCTTGTCGGCGAGCTCCAAAAGCTCCTGCTCCGCACCTGCCGACACCACTCCGCCGCCAAAGTACACGAGCGGACGATGGCAGGCGTTTATGCAGGCGGCCGCATCGGAGAACACGACGCCGTCAGCAAGGCACGGCTCCTCGGGCACGACCGCCTGTGCGGGCTCGTACTCGCCGAGCGCCTGCTGCACGTCCTTCGCGATGTCTACGAGCACGGGTCCCTTGCGACCAGATTGCGCCAGCCTAAACGCCTCGCGTATCGTGTCGGCAAGCTCGTCCACGTCCTCCACAAAGTAATTGTGCTTGGTGATGGGAAGGGTCACGCCCGTGATGTCGATCTCCTGAAAGCTGTCCGTGCCGATTTGCGACGTCGCCACGTTGCCCGTCACGACGACTATGGGCACCGAGTCCATAAAGGCCGCCGCGATGCCCGTCACCAGGTTGGTCGACCCGGGACCCGAGGTCGCCAGACACACCCCCACCTTGCCCGTGGCACGCGCGTAGCCGTCTGCGGCATGGGCCGCCCCTTGCTCGTGGGCCACCAGCACGTGACGGATCTTGTCGGCGTGGTCGTACAGCGCGTCGTATATGTCTATGACGGTTGCGCCAGGAAAGCCAAACACCAAGTCCACGCCCTGCTCCATGAGCGTGCGCACGACGATCTGTGCTCCTTTCAGCTGCATGTTGCGTCCTTGTCCTTAAGGTTTTGTATGGCGATTATAACAGGTATGCCCCTTCGTTAACGTTTGCACGCAATTCTTATATAGCTCTTGCAATCCTGCAAAAATGCGCGAGAATCATGCACTATTGGACAAAACCGCAGAAAGGGGTTGCCGTGTCAAACGACGAGAAGGCAATGCACGAAATCGGCCAGCGCATCCAGGGACTGCGCGAGGCCTGCGAGGTAACCCGCGAGGACATGGCCGCCGACCTCGAAGTGAGTTTGGAGACCTACGTGAGGTGGGAAGAGTCGGGTGCCGACGTGCCCATTTCCGCCATTTACCACATGGCGCAGCGCTTTGGGGTGGAGTTTACAGAGATTCTTACCGGCACCGCCGCCAAACTCAACACCTTTCAGGTCGTGCGCGCCGGACAAGGCCGCGAGGTGGAGCGCTACCCAGGCTACCACTTCGAGGACCTTGCCTTTAGGTATCAAAACAAGATCATGCAGCCGCTGGAGGTCACCATCAACCCCTCCGACGAGCCTGCGAAGCTGGTACAGCATACCGGCCAGGAGTTCAACCTCGTGCTGGAGGGCACGCTCATCGTGGTGTGGGGCGATCGCGAGTTCACGCTCAATCCCGGCGACAGCATCTACTTCAACCCCACCATCCCCCACGGCCAGCGTTGCGCCTCGGAGGTACCCGCACGGTTTGTGACCGTCATCGCCGAGTAACGCAAGCCGTACGTTTGGGAAAACAAGGGAAGTGTCATGAATTACATCTTGAGCAAGTATTGTCCGCGCATCGACTTCGACAGCTACGAGGACTTCTACGACAACTTTAGGATCGACGTGCCAGAGGACTTCAACTTTGGCTACGACGTGGTGGACGAGTGGGCGCGCGTGGAGCCGGACAAAAAGGCGCTGCTGTGGTGCAACGACGCCGGCGAGGAGCGCGAATTCACGTTTACCGACATCAGCCGGCTTTCCAACCGCGTCGCTAACGCGTTCGTCAAGCTCGGCATTGGCAAGGGCGACGTGGTCATGTGCATCCTGCGCCGCCGTTGGGAGTACTGGGTGGTCGCAAGCGCGCTCTGCAAGATCGGCGCGTCCATCATTCCCGCGACGCTGCAGCTTACGAGCCACGACATTAGCTATCGTGCCAACATGGCACGCGTCAAGATGTTCGTGTGCGTCAACGACGACTACGTGTGCGCCCAGGCGGAGGGTGCCCTCAAGAACTCCCCTTCCGTCAAGCACTGCGTAAGCGTGGCCGGCACGCGCGAGGGTTGGCTCAGCTTTGACGAGCTTATCGACGGGGAGTCCGAGCAGTGGGAGCGCCCGACTGGCGAGGCCGCGACCACGTCCAAAGACATCATGCTCATCTACTTTACCAGCGGCACGACGGGCAATCCCAAGGCCGTCATGCACAACTTCGCGCATCCGCTCGGCCACATCCTTACCGCCAAGTACTGGCAGCAGGTCAAGGAGAACGGCCTGCACATGAGCGTGACGGACAGCGGCTGGGCAAAGTTTGGCTGGGGCAAGATCTACGGCCAGTGGATCTGCGGCGCCGAGATCTTTTGCTACGACATGGACAAGTTCGTGCCCACCAAGCTGCTGCAACACATGCAGGACTACGACCTCAAGACCTTCTGCGCGCCGCCCACCATGTATCGCTTTATGCTGCAGGAGGACGTAGCGTCCTACGATCTTTCCAGCATCCAGAACTTCGCCACGGCGGGCGAGCCGCTCAACGCGGAGGTCACCATAAGGTGGGAGAAGTTTACGGGAAAGAAGATTCGAGAGGGCTTTGGCCAGACCGAGGGTCCCGTGCTGCTGGCGACCTTTCCGTGGATCGAGCCACGGCCGGGTTCGATGGGCAAGCCGTCGCCGCTGCTCAACATCAAGCTGTTGGACGACGACGGCCACGAGGTGGAAGACGGCGACGAGGGCGCGATCTGTGTCACCGGACTCAAGGAGGCCTACCCGCCCGGGCTCTTTGTGGGCTACGTCAACAATCCCGAGGCCACCAAGGAGGCCGTGGGCGGCGACTACTACAACCTGCACGACATGGCGTGGCGCGACATAGACGGCTACGTGTACTTCGTGGGGCGCAACGACGACGTGATCAAGTGCTCCGTCTATCGCATTGGCCCCTTTGAGGTCGAAAGCGCGCTGGTCAAGCACGATGCCGTGGTGGAATGCGCCGTTACCGCCGCGCCCGATCCCATCCGCGGCATGGTGGTCAAGGCCACCATCGTGCTCGCACGCGGCTACGAGCCCTCGCCCGAGCTGACCAAGGAGCTGCAGACCTGGGTCAAGAAGGAGACGGCGCCGTACAAGTACCCACGCGTGGTCGAGTACGTCGACGAGCTTCCCAAAACCGTCGGCGGCAAGATCAAGCGCAAGCTGATCCGCACCCGCGACGGCGTGCTCGAAACCAAGACCCACTCAACTGGCGTCGACAAGAGCCATGCCGACGAGTCGTGGCACAACCGATAGCGTCTTGCCACAACCGTCCTCTCCGCACCCCCGCCTGCACTGCCGGCGGGGGTGTTTCTATGAGTCAGGGGGACGGGCGCCTTTGAGCCAGGGTGCCTGTCCCCCTGACTCATGCGCTAGTCGAAGAACGTGATCGAACCGTCCTCGTCGACGCCAAAGCCGATCGAGTCGGTGGCGAACACGCCGCCGAACACATCGTAGATGCAAAACGAGTAATCGTAGTCCCCCGCATACAGCAAGTCGTACGAAACCTTGAGTTTGCCCTTGACCTTGAACTCGTCACCCTCGTAGTATTCGTCGGCCCACTCGCCCGTATCTGCGAGCATGTAATCGAACAACGGAACGATCACGTCGCCCTTCTTTATCTTGGTAATGCCGCGTGCGGACGCGCCGTCTTCGCCTATGCCGTCCCAGGCACCTTCGACCACCACGCGGCCGGAGTCGTACTGGCGCATGCGCAGATTGGTCTCGCGGCCGTTCAGCAATATGGGCGAGGTGTACACCACATAGTCATCGGCGGTTTCGGCAGCATAGACGCACAGGTTTTGTCCATCAGGCAACGAAAGCCACTTGCCGTCAAAGTCGTCCGCGAACTCACCCGCATCCCAGTCGGCGTCCACGTCGTACGTCTCGCCCAGGCAGACAAGGTCCTCGCCGTCTCTGGCGTACTCAAATACCATGGCCGATACGGCGGCAGCGTTGTTGAGTCCCTCCTTATCCAAACGGAACCAGTATATGCCGTCATCGTCAAGCTGCGGCTCCACGTCAAACGTTATGGCCGAGCTTGCGCCGTCGCCCTCGTCCACGAAATCCCAGTAATCGTCGTCCTGAGCGCTCTGAGTCCCCTCCCCAGATTCCTCGTCGCTCCAAAGCCACTCCCAAAAGCCGTCCTCGCCAAACCACGTGCCGTCATCGTAGTCGTCATACGAGCCGCTCTCGTCGCCACCCGCATACGTGGCGCCATGCATCAGACGGTCCACGAACGACAAGTAGTACGGGCTGACGCAGACGTTCTCAAACACCGCAAGCTCTTCGGAATCCTCGACCTTGAGCGGGTAGTACACCGACAAGCCCTGCGCCGCCGCATGCGTCGCGCCCTCCGTGTGGAAAGCGACCACGGTCTGCAGCGCCGCGATCACCTCTTCCGAGCTCACAGTGTAGTCGGCACAGGCATTGACCAATCCGCCGAGGTCGACCATGTTTGAATAGCCTTCGGCGTTGTTGTTTCCGCCGAAGTTGTCCACGTCGTGGATGCCGCGTACCATCGCGGCAAGCGTGGGCGCATCCTCCGACGCCTCGTTAAGCTCTTGGGAAAACCGGTTGAAGCTTTGGAGAAGGGCATCGACGCTCGTCAGGTCAACAACAGAGAAGGTCGCGAGGTCACGGTCCTCATCGCTTTCTATGGAGCCCATGTACGCACCGGCAATCTCCCGACCAACGTCCAAACCGCTGCACGCAGGGTTTTGCGCCAGGCACTCCATAAGCGTGCTGTACTCCCAGCCGGTGTCGGGCTCCATTTCTTCGGAGCCAAGCATGTATTTTGCATAGGACGCCAGCACATTGGCCGTCTCCAGCGTGGACATGAGGCAGGCGTCGAAGCCCACGAACTCGAACTTGTCCCACATTACGGCAAAGGTCTTGGCGAGCGCATCGTCGAGCTCGCGAAGCACCAGGGCATCGTCATCGTTGCGCTCGTCGAAGCACACGCCCGAAATCGGCCCGCCCCCATGGTTCCACAACACCACGCCCATGTGTTCGGCCGGGTAGTTCTCGACGCCCCAGGTCAGGAAGTCGGCCAATGTGTTCGCGTCTCCCATGTCCGCGCTGTCGATTTGGTCGACCTCTTGAATCGCACCGTCTTGGATAAGGAAGCGCTGCAGATTCTTTGCCTGTATCCCATCGGTGTACCAACGTTTGGCGCCGCCGGTCTCCACCACAAAGCGCACCTCGTCACTGCCCGAGGCGCCAACCAGCTCGCCCAGATCCTCCGTTGCGCATCCGTTGTCAGACTCAAGATCCGAACCGCACAGGTACACGAAGACGGTCCACGTATCTGGCTCGATGCCGTCGGGCTTGTCGCCGCCCGGCGCGGCACGCGCTATGTCGAGCGTGGCTGTTCCCTTTTTGGCGCGAATCGTCACGCCGGAAGAGCCCACGGACCTTGCCGTTCCCGCTCTGGACACGGCGTCGCGTAACGCCTCGCTCGAACACGCGGTCAGCGCGACAAACGCCATAAGCAACGCGCATAAATAAGCTATCGTACGATTACGCATTTCTCCACCTTTCGAGCCCGTAGAACCATGAACGCGTCAATAGGGGGCTGGCCCCGATTGACTCGCTTGGCGAATCGCCCTAAGGGAGCGATCACTCTTCCCGAGTCTGTCGCCTTTTGTCATTAATCGTACACGACCGAGGGGCCTATGGACAAGGTTGCTATTTACGGCTCGTCCTGCACAGAGCTTGATCGGTACACCATAGGCCCGTAACGCGGCGAACGGCCGACAAAAACGTAAGGACGATAGAATCGTTAGACCGACAAAATCGCAAGATAGACTGGGGCAAGGCCCCAATCGGCCACTTTTGCCCGCGATGTGGCCAATCGGGGCTAGGCCCCTTTCGGCCACTTTTGTCCGCCAACTGGCCAATCGGGAC
>JAGCBF010000131.1 GCA_017652285.1 Atopobiaceae bacterium
GCCGTTTGCCAGGCTCACCGCGTCGTCGAGGGCCCAAGCGGCCTTTTTGTGTTGGTCTTCCTGCACGTAGTCGTCGTCCAGCTCGCCATCGAGGTAGAGGACGAAGTAGTGCGGGCCCTTGTTCGTTACCTTGTAGTCGTTGGGAGGATCGGTCTCCTCCCAGCAGTAGACGGTGTGCTCCTGGAGATAGGTGCCAGTAGTGGAATCACTTGAATCAGTGGGGAGCTGTTCGTACTCGAGCGTCAGCATGCCGTCTGAACCCGTCGTGAGATCGTTGCCGCCGATCTGCTGCTTGCCGACCATCGCGAAGTCCTTCTTTACTTGCTCCAGCACGGCAGGGTCGCCCGACTCGACCTTTTCCAGCAGGTCCATCCAGTCGGCACGGGTCCAGTTCTTGGTCTCGTCGCTGTTCTTTAGAATGACCTTATACAGCTTGAACTTGGCACCAGAGAGCTTGTTCGTAATGTCGTTCTCGTCGATCTTTTTTAGGTCGACGTAGGGATGGCGGTTGCCCCAGAAGCTCTCGCCGTCGTTGGTTATGCCGTGTTGGTCGCTCACCTTGTCGCTGTGGGAGCCGCCGCCAATGAGCGTGGCCGTGTTGGCGAAGGTACTGAAGCCATTGGCACGCGACACGGCGTCGTAGGCCACCTTAAAGTGACGCTTGTCCGGGATGCCCGCCACGGTGAGCTGGCGAGTGTCGTCGTTGTAGGATATGGATATGCCCATGTTCGCAAGCTGGGCGTGGCTCAGCTCGGAGGCGTTTTCCGCGTCGCCCTCGTAGGCGTATACCTTTACGGAGTCGGTATCCAGCTCCATTATGGTGTCGATGCGGTCGGTAAGGGTGAGTGGCTTGCCCGTATTAAGCGTAAGGCGCTTGGGGTTTATGTCCACCTCGTAGCTGATGGTGTTGTCGTGCATCTCCTCGGCATCGATGATATAGCCGTCAGAGTCCTCCTTGGTCACGTCGTGCTTGTGCAGGTAGTCTGTGCCTTCCACGGTTACCTTGTTCGACGCTTTAAAGCTCTTGTCGGCGCCGTTGTTTAGGTCCACGTTGTTTTGGAAGACCTCCCTGCCGGTAAGGGAGCTGGTTATGGACTCCCACTTTTTGTCGGTGACCTTGGTGCGATAGGTGATGTTGTAGGTGTTGCCGGAGAGGCCCAGGCCGATGTTGGTAACTGTTTTGTAATCGGGGCCGTTTTCGTAACCAGTCGGAATACTATTGACCTCGGTCCACTCGCCACCGGTCTTTTGGTAGTACTTCGTATCGCTTACGGTAGAACCCCAGCGCTCGTGCGGATCCAAGTCGTCCACGATAAAGGTCTTGGTACCGTCGCTGTAGGTTGTGACGGTAATGTGCTCGCTGGGCTTGTCACTAGAACCCATCTCTTGAACTCTCGTGATGCCAGCTTCAGTCTCTTCTGTAGTAGGCCGCCCACTACTATCCGCCATCGTTTTCGAGTTAACATCCAGCACCGTATGGTTTTGCCATGCGCCCGCAATCTCTACGTCTATGTTACCCGTGAGTTCCAAGCCCTCGGCGAGGGTGTCCTCGAACTTGATCTGGTTCCATTCGGGAACGACCGCCTTGCTGTAGGGGTTGAAGACGACCTTCCAAGTAATGATGTGGGTATCCGGGTCGTAAGTGCCCGTCTTGGTAAGGTCCACCTCCTGCTTTACGCGACGACCCGTGGCGTCTACGGTCTTCTCGCCCGTGTTGTAGGCGTCCTTTTTCCACGTGAGCTTAACCTGATTGTGCTGGTAGAACGTGTTTATGGTGGCGTCGGGGTTGTGGATGGCTATGTGGACGGTAATGCCCTCGTCCAGTTTTTTGAACTTGAAGGCTCCGGCCTCTTTGTCGATGGTGTAGTCGCGACCCGGCTGGAGCACGGTGCCCGACGTGGTGGTGATAGTGGCACCGAGCAGGTCGAAGTCCGCGAGGGCGTTCTTCTCGTAGTTTTGCACGGGCCAGTCGGTGGTGTAGTACACAGACCCGCTCGCCCAGTCCTCGGTAAGGGTGAGGTCCTCCAGCGGGTAGGTGGACTCTTCGTCGGCCTTTACGTCGATGTCCCACCACGTTGTTTAGCCGTCGTCGTCCCAGCCCGAGAAGGACTTGGACACGTCAGGATTGTGGTTGAGGTTTTTGGGGAAGTCGGGCTTTACGGTGGTCGTTGACGAGCCGTCCTTCGCAGTTGCCGTGTTCAGGACATCCTTTTGACCTGTAATCCCTGCGGCAGCAGCCTCGCCCTCGTTTATGATCGTGGTAGTGTAGGTAACGGTGACGCGGCCTTTTATAGCGCCTTCCGCTACCTCTTGCGTCATTGATTCGTCGCTATAGAACTTGCTCGGGAACGCAAAGTTGAACACGCGGACCATGTTTTCGTTGTAGCTGTCGTCATCGAAGTGACTCCAGGTAACGCCGTCGTTGCCCCAACCACTGGAGGCATCGGGCATATCAAAGGTATACTTGCCGTCTTGCGTCTTAGTCATTTCAAGCTTGGTGCCATAGCCAATCGTACCGTAGAGGTTTTGCTCCATAAGGTCATTGGCGGGGAAGCTGACAATTACCGTGCTGGCTTTATATTCGCCAGTCGTACCGTCCTTTTTCTTGAGCTTTTGGAGGTCGGTCATCTCGTCCATGATGGTAAGACCAGCGATCGCGTCACTGGCACTACCGTAGATAATGGTGTAGGTAACAGGGGAATCGGACTGAATTGTCGTGCCGCTTGCGGGAGCAGAGGTCTTCTTCACGACGAACGGTACCTTGTACGGATACTCGTAGTTGACGCCAACGGTATCCTCGTCAGTACTGGTACGTACGGTGTTGCTGAAGGTGCGCTCACCGTAGATGCCGGCGCCGTTCGCCGCTTCACCACTAAAGGGCTTGGTCTCGTACTTAATGGTCACGGGACCGGTACCCGTACCTGCAGGGAACGAAAAGTCGAAGGCCTGCTGGTTCCACATAGTGGGATTCTCGTTGGCACTATAAGGCTTCCAGTTGCCAACGGTTACGTTGCTGCCCGTCATCTGAAACGATTCAAGAATCAGTTGCTGATCTCCGCTGAAGGTATCGGTTACGCGCACGCCATCGAGCGTGGTCGTGCCGTCACCCACTACGATGATATAGGTAATTATGCCATCGCCATCTGGAATACCGTTTTGTGTGACGTTGAGGGTTGCACCTTCGTACGTGCCATGGTCTTGCATGGTGTGTGTCGCGGACTTGCTCACCTTGGTAACGGTCTCGTCCTCGTATTTGACCGGATGGGACGTGGTGTGGTTTTGCCAGGTCCAGTCCTCCGAAAGGGTGTTGGTTATGTTTTGCTGACCGTACACGCCGGCCGCCGCTGCAGCGCTTTGGTCGATGACCCTGGTGGTATAGGTGATTGTGATGGTCACATCGGTGCTTGACGAATTGAACGGCTCCACATTGGGAATCTTCGTCGCCTCGCTGTTTCCGATGACCGTTGTGCTGTAGGGGCTGTAGTTCGCATCGGCACTGTTCGTGATCTGCGATGTGATTGCGTTTATCCAGTTGCCGTATGCTTCACTGTTGCCAGCCGGATTCACCGTAATCGAAGGCGTGCCCTGCACCACCTGCAGGTCGGTCATGCTATCGCTTATGCCCATACCTGCAAGCTCTTTGCCCGTGATGGTAAGGGTGTAGGTGATCTCCTCACCCGGATCAAGCTGGCCGTTGCTGTTTGTATCGTTGATACTCGAGGTCTTGTCAACCGTGGGCGGTGTTTTGGGCTCCTTCTTGATTTCGTAGGTGGTGTCGCCACCGGGAACCTCTTTGTCGCTGTCGTAGGTCCACTTACAGGTGTTGGTGGTGGTCCAGTCGCTTCCACCGCTGGAAAGCGATTCGTAGACGCTAGCGTCGACTGTAGTCGTGTAGGTAACGGCATGTGTACCCGCGTTGAGCCCATTGCCACTAAAATCGTATGTAAAGCTCTTGGTGAAGCCTCCGCCCTCGGTTTTGGTTACCGATGACATCACATCGCTGTTGTCAACGGTTACTGTACCGAGCGTTTGCTTACCGCCAAGCGTGTCTTCGAACTTTAGGCTCGTCACGCTCTCGTCAACCGTGAAGGACGCGCTATAAGTTAGGGTATATGAGCCACCATCGTTTTTTACAGCATTCGTGATGGTCTTTTGTTCGGTTGTTACGTGCTTCTTCTTTTCGATGGTCACCGGACCAGGAGTTCCGGGGAATTCAACATTAGTGTTGCCTCCGCCTCCATCCTTGATACCTGTCAGCTCAACCTCGACCGTAAAGCTGCCGCCTATTTCGTCTCGGCTGTTGAACCAGTTCATGTCGGTGACCTGGATCTTGATCTTGCCCTCGGAGTCGACCTCCAGCGTGCCGCGCTTTTTGCCACCAAAGTACAGGTAGCTCTTGTGGCTTTTTATGCTCGTGAGGAATTTGCTGTTTTTGAAGTCGGAGCCGAAGTCGTAGGTAAAGGTGGGATAGCCCAGCCACGGGTTGTAATTGTTGGGGAATGCGGTCCACACCTTGCTTTCTATAAGGTAAGTTATTTCAAAGCTGAGCTTGTCGCCCACCTCGTAGCCGTCGTTCGACGGGTTCGTAAGCTTGATTTCCAGCGAGCCGGTAGGCCCTTGAAGTCCGCTCATATCCCACGTAGCCGTGCCACCAAAGAAGCCTGCGCCCGGGCCAAAGGGGGTTGGCGGATCCGTTACGGCAATCGTGTACGTGGACTTGGCGGTTTTTACCACAAGCGTCTCGGGCGTGTCGAAGGATTCAAGGCTCGTTATGATCCAGTCGCCCTCCGCAACCTGGACGGTCTGGATGAGCGTGGGCAGCTCGTCGAAGTCTTCGCCGTCCTCAAGCGCTTTTGTTTTGAGCTTGCCGCCGGTAGCCTTGGTGTCCGGATCGGGCGTGAGGAGGCTGTGGTCTAGTCGCTCAAAGCTCGCGCCTTCCGCGCCGACCCGCTCGACGCTCAGGAGGTCGGGGTTGGTAAACGTTACCTCCTCCACGTTGGCGACGTCCTCGTTGATCTTGAGCGCGCTGAAGAGCTCGGAAAGCGTCATGGCACCGCCGCCGGGCAGGGTGTACTTGAATCCCTGATACTCAAAGTCCACGGTGTAGAGCACGCCGTACACCGAGAAGCTCCGGGCCAGGAACTGCGTGGTGCCGTCCTTTTCGCTGGAGGGCACGATCTCGATGTCGCCCACGTTTACCTGGACGTCAACCGGCGGCGTGGCGGCGGCCTTGTCGGCGGCGCTGCCGGCAGCCGTGCTCGAAGCGTCGTCGCTTGCGTCGGACACTACCTCCAGGCCGACCTCCTTTGCGCCGTCGCCCTTGGCGTCGTCGACCTTCGTCGCACTGGCCCCGTCGTCCACGACCTCGATGCCGGCGTTCTTCGCGCTTGTGGCCTTGGTCTTGGACGAGCTCTTTACCGTAGTCTTGTCGGTGCTTTTGTCAGCGCTCTTTTTACCAGTGGACGCGCCGGTGGACGCGCCCGCACCCGCACCTGTGGACGAGGCCTTGCCGCTGGAGTCCTCACCCAGCTCGATGACCTCGTCGCCCTGGGACTTGGATCCGCCGGATGCGCTTGCTCCGCCAGCACCGCTCGACTTGCTCACCGCACTGGCCTTGCCCGCCGCATCATCCGCGCTCGACGCGCTGGCGCTGCCAGCCTTGCCCTTATCCGCCGCGCTCGCCGCACCCGCTACGCTCGCCGCGCTCTTCTCGCCCGCCTCGGCCTCGTCCTCGGTCACCGTCATGGCCTCGCTCGCCGCAGTCGCCTCGCCAGCCGCTTGCTCCTCCAGCTGCTTTGCGGCGTCGCGCTTGAGCGCCTCGGTAAGGGCCTGTGCCTCCTCCGGCGTCTGGATAAAGTGCACCACGGAGGCCTGCGGGTTGGACGTGCCCGCTGGCGCGTCGTCTAGCGCTATGGTCACGGCCACGCCATCCGCAGGCTCGACCTTGCCGGCCTCCGTCATAATGTTGATGTCGAAGTACCGCGCGAGCGCCGCCTTGGTCGCGCCCGTGGCGTCCAAAGCCTGCCGATGAAAGTCCTTGTACTCCTTGGACCCGCTCGCCACTTCGTTGACCTCGAGCCACGCACCGGCCGGGATCCCGGCGGACGCGGGAGCCTCCACGGTAATGGTCGCTCCGTTTGCCTGGGTCTGCAGCGTTTGGCGCTCGGACGACGTCGCGACCACAAACGTGGACACGGCGCTGGTGTCTGCGGCCAGCTGGTCGGCGGCAAGGGCTTCTCCGCGCGCGTCCAGCTCCTGGGCGCTCAACGTCTTGACCACGTCCGCCTGGGGATACGCCACCGACAAGCCCTGGGACTCGCCGCGCGCCAGAGTCTCGGCATCGCTTTCCACATGGACCAGCACGGGCTTGTCGCCGCCATTGAGCAGGCTGGACGTGATCTTTACCAGCACCTTGGACGTGGGCAGGACCTGGTTTCCCGCCTCGTCAAAAAAGGCGAGGTTGACGGCCTGGTAGTTTAGGAGCGTGCCGTCGGTGCGCTCCCGCACGGCATCGCGGACCAGCTCCATGTCTACGTCCGGCCCCTCCAGCCAGGTCGCCTCCATAAAGGCGTTGCTGGGCAGCGCGCCAGCGGGAGCAGACACCTCCACGTACAGCAGCAGGTTGCCGTTCGCGTCCTTGAAGTCGTGGTCAAAGTACTGCGTGACCTTGGGGGTGGCGGGCTTGCTTGCCGCGCGGAAGCAGCCGGGGCCATGGACGTGCTCTTGGGTCAGCTCCTGCTTGCCGCAAACTATCGTGCCGTCCGCACCGTAGCACGTGTCGTCGTGCGTGTGAAGCTCGCGCTCCTGCAAGGGGCACGCCAGGTTGCCCCAGGCGTCGTAGCAGTCGGCGTTGTGCGTGTGGGCCACGTCGTAGGAGCTTTTGCAGTCGAGCACGTCCGAGCCGCCGGTAAGCGTTATGCCTTGCTGACGCATGCCGCGCTCGGCCAGGAGCCCCACGACGAGCGCAAGACACGCAAACACCACGATGGCGCGCGTGCGCTTTTTGCTCCGAACGAGCAGGCGGTCTATATGTTCTCTAACCGTCGTCAAGGCGGAACACTCCCGTGCCATTGCGAATGGGCTGCATTTAGATGCACGTCTCCCAATTTTCATACTAATTCAATTATGTATGTTACAAGAGTGCCCGTGGCTTTTCTCTTTAAAATAGCGGAAAAGTCGTATTCGGTGACTTATTAACGCTTAACGGTCGTTGGCCCCGCCCATTGTGCCATTTGGCTGCGTAGCTGGTCGTTTGAGGCACGACCGACGCTCCGCCGACGCGCGCCAATGCGCCGCGAACGCACTCGACAAGCCCTGCCCCCGCCCTCACGTTCCCGTATGCCGCGCGTGCTGATAGAATGAATCCCGAGGTAAGGAGGTCAGCATGAACAAACAGAGGCTTCGCACGTGGTTGGGACTTAGCGAACAGTCTAACTACGTCATGCGCTTTTTGCATACGAGCAACATAAGAGCGGCCGTGTACATGTCCGCCATCGTTGTGACAATGGAAACATGGATGATCCTGAGCCTGGCACGCGCGGCCATCGAGGGCGCCGCCGCCGGTAAGGAACGCGACTTACTGTGGTTCTTCAACCACGGCGCATGGTACATCGTGCTCTTGTCCATTGCGCTCGTAACGCTGGTCCACACCGTGCGCTACGCGCGTGGCAAGACGTACAACGTCCGCACGGGCAAGATTCTGATTACGACGCTTGCCGTGGCCTGTCTGGCGTTTGGCATCCACTACGGCAACAACTCGTACCTGCAAGGCGAGCAGGCGCTGGCCTTCGTAACCATGTCGCTGTTCGTGTTTGGGCTCCTTACCTGGCGCCCCATCTCCACGTTCATTGGGACCGCGGTCGTGTTCAGCACCTTCTACGCGCTCATAAACAGCGGGATCCCCGCCACCTACGGCCTGCAGGTCAATCTGTTTACGCTGTGGATCTCTACCGTCGCGGTAGCGTTGTCGACGTATCGCCAAAAGACTAAGGAGGCCGAGCAGGCCGAAAGACTGGAGCGCAACGGCGAGCGTCTGCGCTACATCGCATCCTACGACGAGCTTACGGGCATCCCCAACATGCACACGTTCAACAACGCGGTGAGCGTGCTGTTTGAGGGCATCGAGGGTTTTGACGTGGAGTTTTCCGTGCTCTACATGGACATAGAGAACTTCAAGGCGTACAACGACAAGCATGGCTTTGCCGCTGGCGACAACCTGCTGCGCGAAGTGGCGGAGGGCTTGTCGCAGGTCTTTAAAAACGAGCTCGTGGCGCGGTACTCGGACGACCACTTCGTGGCGCTGTGCGAATCCAACGTGGCGGAGGCGCGCGTGGAGGCGGCGCATCGCCTGGTACGCGAGCTGCGCGGCGATGTGCGCCTGCACCTTAAGGCCGGCATCTTCGAACCCACCATGCGAGAAGACATCGACGTGTCGCACGCCTGCGACATGGCCCGCATCGCATGCAACGGCATCAAGAAGCACCCGGGCGTGCACCTCGCACGCTACGACAAGAGCCTGGACACCGCCATGCAGCGCCGCCAACACGTGATCAACAACGTAAAGCGCGCGGTAAACGAGGGCTGGATCAAGGTGTATTACCAGCCGGTCGTGCGCTGCGCGGACGGGTCCGCCGAGCTGTACGGCTACGAGGCGCTGGCCCGCTGGGACGATCCGGAGTTCGGGTTGCTGCCACCGTTTGCGTTTATCGAGACGCTGGAGGAGTTCCGCGAAATCGACAAGCTCGACCGCTGCATAATCGAGCAGGTGTGTCGCGACCTGCGCGCCGAGATGGACGCGGGCAAGGACGTGGTGCCCGTGTCGCTTAACTTTTCGCGCCTGGACTTTGAGCTGTACGACGTGCCGGCGTTTATGCACGAGATGTCGACCGCGTACGGCGTGCCTTCCAGCCTCTTGGACGTAGAGATTACCGAGTCCGCGCTGACCAGCCAGCTGCGAGAGCTGCAGCAAAACATGGACACGCTGCGCGACGAGCGGTTTTCTTTGTGGCTGGACGACTTTGGCAGTGGCTACTCGTCGCTCAACGTGCTCAAGGACTTCCAGTTCAACGTTCTTAAGATCGACATGGCGTTCTTGCGTGGGTTTGAGGACAACGCAAAGTCGCGGCCCATCCTCAAGGCGATCGTGGACCTGGCGCATGGGCTGGGCATGGTCACGCTGTGCGAGGGCGTGGAGACGCAGGAGCAGTTTGAGTTCTTGTCATCCATTGGGTGCGACCGCGCGCAGGGCTACCACTTTGGCAAGCCCGACCCCGTAAAGCTCCCGCCCGCCACCATATAGCGTCGCCCCCAGCGCCGGTCGGCCAAAAGAGACCGAAAGGGGCCCAAAAGTGGCCGAAAGGGGCCTAGCCCCAATCGGCCAACTGCACGTGCGTCACTGCTACAATAGACGCGACCGCACCCGACCTTGGAGGACAGCATGACCAAGATCCGCATGACCACGCCGCTCGTAGAGATGGACGGCGACGAGATGACCCGCATCATCTGGAAGATGATAAAGGACGAGCTCATCGAGCCGTTTGTGGACCTTAAGACCGAGTACTACGACCTGGGGCTCAAGGAGCGCGAGCGCACGCACGACCAGGTGACGATCGATTCCGCCGAGGCCACCAAGCGCCTGGGCGTGGCCGTAAAGTGCGCCACCATCACCCCCAACGCGGCGCGCGTGGAGGAGTACGGCCTCAGCGAAATGTGGAAGAGCCCCAACGGGACCATCCGCGCCGTGCTGGACGGCACCGTGTTCCGCGCGCCCATCGTGGTTAAGGGCATAGAGCCGTACGTGCGCACGTGGCAAAAGCCCATCACCATCGCGCGCCACGCCTACGGCGACGTATACAAGAACGTCGAGCTGCTCGTGCCCGGCCCCGGCAAGGTGGAGCTGGTGTACACGCCGGCGGACGGCGGCGACGAGGTGCGCGCGACGGTGCACGACTACCAGGGCGCTGGCATCGCGCAGGGCATCCACAACCTGGACGACTCCATCGCCAGCTTTGCGCGCGCGAGCTTCAATTACGCGCTCGACACCAAGCAGGACCTGTGGTTTGCCACCAAGGACACCATTTCCAAAACGTACGACCACCGCTTTAAGGACATCTTCGCCCAGATCTTTGACGCGGAATACCGCGAGCGCTTTGAGGCGGCAGGCATCGAGTACTTCTACACGCTCATCGACGACGCGGTCGCGCGCGTCATTCGCTCCGAGGGCGGCTTTATCTGGGCATGCAAGAACTACGACGGCGACGTGATGAGCGACATGGTCAGCACGGCGTTTGGCTCGCTCGCCATGATGACGTCCGTGCTGGTGAGCCCGCACGGCTACTACGAGTACGAGGCCGCGCACGGCACGGTGCAGCGCCACTACGACAAGCACCTGGCGGGAGAAGAGACAAGCACCAATTCCGTGGCCACGATCTTTGCGTGGACTGGTGCGCTGGCCAAGCGTGGCGAGCTGGACGAGCTTCCCGAGCTGGTGGAGTTCGCGCATCGCTTGGAGGCAGCGACCATCCGCGCCATCGAGGACGGCGTGATGACCGGCGACCTAGCCGCCATCACCAGTATTCCCAATCCCACGCGCGTTAATACCCACGATTTTATCCGCGCCGTCGCAGAGCGCCTGTAGGCTGCAACGCAATCGGCGAACACGTCGAACGCAGGCGCCCCCTAGTCACGCTCATGCGGCAAGGGGGCGCCTGCGTCACGTTTTGCTGCGTCTTGTCTCTTACCCCAGGTCGACGACCTTAAGGGTCTTGCCCAGGGGGGTGAGCACCTTGAGCAGCGTGTCGAGCCGCGGGGAGTTAACGCCCGTCTCCAGGCGTGCGACCACGGGTTGCTTTACCCCAGCGGCCGATGCGAGCTTTGCCTGAGAAAGACCCTTTTCGTGACGGGCCTCCACCACGCCCGAGATCAGGCGCTGGCCCTCCAGGTCGACCACGTTGATCTGCGTGCCGCACTCATACAGTTCCTTGCATCCCATGTCCAGGCCGTTGTCCCACGAGACGCCATAGCCTTCGGCTGCGAGCCGCGCGCTGCGGAACAGTTCCGGATCATCCAAGGCTTCGTACCCTTCGTGGTTCTTGATGATCTCCAGCGCATCCACAAGGCGCGTTTCTCCATCCACGAACCAAAGCACCAGATTGTTCTCGGCAAACGGCTGCACAGAAGCTATCTTCTTAAACATATTCATCCTTATCACGCGATTAAACATCTGTATCATCTTATATCGATGTGCGGTTATTATTCAAGTAGCTTTAGGGTAATTGGTAGGCGCAAACCTACAGGTACGTGCGACAATACCGTACTTTTGTATAAACTTCTTACAAATTGAGAACAACGTCAAACAAGGACAAGCCGCATTCCGTGTACACGCTATAACATTTATGCGCTACGAAGCTGGCACGTAAAAACTGCCATGCCGGCCTTCCATGACGCCTTGATGGTGCCACCGTAGCGCGTGCAAATGCTTTCGGCCACAGAAAGGCCGATGCCGTAGCCGCCCGCGTCGTTGTGCGACTCGTCGTCGCGATAAAACCGCTCGAAGTACTTGTTGAACTGGGCCTTTTTGCCCTGCTCAAAGCTGTTGCGCACCACCAGCGTAACGCGGCCGCGCTTGGGCTGCGACAGCACGACCTCGACCGTGCCCTTTTCGTCGCAGTACTTTATGGCATTGTCCACCAGCAGCGTGCAGAGCTGCTGGATGGCACTGACGTCGGCCACCATGCGCACGTCCGGCGCCAGGTCGACGACGAGCTCTTTCTCTTCCTGACGCGCGAGTGCCCTAAACGGGTCCACGGAATCCGTTATGACCTTGCACACGTCGATCTCTTGCATGGCGGTACGGTCCTCTCGCTCGGCCGCACGCGTGATCATCACGAGATTTTGCACGAGCCCGTCCATGCGGTCCACCTGACTCATGGTCGACTTCGTCCACTCGCTTTCGCCCTGGAGCATCTCTATGACCTCGGTGTTGGCGCGTATGACCGCCAGCGGGGTCTTGAGCTCGTGGCTCGCGTTGGGTCTGAATTGCTTTTGCTTGCGGGCGTTTTCGATCTCGGGCTGTATGGCGCGCTTGGATAGCAGCAGCACCATCGCAAAGCTGCCCACCAAACCGACCCCGCAAATAAGCAGGATGGTCCACTCGACCTCGCGGTTTACCTGCATCTGAGAAGAGCAGTCCAAAAAGGCGACGATGGTGCTGCCGTCGTCGCGTCGCGCCACGCGATAAAAGAACGTGTCGACCATGCCCAAGTCCAACGTGGACACCGTAAGGCTCTTTTCATAGGATTCGACTGCCTGCAAGGCGTAGTCCACGGCCTCGTTTTCGTTAACGGTCACCACACGGTTTACGTTGACGCTCTGCACCTGGCCGTTTGCGTCAAAGATGACCGCAAAGTAACGCGCGGCAAACGCGGACTCCGCAAAGACCCCGTCAACGACGTCCGTGGAGCGGACTTCGCGCCCAGAGACCGTCGGTTCGGGCAGTATGCCATTGTTCTTTGTGATAAGGCCGAGCATGTGACTCGCTTGCACGCGAAGCGAGTTTTGGTTGGCGAGCGCCGTCATGCCGCCTGTAAACAGGATGACGAGCGAAAACGACAGCGTGGCGATCAGGATGAACTTGTGTCGCAGCTTTGCGATGTCGGAAGCGTTCACGTCAGCGCCTCCGGAGCGCGCGATCGTAGCCTAAAGCCATCGGCAAGTTCGGTGATGGTCACGTGGGAACCAATCCATTTGAGCTTGCCCTTAAGGTACGAAACGTACAGCCGCACGGTGTCGTCCTGCGCGTCGTCCTCCCCCTTCCACACGCGTCCAAGCAGGTATTCGCTGGTAAGGGAGCGCTCGCTGTTGAGCACCAGCGTTTGCATGAGCTCGAACTCCTTTACAGAAAGCCGCACCGCATTGCCCGCGGACAGCTCGAATTCCTGCGCATCGAGCACGATGTCGCCAAACACCAGGCGTTGGTTGCTGTACTCCACCTTGCGACGCGTCATGGAACGCACGCGGGCGAGCAGCTCCTTCATGGCAAAGGGCTTGGTAAGGTAGTCGTCTGCGCCAGCGTCCAAGCCCGTCACGCGGTCGTCGATCTCGGCTTTGGCGGTAAGGAGAAGCACGGGCGTGTAGTCGCCGTCCGATCGGATGGTCGCCAGCACTTCCAGACCATCCTTTTTTGGCATCATAATGTCCAGGACGATACCATCAAAGTTCGTGGCGCTTATCTGTTCCAGCGCCTCTTCCCCATCGTAGACGGGAACGACCTCGTAACCCTCATGCTCAAGCACGGTCACCAACGCTCGATTGAGGTCACGCGTGTCTTCTGCGAGCAAGAGCTTCGCCGCCATTAGTCCTCCTCGCTCAAGATCATGTCGCGGATGGTCTGCATGGACACGTCGGTGGAGGCCAGCTCGTCCGCACAGCGCTTGAGCTCCTGCACGATGAGCTTTTGGTTGCCGCCGAATCGCTTTTTATAATGGAGGTGATGCTCCAACGCCGCCCACGTGTCCATGGATATGGTGCGCAGCTGCACCTCCGCATAGTAGCCCCGATGCGTGCGGACGATCATGTGGTAGCTGCGATAGCCGTTGGGCTTGGCGTGCCTAATGTAGTCGCGCTCCTCCAGCACCTGGATGCTCGGATCGGAGGCGAGGTGGTCGCGTAGGGCGTATACGTCGCTTAGGAAGCTGCACACCACGCGAATGCCCAGGCCGTCGTACAGCTCGTGGAGCGCGGATTCGGACGTTTCGGGCAGGCCCTTGCGACGGCATTTCTCTCGCATGCTCTCTTCGGACTTTACCCGCGCAAGGATGTGCTCGATGGGATCGAACCCTGTTTCGACCGTCATGGTTGATCGCAGGCCCTTGATCGTCTGAACCAGCTCGTCAAGCGCCGCCTCCATTTGGGGACGTTCGCCCCCATAGATGTCGGCAGCGCCTGTAGCTTCCACGATTTCTTCCACGCGTCCTCCCCTCGCGGCGTGTTCCGCGCCACCGCGGTTCCTTGTAAAACTAATGTATCCACCAACGCGCATCGCAAATCACGACACGGGCGATAACCACCAAAAACACGGGTTGCTGAGCGGCAGCTGCCAAGCATCTTTGCACTGCAAACCGTTCGCAAACACATTCCAACCGCTGGCCGTCAGTTGTACAGGTTTATCTGTACATTTGAACGTGTTCGGATATAGTGAGAGTCAAGAGAAGGAACCGCAAGCACAAGCGGCCGACCAAGGGGGTGATGCCAGTGAACAGCGAAACGATACATGAGCGTCCCGCGGCTGGCGTCGCGAGTCCCGTCTTACACTGAAGCCCTTGCAATCGCAGGCTTACGAAGGCGAAACGATACGCGCCAAGTCAGAAGGAAATCGACAGTCGGAAGAACCGTCGCCACCGCGCAGGAGCTAGAACGTCATCGCCGACGTTGCGCAGGAATGTGTTCCAACAGATGCTTCGTAGGAACCAAGAGGGTGAGTCCAAAGTTCTAGGTGGGTAGCCGCACGAGGCGGCAGAGGTTGATAGTTTCTGGCGGGCGGTCCCGGGGCCGCCCGCTTTTGTTTGCTTTTGTTTCCTCCGTGTCGTTGTTGCCAAAAAGGAATTCTCTGCTATACTTGTTTTTCGGTCCCCATCGTCTATCGGCTAGGACGGCACCCTTTCAAGGTGCAGAGGCGGGTTCGATTCCCGCTGGGGGCACCAGACCGCGAAGAGTCGAACTCGGTTTCAACCGTTATCAGTTCGCTCTGAAGATATGGATGGGGTAGAGCCACAGGTTCTACCCCTTTTTTTCGTGAGTATATTCCTCGCAAGTTAGGGTTATAGGACAAAAGTTACTTGCTGTAGTAGTCAGCCATACCGTCAAGCATCGACTCCATCAGGGCCGCCACGGGCGAGTCGCTATCGGGCGTGCTCCGCGCTCCTCGCCGTCCGCGAAATCGCGCGAGTCGCACTCGGTGGTCGACTCGTGAGTACGAGGCAATCGGCGCGGAGTTTTCGGTGGAAATGCGGCACATGTGTGGTAAAAAAGTGTGGTGAGTACAAATCAACAAATCGAGTGGCTAGGCGAGCATACAGGCAAAGGTCTGGGTCCGTCCGACCGTATGACTCGCAAGTTGGGGAAGGATGCTCAAGATGGATGCAAAGGAATTCGCAACACGTATGGTCACGGACGAGGCTTTTATGGTGGAGATCACCCGCGATATGCCTGATGAGGTGTTTGCCAAGGATGCCGGCGAGGATGCCATGGTACGGGGCATGGCAGTGGCTGCCGCCAAGCGCGGGTGGGACTTCGGTGAGGAAGAGCTCAAGGAGCACTACAACGAGGCTCTCAAAGGTCTTGGCGCATTTGGTGTTATCAAATACATCAAGCGCTTCTTGAGGGTGGCAAAGGCGGCAGGCAAGTCCAAGAAGGACCTCAAGGCCCGCGGAATCAAGGCATAGCCAAACTTTGGTTGTGCGAGCGTAAGTTGTTGAGTGCCAAAAGGGGACAGGCCCTTTTGTCATTTGGTAAAGGAACCGCTATCGAAAGGAAAGAACAATGCCCTATCCCGAAAACTTTGTAGTACGTCTCTTGATCTGCATCGTCGGCATGTGCGCTATCTGGGTGCTGGGAAGCTTCATCTCGACCGTGCTTATTCACCACGAGACGTTTAACCTCAGTGTCACGCAGCTCATCGTCCCCGTGGTCTTGGGCATAATCGAGACCTTCCTCTGGAAGCCCAAGGATAAGTAAAAGAAGACGCATCGCGAGGAAATCCGAGCTCAAAAAGACCATCGCGACGCTCCTTGCCCTGGCGATGGCCGTGGTGCTCGTCGCCTGCGGCGCTGTGGGCGGCTCCACACCGACGAACGGTGGCAACGCAGAGCAAGCCGCAAGTGCCACGGGTGAGCCAGCAGGCAAACCTTGGGTCACGTCGATCTTACAGGGCAACTTGCCTGCCGAGCGCCCTGAGGCAAAGGACGACCTCTACACCCATTACGCATACGACTACCTTGCAGCTCACCAGGAACAGCCCAGCACGCTCATGGGCGAATGTACCTCCGAGCTGCAGTCCGCCAACATAGCCGTGATTAAAGACACCGCAAAGTCGAGCCACGATCTCGACCAGCTTCGTATCCTCTTTAACCAAGCAGCAGACACCGAGACCCTAAAAAGACGGGACTCTCGGAGGTGTAGCTCTACCTCGACCGCATCGACAAGGTCGCCTCAATCGAGGAGATGAACGCTCTGCTCGTTGCCGACGACTTCCCGTTTAGCCCGTTTATAGGGGCGATGCTTACCCTAAGCGATACGCGTGACGTTAACATCGCGGGAGTCTTCCCCAACCTCGCGCTCTCGAATCCAATCTTCGTGGGCGGGTTGTTCTATCAGGATTCCGATGATCCCGAGACAAAAAGAACATCGAACGGTCCTTGCTCATGGTTGGCGGCGACGCGCTCATGGACCTTTATGCCCAAGGAATGGAAGCGGAAGAGGTTATTAAGGCATTTGGTGACATCTCGAGCTTCGAGAAGACGTATGCCAAGTATTTGGACTACTACGGCAAATACTCGCAGATGGAATTTGGTGCTACTGCCGAGTTGGCGAAAGCTAGCTACGTTTCGCTCGACGAGCTGTGCGCTGCTTACCCCAACTTTCTTGACCACATGACGCTTAACGTGCTCGAGCCAGCGGGTAGCTACTACGACTACAGCGAGCTCGAGCTCAAGCTCACGCCCACCGACCAGGGCGGCACGCTCTTGGGCAACTACCTCAAGCTCAGGCAGTACCGCCTCGATCAAGAGAGCGAGTTGGTCGGCCAGCCTGCAATCGCGGCGACCCCCTGGTTTATGGCCAAACCCACGACGAACAATTGCTTCTATGATGTCACGTCCAACTCCATCAACATCCTCCCAGGGTACGTTACGATCCTTTTCTACGCTTGCGACATGAGTGATGAGGAATTGCTCGCAGGTATCGGCTTCGTCATTGGCCATGAGATCAGTCACGGGTATCGTAAAGAATAGCTGGGGATCCGAGGTCGAACAAATGCTAGACGACCTTGGCAACATAACGGGGGGGTGGCTCATACGGCATCCGCGACAGCGAGGGCAGGGCTACCGGA
>JAGCBF010000132.1 GCA_017652285.1 Atopobiaceae bacterium
GCGATATCCCCGGTAGTTGCCGATGCCCTGAACCTGCATTTTTGCGGTGCCCACGTTTACGTTGTTCTCGTAGCCAAGGATGCGATAGTCTGTGCCCTCCACAAGGGTCTTGTCGCCGTCTTTGATGACGGGCGTCTGCGTGACGGCCTTTCCCGTCCAGGGCTTATCGACAACGCTGACCTCGAGCTCCGACATGAGCTTGGCTGCCCGCGGCGCCCACTTGGCGTACACGCGGAAGTGGTATGCCCCGGCATTGTAAAGCGTGCGGCCATAAGACCTCAGGTAGTTCCTTACGTCGCTTTCGTACATGTTGTAGGACCCGCTGAGGTCCTTGCCGTTGTCTCCCGCAGGAGAGATGATTTGCGTGCAGGCGGCATCGGCGTAGTATCCGTCAAAGACGTAGCCCTCGCGCACGGGCATGTGGTTCGTGGGGTCAAACGCGTTCTCGTAATCGGAGTTGTAGTAGAAGTTGAACATACGCTCGGGCCGGCCTTCTATGGTGCCACCGTTTGCGTCCACCGTAATCGTGGAGGGATACGTGCTGTCGCGCTTGTACCTGATCTTGACCACGATGGGGTCGGCCTCGTTGCCTTCCTTTTGGTTGGTAAACGTCCAGTTGTATTCCGTGTCGCCATCGTAGCGGAAGCGTGCCGTGTAGGACTGGGAGTCACCGGCATTCGTCGGCTCCCAGCACCAGAAGTTGTCACCGTTCGTGCCGATCTCCATGCCGGTGTAGTAGTAACCCTCGATGTAGGGGCGCGAGAAGGTAAACACGTTACCCGCACGGAACTTCGTCCAGGTGTCGTAGCCCATGCCCGTTTCGTAGGGGATGAAGTTGCTCGACAGGTCCTCGGCCCAAATGACCTCGGGGTTTGTGGGCTGGTCGGGGTAGTAGAACATGTTGGCAAGGTCGGGGGCGGGGATTTCTTGATCGCCGCAGTAGTAGTGGTACTCGACAGGATGGTACTTGGGCAGCTCGACATAGCGAATGCTGGACACGGGCCACCATTCGGTTGCGTGCCCATAATCGTCGGGGCCAGAATCCGCCCAGCCACTTGCACCGCTGTTGCCCGATTCCGTGCTAAACATTACGGGTCCGTCCACGACCGTAAGCTCGGTTATGTAGGTGTGGGTATGCCAGCTGCCCAACGTTACGGATCCCGAAACCAAAAGCGGGCCGATTCTGTCGCCCTTGGCGTATTCACCATACTCGCCCTTTTCGTTGTGAATGACCTTGCCCGGCAGACCATGCGCCCCATTGAAGGGCGTGGGGTCTGGCACGGGAATAAACACAATCTTGTCGCCAGGGAAGTAGATGCCGCTCGCCTGCATGTAGTTGGAGTAGTTAAGCGGCCACCCGTCGCCCCGGTACGGAACGGGGTAGTCGCCCTTGCCAAGGTCGTAGTAGTACGTGGTGGGCACGTGCTTGTAGTTGGGCCCGCTCGCAAGCGTGGTCCCGTTGATGCCTTGTATGTCGGCCGTCTGGATGTGGAACTTGGGCGTCGACGCTTCGTTCTGCACCACCAAGGCCGCCGATTCGTCATCCGTAGTCTCGTCGTCGGTTGCAACGGTCTCGTCGGACTGCTCGTCCAAGAGCAGCACCTCGTCCGGCTGCTCAAGCTCAGTCGCTTCGTCCTGCACAAGAACGATCGGCTCCTCGATGGCTTCCGCCAACGCCGGCGCCGGTATGGGTGCGATCGCCATGACAATGGCAAGCGCAAGCGACACGGTCTTCTTCATAACCTCCACCCCTTTTCGCGTGTTTTGGCCTATCAACCTAACGCTACACTATGACAAAAAGGGGGTTCTGGGTAGGCTAGTTTAGGGGTAGGGTGCCCCTGACCTGCGGTTTTATGGTTGTCGATAGAAGACGTCCCAGTGGATTCCTACCCCAGGACCTCGGCGGCGATGCGTGCGGCCTCGCTTGCGTCGCGTGCGTAGTAGTCCGCGCCAACCATGGCCGCGTACTCGGGATTGAGCACGGCACCGCCCACCATGACCTTGCACCACGGCGCCTGCTCGCGCAGCAGCGCAATGGTGTCCGCCATGGCCGGCACCGTAGTGGTCATGAGCGCAGACAAGCCCGCGAGCCGTATGTGATGCCGCACGACCTCGTCAACAAACGCCTGCGGCTCCACGTCGCGTCCCACGTCGTGGACCTCGTAGCCGTAGTTTTCCAGCAGCATCTTTACGATGTTCTTGCCTATGTCGTGGATGTCGCCCTTAACGGTGCAGATGGCGACGGCGCCCTTGGGCTGCGCGTCGCTTGCCGCCGTGGCGTCGCGCACGGCATCGAAGCCCGCCTTTGCCGCCTCGGCCGACGCCATGAGCTGCGGCAAGAAGAACGTGCCCTTCTCAAAGAGCGCGCCGACCTCGTCCAGCGCGGGAATCAGCACGTCGTTGACAAGTGCCAGGGGCTCCAATCCCGCCGACAAGAGCTCGGCCACGCCGGTTGCCACGGGCTCGCCACGTCCTTGCAGCACCGCCGCCCTCACGCGCTCGTGCGGCGTCGAGGCCACGGCGGTCGCCTCTTGTTGCTCGCTGGAAGCCGAGGGCTTCTCTGCCTTTGCGGACGCGTCCGTGCGACCGGCATTGGCGGCAATGTATGCCTGCGCCCGAAGGTCTTCTCCGTTGAACACGCGCCATGCGGCGACCGCGTCCATAAACCGCTGGGAAAGCGGGTTCATGATGGCGAGGTCCAGGCCCGCCTCGAACGCGGCCGTGAGGAACGTGGCGTTGAGCAGCTCGCGATACGGCAGGCCAAAGGAAATGTTGCTTACGCCGAGCACCGTGCGCACGCCCGGCAGCTCCCGCTTTACCAGGCGCACGGCGTCCAAAATCGCGCGCGCCGCCTGTTGGTTGGTGGACACGGCCATGGTCAGGCAGTCGATGAGCACGTCCTCGCGGGGAATCCCCTGCTGGTCGCAGGCGTCCACGATACGTCGCGCCACTTCCAGGCGTCCCTGCGCGGTGCCCGGAATGCCGTCCTCGTCCAGTGCCAGGCCCACGATGGCACAGCCGTAATGGCGCGCCAGCGGCAGCACGGCATCGAGCGCCTCCTGCTTGCCGTTGGTGCTGTTGATGATGGGCTTTCCCGGGTACGCGCGCACCGCCGCCTCGATGGCCACGGGATCCGCGGAGTCGATTTGCAGCGGCAACGACGTTATGCCTTGAAGCCCTTCCACCAGACGCACCAACGTGGCCGGCTCGTCGATTTCTGGCAGGCCGGCGTTGACGTCCAGGACCTGGGCGCCTGCCTGCTCCTGGTTGATCGCCTCGCCCATGACGTAGTCGTAGTTGCCAATGCGCAGCGCCTCCTTAAGGCGCTTCTTTCCCGTGGGGTTGATGCGCTCGCCAATGACGCCGACCTCCCCCGGCGCCAGTGATAGGAGCTGCTGGGCAGATGTGACCGTAAATGGCCGCGAGCCGTCCGCGACACGCTCCGTCGCCTCGGCCCCTGAGCCGGCCCGCGCCTCGATCAGGGCCTTCTCGCCTGCGATGTAGGCCGGCGTTGTGCCGCAACAACCTCCCAGCACGGTGACGCCCGCGTCCAACATGTCACCGACGGCATCGCAGTACTGCGTCGGCCCGATGTCGTAGACCGTGCGCCCGTCCTCCATGCGCGGAAGTCCGGCGTTGGCCTGCACCAACACGGGCTTGGTGCTCCACGCGCACATGCGGCGCGCCAGAGGGGCCACGTCTGCCGGGCCGAGCGAGCAGTTGACTCCTAGCACGTCGACGCCCAGGGCAGAGAGCGTGACGGCGGCGACCTCCGGCGTCGTGCCCAAGAACGTCCGGCCATCCTCGCCAAACGTCATGGTGCAAAAGACGGGCAGGTCCGAGTTTTCCTTTGCGGCCAGGACCGCCGCCTTGGCCTCCAGCAGATCCGCCATGGTCTCTATGACAAACAGGTCCGCACCAGCCGCGTCCGCCGCCCGGACCTGCTCTGCAAAGAGGTCGTACGCCTCGTCAAACGACATGGTTCCCAACGGCCGCAGCAGCGCTCCGGTGGGGCCGATGTCCGCCGCGACGTAACGGGCGCCGGCGTCCTTGGCGCACGCGACGGCCGCGGCAAACACCTGCGCCACGCTGGGCACGCGCACCAGGCCCTCGGCCCGGGCGCCTTCCGCAAGCTTGCGCGCGTTGGCACCAAACGTGTTGGTGGTTACGACCTCGCTACCTGCGGCGACGTAGGCGGCATGAATGCCCGTGACCGTGTGCGGGTCGGTCAGGCAAAGCAGCTCGGGACAAGCTCCCGCCTTAAGGCCCGCGTCCTGCAGCATCGTGCCCATGCCACCATCGAACAGCAGGTATTCCTTACCGTCGAGCACCGCCTGCAGGTGCTCGTCCGCAACGCGCAGCCGACGTGGACGCAAACGGTCGTTTGGCGCATGAATGGTCACGCTGGTAGCCATGGGCGCTCCTCTCCTTAACCACGCACCGATTCTACTACGTATGCGACATGCCAACATGCCGAAGACGCGGTTCTGGCCAAACGACCTGCATGTGGGTCCAGCCTACACGCGGCAGGTCACGCCACGTGCGCGTAAGGCACAAAAGTCCGCGAGCGAACACAGCTCGCACGAAGACGCCAGACCTTCTTGCACGGTGTCGTGTATGCCCACAAACGCCGTCACGCTTTTGGTCGGCACCATTAGGTTGCCAGGCGTAAGCGTTATGCCCAGGCGCCGCGTCGCGTCGAGCGACTGCAAAAACGCAGGCTGCACCTCAAGCGGCAAGTCGCCGTATCCCGGCGAAAAACGCCAGCCACAAAACGCGCCCTTGTCTGCCGCGTAACTTCGTACCAGCGCCTCCGCCGCGTCTGCCACGCGCTCGACCGCAGCCGATGCTGCGGCGTCAAACACCACCTGCCCCACGGCATCGACGAGCGCCAGGCGGCGCAGCTCCAAATCGACGCCCGCGCCAAGCGTCACCGCAAAGAGCACCACCTCGCGTGCGCCCGTCAGGTGTCGGGCGGCATCGTCACCCGTCAACCGCAGCGTCGTGCCCTCCAACGCAACCGCGGGCGGCGCATCGCAGCACGCCTCCCGCGCCACCGGATACGAGCGAAGCGCCGCCAAGGGACGCGCCACCTCCAAAACGCGCGCCATCATGCCGTCCACACGTGCGTCAAGCTCCGCAGACAGCGCTTGTCCACGATATCCCAAATACCGTAGGACCTCTTTGCGCGGAATCGCGTCTATGGGCAAGAGGGTCCGATCAATGCGCAAGGTAGCCGCACTCCTCCAGTGCCGCCCTCGTCGCATGCGCCACCTCCGGCTTGTTCATGCTGTAGATGTGCAGGCCGTCGACGCCGTTGCGCGCAAGGTCGCGCAACTGTTCGCAAGCGTACGCAATCCCCGCCTTCGCTTGGTCGGCGGGGTCGTCTCCCGCGGCAATAAGACGCTTGATGACCGCCGCCGGAATGCTTGCCCCACAGGTAAACGCCATGCGCTGAATCTGCTTGGTGCTGGTAAACGGCATGATGCCCACGGTAATGGGAATCTTTATGCGCGCGCGGACGCAGGCCTCCCTAAACCGATAGAACAGCTCGTTGTCAAAGAACAGCTGCGTTACCAAAAAGTCGGCCCCGGCATCCTGCTTTGCCTTAAGGTACTCAAGATCCGCTTGCAGACTTGCGGCCTCCACGTGGCCCTCTGGATAGCAGGCCGCACCGACGCACAGGTCGGGAACCTTGTTTTTTAGGTAGCGGACAAGATCGTCCGCGTGCGCAAAGTCGAGCGCCTCTCGGCCGGGCGCACGATCGCCCCGTAGCGCGAGCACGTTTTGCGTCCCACCCGCGCGCAAGGCCTCGACGTACGCGTCCACGTCGGCCTTTGTGGAGCCAAGGCACGTAAGGTGCGCCAGCGCGTTGGTGCTTGTCGTGCGCTGTATGCGGGAGGCTATGCGCGCCGTATTGCCCGTGTTGCCCGATCCGCCCGCAGAAAACGTGACGCTTATCCAATCGGGCTTGTCCGCCGCCATCTGGGTTGCAATGCTTGTGGCCTGCTCTACGGACAAGTCACCGCGTGGCGGAAAGATTTCGAACGAAAACGTCTGCTTGCGTGCCAATATGTCTGCAATGCGCATACGCACCCCTCCTCAACCGTGGGCTTTGATGGTACCTGTACCGGCGCGTGTGTGGCTATGGTCTTTTTTGTACACGGTCGTTCTGTTTTGTCGTTCGCCGGGCTTATCGAGGGCGAACGGCGCTTGGTCTCGGCTTGCTTGGCCCCGCCTTAGTACGGCTCGCCTAGTACGGCTCGCCCAGCGGGGGAATGAGCTTAAGACGCGCCCACATCACCTGCTTTTGCGCGTTGCTCGAAAGCGCCGCCTCGAACCCACCCAAGTTGAGCACCCGCATGCCGGCAAGCCGTACGACCCTACCCGGCACGAGCATGGCATCGTCCAAGCTGGTGAGCTCGCACAGCTCGTCCGCAAAGGCCTCGCGCACCAGCGACGCCGCCTTTTCGTCGCATGCCACGAGCGTGGAGGGATCCAGCACGGCAACCGCCTGCCTAAAGAGCCGAGGGCTCGCGTAGCCATCCACGGCCGCCCAGTCCTCCGGCGCATACCCAAGCTTGAGCAGTGCGGCACGCAGCGCCTTTCCGTCCGGACCGCTCAGCAACGGCTCGCCTGCGAGCTCGGCCGGACCAGGCTCGCCCTTTACCAACAGCACCGAAGCAAACGCATTTCCAGACATCGAAACGCCCTCCTTGGCCAAAGCGTCAAGCTCGGCACGCATCTTTTGGACCCATATTGCACTGCGCGCCATTCTATTGAGTGCCATTTACCCACCACATCTCTTTGCTGCGTGCATCTGTCGCCTAAATCGGGTATAACCATAGTAAGAGTAGTCGAACGCCCGTGCGCGGGCGCAGAAGAAAGGATACTCCATGGCAAAGGAACTTACCGTCGCCAGTTTCCAGGCCGACGTCGTAGAGGCAGACAAGCCCGTTTTGGTTGACTTTTGGGCAAGCTGGTGCGGACCGTGCCGTGCCCTTAGCCCCATTGTCGAAGAAATCGGCGAAGAGATGGCCGACCGCCTGACCGTCTTTAAGTGCAATGTGGACGACGAGGGAGAGCTCGCCCAGAAGTTTGGCATCATGTCCATCCCCACGCTCATTCTGTTCAAGAACGGCGAGGTCGTGCACAAGATCATTGGCAACATGCCCAAGGCCGCCTTGGTGGACCAGGTGGTCGCTCACCTGTAGGTCTGCCGCCCCACAAGCAAGCTTGCCTGTGGCAACCGTTACCGCCCAAGCTGCATACGGCGGGGTGTGCCTGACACGCCCCGCTTTTACGTTTGATATACTCTCGTTCGTCGCAGTGCGCGTACGTGCGGAGGAGACATGCATCACGCCCTTGACCTTGTGTGGAAAAACAAGCGCTACCTGATCATTGCCGTTTCGGTCATTGCCTTTTTGGCCGTGCTGCAAGACGTCCGTGCGGACGATATTCTGAGGCTGGATACCACAGCGTACAACTTTTTTGTAATCAGGCTTCGTCGTCCTTGGGTTACGTCCATTATGGAGGGCTTCTCGAGCCTGTCGTCACCCATCGTGATCGCTGTCATGTTTCTTATGGTCGTCGCCTTTGCCCCTGGCAGGCGACCCGGCATGTGCGCCGCGCTCAACCTGGTGTCCGTCGTGGCCATTAACCAGGTGCTCAAGTACATCGTGCAGCGTCCACGTCCCGACGGGTTCCGCCTGATCTCCGAGGTTGGCTATAGCTTTCCCTCGGGGCATTCCATGGTGTCCATGGCATTCTATGGCCTGTGCGCCTGGATGGTGTGGACCTACGAGCGCGACCGGATCCTGCGCTGGCTTTGCTGCCTGTCGTTTGCGACCATCGTGGTCGTGGTGGGCATGAGCCGCGTGTACCTGGGCGTGCACTATGCGTCCGACGTTATTGCCGGGTTCTGCGTTTCTCTTGCGTGGCTAGGCGTGTACACCAAGATCTTTTGCCCGCTGTTCATGCCCGAGGAGTCGGAGCAGCACGCCACCCAGGTGGCAAACCCCGCGTACGTGGAGCCGGAACGCCTGTATGTGGCAGACGATACCGGCACCATGAGGGCTCGTCACATGCAATGGGAAAAGCGCGTGCGCTCACGCGAGGACGGCACGTCATCGAGAACCCGACGCTAGACGCGTCTCGTGTCAGATTCAAAAGCGAGAACGGCATGGTTCGCCCCTATGCTCGGTCGAGCCGATTGGCCGATTGGGGCTAGGCCCCTTTCGGCCACTTTTGGGCCGTTGGGCCGGACGCCTGGCACCGTCTGACGCCCGGCGCGTCTTGTCCTAACGATGAAACAGCCGCGCAAAGCTCCAGCTGCCCGTGCCTTCGCTATTCTATAGCGAGGCGTTTAGCATGTCCCGCATCGCGGGGGGAAGTGTGCCCGGGATTCTTTCCCTGCTCTTGTCCTGAAGATACGCGGGGTTCATCTTAGCCTTGGAGTACTGCATCCACGTTCCGTTGGTCTTGTCGACAAGGAGCTTTGTTGCGAAGATCCTCGTCTCCGTAGATTCGATACATCTCATGGTATACAGGCTCCACGCTGCCGCATCTCCCCGAGTTCCTGATGCCGTACACCTTCGTGACGCTGTACGTCAAGTTGTCCAGAGCCTCCCCGGTCACGATTACAAAGTAATTGCTCGACCCTTGCACGGCACGCGAGAATTCCACTGACGAGACGAAGCGGCTGCCCTCATCCACAAACACAATGCTGCCTTCGATATGCGAGAGCGTCTCCTGCAGCCGTTTCCCTCGAGCACACAGCACGGCACATCGCATGTCAGCGTGATTCCGGTATCCGTTCCGTTGAGTTACCATTCCCGAACCATGTCGACGAGCGTCGTCTTGTCAGTTGCGCTGTCGCTCTGGACCACAGTGATGTTGCGCACGAAAGCCATGTCGTAGGTGATGTGCGCAGGTCGAACCCGCAGCCTATGCTCGCCACGCATCTACACGAACCTCCCCGCAAGGGGAACGAGCTCGTCCATCGAGGTAACGACGTCGCCCGTGTTCGCCACAAGTATGCGCAGAGAATCGACTTCGTGACTGCGAAACGCCAGCTTTTGCGGGGTTAGCCGCGAACCGCTGCATTTACCCTTGCAACGTTGCGCCTACTATTTCAATCACCCCGCTAAGCCCCATGCGACAGAGCCAGCATAAAAATCGCCGGTAAGCCCCCACCGAAGCTCATAGTAGCACGCTCGCGCCGTCCATGGGTTTCGACACATGGTCCGTTCCGAGGAAACCGCGCCCGGCAATCCCTTGCGGCTGGCGTTCCCGCAAAAGTCAATCTGGCGAGCGCCCTGCGACCGTCGTTCCCGCAAAACTCAATCTGGCGAGGCAGGATTCCTGCCAAAATCAATCTGGCGAGGCTTTTTCCCGCAAAACTCAATCTGGCGAGCCTCGCCAAATGAGAAAACCTAGGAATTTCCCTCGCGAAACGCATTTTGTTAGGAATCGCCCCTCGCGAAACGCATTTTGTTAGGAATCGCCCCTCGCGAAACGCGATTTCGCGGGA
>JAGCBF010000133.1 GCA_017652285.1 Atopobiaceae bacterium
ACATGGCCGACGTCGCCGACGGCGAAGCGACGCCCTATCCCGTGGAGGCCATCACCGCCAGCATCGAGGATTCGGTCATACAAAACAGCAACGCCATCTACACCTACGCCATTTCCTATCCGGGTAAGGTGAGCCTACCCGCAGAGGTCGAGCCCTATGTGGACGAGGTGCGCACTAGCGTGAGCGCCTACACCTTGCCGTTCTCCATCGAGGCGTGCGAGTACCGGGGGACCGTCCGCATGGTGTTTACCCAAAACTTTGCCGACGACGGCCCGGTGCGCACCATATACGAGCAGATCTTGCGCGAGGTGCCTGGCACGGCGTTCGTAGACAAGGGAGTTCGCAATTACGACGAATTGCGTTTGGACGACCTCGACCATCAGTTATAAATAAGTTATAGTATACCAAATAAACATACATGCTTAAAGGAGGCGGAGATTAAAGGCGGGGCTAGAACTGCATTGGCGCTCGTACTCTCGTGCGTCATGGTGCTGGGTGCGTTCCCGACAAGGGCGTTTGCAAGCGCGGCGTATATAGTAACGGGCGATGACGTTGTGTGGAACGACGACCACACCAAACTTCTTCGGGCGCAGGTTGGACCTTACACCCTCACCAACCGGGACGATTGGCTAAACGGCGATCCGGAGCTGTCCGTTGACAACCTCGGCAAGGTCGCGGACCGGTTGAGCAAGGACTGGGCGCCTATTGCCGGTTCCATCTTTGGAACGTACTCGCCCGTAACGGTCAACTCTTCTGGCGACAGGATGCTGTGGGAGTGGTGGTATGGCCCGGGCATCGAGAACGGCGACAGCGCGCACGGTGGCGGATGCGAGGTCGACGTCACAGATGCGCTTGCCGGTAGGAGCAAGAAGAACAAGCGGGACACAAACGATACCGGCGGGGATCGCTACAATCGCAACGGACAGTGGCGTGGCAACACCTTCCCGGCATACGGCAGCGATCAGGCCACCTACATGACCTCCGGCCTTCAGTATGCGACCAGCCTGGACGAAGTCCTGCGCGAGATGTGCGACATGAGTGCCATGGCATACGTTGGGAACTCGACCAGCAATACATCGGAGACCACAAACGCGCGCAAAGACAAAGCGGACCTGCTCTACAAACGAGCGGGAGAAGATGGCAAGGGACTGAGCTGGATGAAGGACGATGCGGACGATAAGACCACTCAGGCGATGTACCGTATCGTCACCTCACAAGCCGACAACGATGGCCACGAGTACTCAAACAACTACGCCCTCATTTTCTACGACTTCCAGCTCACGGCCCTGACGGGCGATGACTTGGGCGATACGGTGGGAAAGTACGAGGTCGATTACAGTTCAAGTGATGATAACACCACAAAGACCACTGATTACATCGAGAACCGCTCGCAAGAAAAGCAGGAGGAGGACCTCACAGTAAGTAGCTCCACCACCGAGACGGTCTCGAGCAGCTTTACGGACACAGAGACCGTCGCGCACTCCATCAATGCGGGTGTGGAATATGGCTTCGAATACAGTGGTGTCACGAATTGGAAACAAGCCTTGAAGCTCCACTTCCAATACACTTGGACCGAAACAAGCTCTACGGCATACACCAAGGGAGAGCAGCTCAGCAACCGCTCGAGCACCAGTAGCATGAGCAGGGTCAACATACCAGGCCATACGGTGCTCGCGTACGATAAGTCCTCCGGCACGAGCGAACAGACGCTTACGTTCGATTGTCCTGCAGTGCTCAACTACAAGGTTGCCATCGTGAGCCTATGCTGGATACCCAGAGAGGCAAACAAAGAGAAGACGTTCTCCGTGCGGTTTGGCAGCGGAGTGTCGACAGGTGGCACCCATGCGACGCAGAACCTCTATAAGCGTGCAGTAGACAGTACCACGCGCAACAGACTAGAGCGGTCGTACGGCCAGACGCTCGGTGAGTATGCGAACACTCGGGTCAATGGAATCTCGTGGGACGACGTAGAGGCCAAGTTCCCCGAGCTCAACGTGGGCGAGCACATACAGAACGCCGCCTCACAGCTTCCCATGTTCACGGGCGGCATGAAGATAACTGCAGTCACGACGAGTGCAAACACGACTATCGGCAACATTCAGCCGCTCTACCAGTTGGCAGAGGTGCGGCTCACGTCCGGCAACAATCGCTACTCCATGGCGGTCGGCGACACGCTTGGCCTGTCTGGGCTCGGCGTGGACGGCTACAACGCGTATGGCGTCTACTACTATGGGTTCCAGCCCACCAAAGGCGAATGGGTCCTTTGCGACGAACAGGGCAACATAGTGGAGGAAAGCGCCGTCATCGACCTCGACTCCGACACCACCTCCGGCTCCAAGGAGGTCGTTGCCAAGAGCGCCGGTAAGGCATATCTCAAATGGGTTATCGCCGATGGCGTGACCTACAAGGCCAAGGAAGGCGCAGAGGTCACGAGGGATACGAAGTCCCTGGTCACGCCCATCATCCTCGTTACGGTGAACAAGGCGCCAACGGACATGACGGGCTATTCCATCGAGGCCGAAGGCGAGCCTACCGTTATTGTGGGCGAGTCGCTTGACCTCAACGACGCGTTCAATCCTGCCGTCATCGATCCAAACGACAAGATAATCTCGCATAGCGTACAGTACGAGAGTCGGGACGAGTCCGACGAGTCTCCCGTGACGATAGACGCAAACGGCATGTTCTTCTCTACCAAGAAAGGCAACTACAAGGTTAGGGCCAAGTACACGAAGGACGACGTCACCATCACCTCGCCATGGCTTACGGTGCATGTGGCGGCGCTGCCCCAGTTGGTCGTCGAGAATAACGAGCTCATGGCTGACGGTGGCGAGGTCAGCGTGATCCTTACGGGCGAGGGTCTGAGCGACGGCATCGAGGTAAAGCTCACGAGCGACGACGGTTCGGAGCTTACGCAGACAACCACGGGCTCCGACACCCAGCAGGTGGCAGTCTTTAACGTGCCTGCAAACACCACGTTTGACGTGGACATGGTCTACGACGTGAGCTGCGAGGTGGGCGGAACGAACATTGCGGAGGGTCAGACCGTCACGGTTAGGGCGAACACGCTGACGCATCACGACGCGGTCGACGTCACGTGCACCGAGGACGGCAACGTCGAGTACTGGGAGTGCAACGAGACGGGCGTGCTCTACGGTGACGAGACCGGCACCACCGAGGTTGCCGCAGAAGATGTCGTGATCAAGGCGCTTGGGCACGAGACCGTGCAGGTCGAGGCCAAGGATGCGACATGCATCGAGGACGGAAACGCTGCATACTGGGTTTGCACGCGGTGCAACGCCGTCTTTGCCGACGAGGAATGCGAGCACGAGGTTGATCTAGCCGACGTCACGATCCCGGCCACGGGCCACGCCTGGAGTGCGTGGGAGGTCACCACGCCGGCCACCGAGGAGGCGGAGGGCGTCGAGACCCGCACCTGCGC
>JAGCBF010000134.1 GCA_017652285.1 Atopobiaceae bacterium
CTCGGTCGGCCCGATTGGGTGATCGGGCCAAGCCCCTCTCGGCCATTTGGCCGATTGGGGCTAGGCCCCTTTCGGCCATCGGCCCCTTTCGGCCATCTCTGGGACGTTTGGGCACGTCGCGGGCCGAGCGGCTGGCGCCGTCGCCACGCCACGACCGATTCGGCATGCCCAAAGTTCCTCATCTGCGTACACTTGGCCGTTCCGTACGCAGGATCGGAACTTTGCTCGTACGCGTCGACAGCAAAGTTCCGAATCTGCGTACACGTCGGCGAACTGTACGCAAAAGCGGAACTTTGGCAAGTCTTTTCTACAGCAAAGTTCCCTATCTGCGTACACATGGCCGGACTGTACGCAATTCCGGAACTTTGGCAAGCGTTTTTGCCGCTATTGTTCCGAAACTGCGTACACTTGGGCGGACTGTACGCAGAAAAGGAACTTTGCTCCATCCGGGCACGGGGCGCCCGCCGGCGCCCAGACAAAACCTCCCAGTCTGCGTGCATCCGGCCCTCACGCACGCAAAACAGGAGGTTTCCCGCCACTGGACAGCCGGAAACCTCCGAAGTTGCGTGCATCCAGCGGATATGCACGCAGAATAAGAGGTTTCGGCCCGCCGCCAGCCAGCGGGAGCGCGCGAACGGTCCCACGGCACAGCGCCGCCCGACAGCTGCGACTACGAGCGTCGGTGGGGAGCTATTCTCACTCGGTGGAGAGCTTTTCTCACAGTTAGAAATAGCTGCCAAAGGGATTGAGGTTCGCGTTGATCGCGGGATCGCCTGCGGCAAAGAAGTCTGCGTGCCTTTGCATCATGCAGGCGCGCTCCACCAAAAAGCGCTTGCGCAGTCGGACGTCCGTGCGCTCCCTTCCGCGCGTAGAGAACTCGCGATGATGCAAGACCGCCCGCACGGCAAGCGTTACGCTGTAGCCCGCCTCGCGCGCACGCAAGCAAAAGTCTCCGTCGTTAAAGCCAACCGCCAGCCGTTCGTCGTAGCCCCCAAGCTCGTCAAAGAGCGATCGCCGCACCATCTGGCAGGCGCCGGTAACCATAGACCAGTCGCTCGACAAGACCGCACGCCCTCCCGGGCCGGGTGCCTCGCGCGTAAGGTTTTGGCACACGTGGCAAAAGTTGCCCTCGGGGTTTGCCGCCATGCCCACGTGCTGGATAAGACCGTCGCCAAACAGCAGCTTTGCGCCAACGACCCCCACCTCGGGCCGCATGAGGCAGCCGGCCATTTCTTCCAGCCACCGTGGTTCGATGACCTCGGTATCGTTGTTGAGCAAGACGACAAACTCACCCGCCGACTGTCCCACGCCATAGTTGACGATCGCCGAATAGTTAAACGTCCCCGGCTCCTCAGGCGTCCACGTGACCACGCGCACGCAAGGATAGCGCTCGCACAAGTCCTCGTACAACGCAAAGGTCTGTTGCTCAGCGCTGTTGTTCTCCACCAGCACGATCTCGTAATTGGGATACGTCGTCTTGGCGACAACGGACTCGACGCACGCGCGCAACAGCGGGGCCTGATCGCGCGTGGGAATGACGATGCTCACCAACGGCGCGGGGTCGGGCAGCTCAAACTTCACCGCATACGTTCCCTCCAAGGGTCCGGCCGTCACGCGCCCCGCAAGGCCACGACGTTGCAGATGCGCCTCTAGGGCATGTTTGCCCGCCGACCAATCCGTGGGCTTGTCGCCACCGCGCTGGTGATACAGCACGCGCGGAACGTGGACGACTTCGCGACCGCACTCAAACACCTTGAGCGCCAAGTCGTAGTCCTCCGCCCCCGCAACGCTCGCATCGCAAAGATCCATGTCCTCCAGCACGCGGCGGTCGATCATCAGCAGCGACCCCACGTAGTTCGACGCATAGAGACGACCATAGTTGGGAAACGTCTTGAACGTCGGCGTATGGAACGCGGAGCCGTCCGCATGGTCCTCGTCGCAATACAAACCCGCAGCGTCCGCGTTGTCTTTACAGCAGGCGGCAAAGTGCCACAGCGCATCCTGCTCCAACGTGTCGCCACATCGCATGCAACCGACAAAGTCGCCGCGCGACTCGAGAAGCCCCTCCCCCACCGTTTTGGCCCAGGAGTCATCTTCCGCACGCCGCACGCGCACGCGTTCGTCGCCAAGGGCATCCACGGTCGCATGAGCCTCGTCGTATGCCGCCGCATCCACCACGACCAACGCTTCCCACCGGTCATAGGTCTGCCGCACCAGCGATTCGAGCGACGCCCCAAGCGATCCCGCACCGCCCGTCGCAGACAATACCAGCCCAAACGCACGTCGCTCTTCTCCAAAGACCTGGACGCATTGCGCTCGCTGCAACTCGAGCTCCGCACCCGTAGCCCGATGCTCCTCGAACCACTGCGCATATCTGCCGTTATTCTCTGCGTCCGTCGTCAGCGACCGGATGCGTTCGAGCATGCCTGCCGCGCGCGGGGCGTTCATGCCGTCAAACGCCTCGGCATCGCCAGCGCGCGCAACCACGAAGAACGACGCGACCTCTTGCGGCATGCGGCACGAAAACGTGACGAGCCGCACCAAACGCATGGCATCACGACCGTCCGGCGCAACCTGGTCCTCCATGACCACGACTCGCGCGTCCAGCTCGTGCGCAAAGGCGTCAAACACACGCAGCGTTGGCTCAAGACGTTCCTGGGCAGATAGGCCCGCTATGGGAAACGTCGTGCGGATACGCCACACCACCTGCGACGATTCCGCCGGCCACACCTCGTCGATGCTTGCGCGCGCCCAGCCCGCCCCAAAACGTCGCTCGTATCCGCGCAGAGCTGCCGCAGCCTGTGGCCGGTGCATGGCAAGCAGCCTGGACGCAACCTTGAATTGCAGGGGCGCAATCGTTTTCTCTAACAGCATGACGTCATTGTCAAATACGCGCACGACCACCGGCATGGCCACCAACGGCATGGTCACGATCCAAAGCATGAGGGCGTTTGGGGCAACCGCGTCCCGCACGAGCTTGGACTCCACCGCAAACGTCGAGCTAGGAAGAGCCGTACCCGCACCGTCCACGACCTGCACCTGCAGCGAGGCATGCCGCTCGTTGGAGCAAAGGGCAACGTAGCCCAAACCCTCGCCTCGGCATTGCGCACAGACCCTAACCCCTGCGCCCTCGCGCTCCCAAGGAACTCGTGGCTTCATGCGCGCCTGCGCAGGTCAGCCAGCCCGGGATGCAGCCTGTCCTTGTCGGAGAGCACGACCTTGGACGGGTCGAACGCGTCGTCGCCCTCAAGCGCCGGCCACGCGATGGCGAGCTCGGGGTCGTCCCACATGAGGCCGCCCTCGTCGTTTGGGTGGTAGGTGTCGTCGCACTTGTAGCAGAACTCGGCCTCGTCCGTAAGGACCAGGAAGCCGTGGGCGAAGCCGCGCGGGATGAAGAACTGCCGCCGGTTCTCCGCGGAGAGCACCACGCCCTCCCACCTGCCCCACGTGGGGCTTCCCGGGCGCAGGTCCACGCACACGTCGAACACCGCGCCGCGCACCACCCGCACCAGCTTGGACTGCGGGTGCTCGATCTGGAAGTGCAGGCCGCGCAGGACGCCCTTGGTGGACGACGACTGGTTGTCCTGCACGAACTCGCAGTCGATGCCGCCCGCCACGAAGTCGGGGCGCTTGTACGTCTCCATGAAGTAGCCCCGCCTGTCGCCGTAGGACTTGACGTCGACCACGACCACGCCCTCGATGGAGGTGGACGTAAAGGTAAAGTTGCCGGAGGTTATCTGCGACATGATAAAATCCTTTCGTGTGCCGCCGCAAGTCTTCGTGCGCTCACAGACCATGATACCGAATTCGATGCCAAAGGGGCACGGCCTTGCCGGGCATTACCCAAAGCACGCAACGCAGCAGTCGCATATTTCTGTGGCCATGCGACTGAGCCACGCGCTGGCCCGCAATTCGTTTATAGTTGATGCAAAGGAGCCGATGATAAGGACGCGCATGAAGATTCTGGCCATCATACCGGCATATAACGAAGAGGAGTGCTTGGAGGCCACCGTTCGCAACTTGGAGGCCACCTGTCCGACCGTCGACTACCTGGTCGTCAACGACGGGTCGACCGATCGCACGCGCGAGATCTGCGAGCAACGGGGTTTTCGCTGCGTCAACCTGCCCATCAACACGGGTCTCTCTTCCGGGTTCCAAACAGGCATGAAGTACGCGGAGCGACACGGCTATGATGCCGCGGTGCAGTTTGACGCCGACGGCCAACACCTGCCCCAGTACATTCCCGTTATGGCACAGGCCATGGAACAAAACGACGCCGCCGTGGTCGTCGCCTCGCGCACGCTCGCCAACGAGGCGCCGACGGGCGCTCGCGGCGCGGGATCCAAGCTCATATCGGCTCTTATCCGCATAACCACGGGCAAGCGCATCACCGACCCCACGTCGGGCATGCGCATGTACAACGCGCAGCTCATCCGCGAGTTCGCGCACGGCTTCGACCTTACCCCCGAGCCCGACACGCTTGCCATGCTCGCCCGTCGCGGCGAGACGATAGTGGAGGTGCCCGCCCACATGGAGGAGCGCCAAGGTGGCGAGAGCTACCTCAACCTGCCTCACATCGTGCGCTACATGGCCCGGACCTGCCTGTCCATCCTAATGTTTCAGTGGTTCCGCAAATAAAGAGGAGTCGACATGTCCCTAATGCTCAGGATTCTGTGTGTGAGTGGCTCCTTGGTCACGCTGCTGTTCATTACCAGCAACATACGACGTCGCAAGGTGCAGATCGAGGACTCGATCTTTTGGGTGCTCCTGGCGGTCGCGTTGCTCGTCGTCGCCGTCTTCCCCGGCATCGCCTCGGTCGCTTCGCAGCTCCTCGGGTTCCAAGCTCCCAGCAACTTTGTGTTCGTCGTCGTCATCGCCATACTGCTGGCCAAGCTCTTCTCGCTTTCCACCGAGGTGTCGTCGCTCAAGCACCGCCTCAACGAGCTCGCGCAGGAAGAGGCGCTGCTTTCCCAAGAAGAGGAAGAGAACAACAGCGCCCGCCAGGCATAGCGAGGCGGGCAGATAAGAACGCACGCGTCAAGCGCGCGCCTCGCCTTTGAGTATCGTTACCGTGCGCGCGAGGGCTTCCGACAAGGTGTAGCGCGGCTCCCAGCCGGTCTTCGCAAGCGCCGACCCGTCCATCGTCGCGCGCGTGGCGGTCGAATAGCCAGCACGTTCCACCTCGTCGGGCAGCTCGAACACGACCTCGGTCCCGGCGCTGTTGGCCAGATGCCGCGCCAGATCCCTCAACGCCGCGTCCATGGAAGGATGCGCCAGGTTGTAGGCACGCGTGGAAAGGCCGTGGGTCAGGATCCACAGCAACCCGCGCACCACGTCTGCCACGTACAAATACGAATACGTCTGGGTTCCCTCGCTCTTGAGCACGACGTCTTGCCCGGCAACGGCACGGGCGATGAACTGGGAAATGGCCTTGGTGTCGGAGGGAAGGACCGTCGGGCCAAACGTGCGCGGAAGCCGGGGAACGTAGATCGTTTGCCCCCGCTCGCTCGCGTAGGCCTGGCAAAGGGCCTCGCCCAGTCGCTTTGCCTCCGGATACCCCGCGCGCAGGGTGTTGCAGTCCAAATACCCGCAGTAGTCCTCGGCAAACGAGTCCACGTCGCCGCGGTTTTCGCCATATACCTCCACCGACGAGGCAAACACAAAATGGGACCCCTCGACCTTTCCCGCATGCTCCAAGAGGTTCTGCAAGCCGGTGACGTTGGACGATATGGTCCCTATGGGCTGCGTCGCGTATGCACGCGGATGCGTCGTGCTCGCCAAGTGCACCACCACGTCCGCAGGGGTGGCGGGCCGGGCACCCGGCACGGACACGTCTAGCTCCTCAAAGCAGAACCGCGGGTCGCCAAAGTACGGAAGGCGAGTCCGTGCCCGCGCCTCGTCGCGACCGAGCGCGATGACCTTGCACGAAAACCCTCCTGCGTCCGCACGCGCCAAAAGCGCGTCCACCAAGCACGCCCCTATCATGCCCGTGGCGCCCGAAACCATGATGCTCGCGCCATCCAGCATCGAAAGGTCGATGCCCTCCACGGCGCGCGCAAGGTCCTCTTGGTACCACTCGCTCTTGAGCCTCGACGTCATCTGCCCTCCTTAGAACCAGTCCTCTTCGGAATCCGTGACCCACGACCTAAACATGTCCAAGTCGCCCGGCGTCGTGAGCTTGATGTTTCTGTCCGATCCCTTTGCCAGCGTAAGCGTGTGTCCGAGCACGACCATCATCGTGTTGGTGTAATGAGAACCGTCGATGCCAATCCCGTGGTCAAAGGCCTCCTGGTATGCAGAGCGCAGCAGGTCGAACCGATACGCCTGCGGCGTGGATACCCTGCGGATCGTCTCGCGGGGAATGTAGGCGCTCGTGTGCTCCGGATCGTCTTCGCTCACCACGAAGATCTGCTCGTTGTACGGCATCGACGTTACGGCGGCACCGCTTTCGCGCGCCTTTTCCACGACGTCGGCAAGGACGTCGCGATCGACCATGGGCCGCACGCTGTCGTGAACGACCACGATGTCGTCTGGCTGGGCCTTGCCGTCCAGCGAAAACACGCCGTTGCGAATCGACTCCTGCACGGACGCCCCGCCGGGCACGATTGCAGAGAGCTTGGTTATGTTATGACGCTTGGCATAGCGCTCCACCACGTCCTCCCAGCCCTCGATGCACACGACCACGATCTCGTCCACGTCGCCGTGACGCTGGAAGCTCTCCAACGTGTAGCCGACCACGGGTCGGCCAAAGACCTCAACGAACTGCTTGGGTATGTCGGCTCCCATGCGCGAGCCCACGCCACCGGCAACGATTACCGCATATGTGCGCATCCCCTAGCTCCCATCCTCGCAACGTGCGCCGCCAACTGCTTGTCGGCGCCTTCCTGACCACACGGCGCCCGACGCCCTACGCGTCCTCCGCCAGCATGACGTTAATGCCGTCCCCAAAGTCTAGCACCGCCGGCAAATGCGTGTATCGCTCGTCCTCGGGAGGCAGCTGCCTGTAGTCGCCGTACAGGTCTCTCAAAAACCGATCGGGATCGCGCGGCGCGGGAAACGTCCGTCCCTCGAACTCGATCGTTCCCAAGGGAAAGATGGTCTCGGACGCGCATGAGTCGCGCCACGCATAGCAGGCGTCCACCCATCGCTCGCCGGGATCGTCCACCTCCCACGAGCGATCGAAGCGCCGGACGATCGTCTGCTGCGAGGCGACGCGCGACAACACATGATGCGCGACGATGCAGCCCGCAGCCACCACGGGACGCAGCGGGGTGCCTTTGGGAATCTTGGGATGCGCCAGTTGGCGCAGGTAGGACACCCTCTGCCAAAACGTGCTGAGCCTGATCTGTCGCCTGGCCCGCCTGGGGTTGCGCGAAAGCTGCCAGTACGGAAACACGTCGACAAAGATCGACTGTTTGCAGGCGGCCTCGATGGCCAGGTCATCCATAAAGATCGTGCCGTCTTTGTACACCTTTACCCACAGCGAGCCAAAGCCCGGCGTGTCGAGCGACGAGTGCAGAGAATAGCCTTCCGGGAGCCGCGTCGGCGCCACCTGGACGAATCGCACGTAGTCCTCATAGGGCATGCCCACGTCCACGTCGTCGTCCCAGGGGATGAACCCGCCATGCCGCACAGCCCCCAGGCAGGTCCCCCCATCCAAAAAATACTGTATCCCCTCCGCGCGGCACACCTCGTCAATCGCCAGGAGCACGTCCAGCTCGGCCTGTTGCAGACGTGCGAGCACCCCGTTGGGGTATGGTCCCGTTCCCATAGATCCGTTCCTCTCTGCGCGGCGCAGCCAATCAGCAGAACCTCGGCACATCCCACGTGCACGAGCTTGGACTGTTTAGACAGCCGTTTTGATTATAGTTGGCACAGCGAGGAATGCCTCACACAATTCCAGCCACACGTACCCTTCGGACAGGCCCCTCGATCGTTCAGCACGAGCCAAAGCAGGACTCGAGGGCACGCGCAGACTCCGCCCACGAGTGCTCTTGCTCGACCTTGCGCGCAAAGGCGTCATCCAGCCCGTGCACACCCGACTGCACGAGTTCCGACAAGGCCCCCGCGATCGTCAGCGGATTGCCGTTGGGCAGCACCCGACCGAATCGGACAGGGTCCCCCATCACCTCGTCCACACCGCCAACGTGCGTCATCACGGGAGTCAGGCCCCATGCCCCGGCCTCAAGAAGCGACGTGCAAAAGCCCTCGGACCTGGATGGGAGGCAGAAGATGTCTCCCTGGGAATGCAGCGCAGACAGGTCCCCGCGATTCAAGACGCCCAGCAGATGAACGTTCCGCAGTCCCTGTGAGAAGATCTTGTCGCGCAGCGCCCCATCGCCCGCACAGACAAACGCAAAGTCCGGACCAAGCAGCCTCGCAGCCTCCACCAGCTGCATGATGCCCTTCTCGGGTGCCAGTCGCCCCACAAAAACGACGAGCGTCTGGGCTGGGCGAATGTCGAGCTCGTCCCTAAAGTTTCGCGACGAGGCGTCGTTGCGAAACGCCCTGGCGTCTATGGCATTGGGAATGACCGTCTTGGCCTGTATGCCAAACGTGTTGAGCCACCTTACGCTGGCGGTCGAGACCCCCGCATAGGTCGGGTCGAACCGGCGTCCCGCCCATGTCATGCCATGCTCGTATATGCGCAGGGCGGCATCGGCGGCAGGGTTGCCGAGCACAAGGTATGCCGACCCATGGTCCAGCACTACCGCCGGCACGCCCGTGTTGCGAGCAAACCTAAGCCCCTCAAGCGAGTGACGATAAAAGCGCGTGTTCACCAACACGCGGTCGATGCCCAGCTCCGCGATCCCCCTGAGTTCCTGCCTGTACTCGCGCGAGCGCTTGGAGATCGGCAGCCTGCCGTCCATCAACGCGTGACACGGCAGGCGGAACACCTCGACCCCATCGTCTTGGACCTCGTGCGACGCACTTGCGTCGAGCTTGCTCGTTATTACCGCAACGTCGTTTCCCGCCGCCACAAGCTCCCGAGCAAGGTTTTGCGTATAGATCTCCACGCCTCCCACGTGAGGCCGATACTGCGCACAGAACAATCCGTAATGATGAGCCACGACACACTCCAAGCCTACAAGTCACCACGCTGCGTTCACAAGCAAACGCTATCATAACAAAGCACAATGCAGTCGAGCAGTCCAAGCAGGTGGAGGCTTCCTTGAACCCACGAAGCATACTCAGCAACATGTCTATTGCGTTCGTCGCCCAAGGATTCGGGCTCTTGCTCGGCGTATTGCAGTCGCTGCTGGTGCCCAAGCTGCTTACCGTGGAGAACTACGCCTACTGGCAGCTGTTCATCTTCTACATTGGCTACGTTGGCTTCTTTACGCTTGGCCTCAGCGATGGCGTGTACCTCATCTTTGGCGGACAATCCCGGAGCAGCGTAGACAAACGGTCCATCAACTCCCAGTTTGCCGTCGAGGTAACCTGCCAGCTGCTCTTCTCTGGGCTCATCATTATCCTGGCCCTGCTGGGGAAGTTCGGACAAGACCGCGAGTTCGTTCTTTTGTGCGTCTCGCTCCAGCTGGTGCTTCAGAACACCTCGACGTACATTATGTACGTGCTGCAAGCAATGAACGAGACGAAGTCGTCGTCTTACAACGCCATCATCGCGCGTATCGCCTACCTTCTTCCCCTTGGCGTCATGTTGCTGCTCCGCGTGGAGTCATATAAGCCATACGTAATCGCCTATGTTGCCTCCTCGGTTGTCTCGGTTGCCTACGGACTGAGTCGCGTCGCAGATTTTCGCTCTGCAGGCCTGCTCTCCCCAAAAGACGCGCTGGCCGAGAGCATCTTGAGCGTTCGCGTGGGCATCAAGCTCATGTTCGCAAACCTCGCAAGCCAGCTCATCATTGGCGTCGCGCGGTTTGTCATCGATGCCGTCTGGGGCATCGAGACCTTTGGGCAACTCTCGCTTTCGCTTTCCATGGTCACGTTCTTCATGGCCTTTATGGCCCAGGCGTCCATGGTGCTCTTTCCCGCGCTGCGCCAGAGCCGCAGCGAAGAGATACGCACGTTCTACCATTTGGCTCGCGACTTCATGGGACTGTTCTTTCCCCTGCTCTACCTGCTGTACGTGCCGCTCGTGTGGGTACTATCCCTGTGGCTTCCGCAGTATGTGTCCAGCTTTGCCTACCTTACGTATCTGATTCCCATTTGCGTGTTCGACAGCAAGATGGACATCACGTGCACGACCCTGCTCAAGGTCATGCGCCAAGAGCGCCGCCTGCTCGTCATCAATTGCATCGCCGCCGCCGTGTGTGCCTGCGGCACATTCGTAGGCGCCTATCTGTTCCACTCGATTCACTTCATCATTGGGTCGTTGGTAGTCACCATCATTGGAAGAAGCGTCTATTCCGAGATGCTCATCTCCAAAAAGCTCGGTCTTGGCACCTCACCGATTCCCTTTGAGGAGATTGCCATCACCGCGCTCTTTATCGTGTTTAGCTCGACCATGCCTCCGCTGGTGAGCATGCTTTGCTTTTTCGGGACGTACGTCGTCTTCCTCGTTCTTAACAAGGGTCGAGCGGCCGAGCTGCTGCGCGCGCTCAAGACCGTTTCGATCAGGC
>JAGCBF010000135.1 GCA_017652285.1 Atopobiaceae bacterium
CCGTGCTGCAGGCATACGATTCTGTGGTCATTGACGCGGATCTGGAGATGGGCGGCAACGACCAGATCTTCAACCTGCTGGCCGGGCGCGACCTCATGCGCGCCGAGGGCATGGAGCCGCAGGTGGCGCTGACCGTGCCGCTGCTGGTGGGTCTGGACGGCCACAAGAAGATGAGCAAGTCGTACGGCAACTACGTGGGCCTGACCGACGAGCCCAACGACATGTTTGGCAAGCTCATGTCCATTGCGGACGAGATCGTGCCGCTGTACTTCCGCCTGTGCTCCACGCTTTCCATCGACGAGATCGACGCCATCGAGGCCGAGTTCAAGGCGGGCACGGCCGACCCGTACGTGCGCAAGCGCGAGCTGGCGCGCAACATCGTGGACCTGTACCACGGCGAAGGCGCTGGTCAGGCGGCGCAGGATGCCTTCGACGCGCAGTTCAAGCGCGCGGAGATTCCCGACGACATCCCGGAGTATCCCGTGGCCGACCTCGTGGTCAACGACCAGGGCATGGTGTATCTGGCCAAGCTCATGGCGGACGCCAAGCTGGCTGGGTCTGTGGGCGAGGCGCGTCGCTTCATCGATGGCGGCGGGGTAAAGATCAATGGCGAGGCCGTCGCGGCCAAGGCGTACAACGTCGATCCGGCGACGCTTGTGGCCGGTATGGTCATTCAGCACGGCAAGCGCAAGTTCGTGCGCCTGGTGTAGCGCCGCCGCAGCCGACGGAAGGCCGATTTGGCCGAAAGGGGCCTAGCCCCAATCGGCCACGCGGCCGTTGGGGGCGGCCGATCGGGGTCAGGCCCCTTGGCGGCACGTCACGTTTGTCGTGGTGGGAGATGAGGCTGATGAAGACGCTCGTTCCCGAGCTGTTGGCGCCGGCGGGCGGTCCCGCGCAGTTCAACGCCGCGCTTGCCGCCGGTGCGGATGCCATCTATTGCGGCTTTGGCACGACCTTCAATGCGCGGCGCGGGGCGCAGAGCTTTGACTCGACCACGTTTGGCGAGGCTTGCAACAAGGCGCACGTGGCGGGCGCCAAGGTGTACGTGACGGTAAACGTGGCGATAAAGTCGCAGGAAATGCCCTCTGTGCTGGCGTTGGTCCGGCGGGCGTGGCTCTTGGGGGCCGACGCGTTTATCGTGCAGGACTGGGGCTTGCTGTACGAGCTGCGCACGCGCTGGCCGCAGATTGCCGTCCACGTGTCTACGCAGGCAAACGTGCACGATGCCCGTGGCGTGGCTTGGTGCCGCGCGTTGGGCGTGGAGCGCGTCACCCTTTCGCGCGAACTGTCCATCCCCGAGGTCGAGCGCATCGCTGGGGAGGGCGTCGAGCTCGAATGCTTTTGTCACGGGGCGATCTGCATTTGTTATTCGGGCGTTTGCCATATGAGCTCGACGGCTGGCAACCGATCCGCAAATCGGGGGGCGTGCGCGCAACCTTGCAGGCTTCCGTATGATTTGGTGGACGAGGCGGGCACGGTCTTGTCTGCTGCCGACCGCGGGCGCCCGCTCTGCCCTCGTGACTTTTACTCCTTTGACGACCTGCCCGCGCTTGCGCAGGCAGGTGTGGGGTCGCTCAAGGTGGAGGGACGCCTTAAGGGCCCGGACTACATTACGTCCGTGATCGGTGCCTATCGCGCGCAGCTGGATGACCTCGCCATGGGCAAGGTGCCGTCCGCAGACGAGCTCGCGGCACGAAAGACGCAGCTCAAGCGCACCTTTAACCGCGACTTTACCAATGCCTACCTCATGGGAACGTCGGGCGACGAGCTTATGAGCTACGAGCGTTCCAACAATCGTGGGGAGCTGGTGGGCACGGTCGTCGGCTCGCGTTCGTTTGGCAGCGTAAAGGTTCGGCGAGGCGGTGCCGGTGGTGGGCGCGAACGCCTGCGCACGGCAAAGATTGCCGAGGTAGACGTTGCGTTGGACAAGCCCGTGTATGCGGGAGACCTCTTGGAGGTGCGGCCCCTTACCGATCCCAGCCAGTTCTTGACCACCACGGTGGCACAGGATGCGCCGGCGAACGCCGTGGTGGCGTGCAGGACCACGCGTCCGCTGGAAAACGGCTCGCTGGTGCGCGTGATTCGCAGCCAGGGTGCCATGGATGCCGGGGCGCGCGCGGCGGCCTTGGAGATACCGCGCAAAAGACCGGTGCGCGTGTGCGTAACGGCATGCGTGGGTGAGCCGTTTGAGGTCGAACTCCAAACGGTCGACGGGGACTTTTGCGCGGTGGCTCGTGGATTCGTGGTCGAGGAGGCGCGCACGCGTGCCGTGACGCGCCAAGACCTGGTTGACCATGTTGGCAGGATGGGGTCCACCCCGTTTGAGCCGGTGAGCTTTGCGGTGCGGCTGGACGAGGGATGCGGCATGGGCTTCTCGGCGGTGCACAAAGTGCGCGCGGAAGCCTGCGAGCGGCTGAGGCGGGCCATCCTTGCGCCCTACGAGGATCGCGAGCTTGGGCGGGCGCCGTCGTACGAGGTCGTTCTGGGCGATTTGCGAAAAGTGGCCGAAAGGGGCCTAGCCCCAATCGGCCAAACGGCCGAAGGCGGCCAGGCGGCCGAAAGCGGCCAGGCGGCCGAAAGCGGC
>JAGCBF010000136.1 GCA_017652285.1 Atopobiaceae bacterium
ACTCCAGTGCGGTTGACCAAACAAGTAACGCCACCTCAAGGGTGGCGTTATTCTCGCATGGTGCCCCCGTCCGCGCGGTAGGCGAACTCCGAACCAAGGCTTTGGTCGTAGACGAAACTGCTGCTACCGTCGTCGTTTTCATCATATAACTCGTCAAACATCAACTCATGTTGGATGTCCGAGTAGCAACCGATGATGACGATATGGTCATCGTAGAGGTAGATCTTGTCCACGAAGTACTCGAGGATTGAGTCACGAACTTGATCGTCGTCGAAGTCCGCGTTCGTGTACCTCTCAAAGTATGCCCTGATGCTCACGTCATCTTCGGCGGCTCTGGCGCGGGCCTCCTCCACCTCTATGGCCTGCATGCCTTAGGTTTCGCTATGCTTTAAGCGACGTCCCAAAGGAGGTGTTCCCATGTGCGAGATCTTCGCCGTCTGCTCGCTACGGCCGGTTAATGCCAATGCGCGCCTTCGCGAGTTCTATGCACACAGCGTGGACCATCCACACGGCTGGGGACTTGCGTGGCGCGAAGGGGATCGCGTCCAGGTCCTTAAGGAGTCGTTGCCTGCCATTGACTCAAACTACCTGCGCGCAGTTCTCGATGAGCCCATCCGCGCCACGCAGCTGATTGGGCACATCCGCAATGCCACGAAGGGCATCGTCTCCATCCAGAACTGCCACCCATTCATAGGCAACGACGAGATGGGCACCGAGTGGGTCATCGCGCACAACGGTACCATCATCAACTCGGCACTCATTCAAGGGTATGACGAGCTGGAGATAGGCCAGACCGACAGCGAGCAAGTGGTGCTGTTCCTGATGGACCTGCTCAATGAGGCGCTGCTTCGCAAAGGAAGCGACCTTGACTTCTCGGAGCGTTTCGTGGTGCTCTCGCATGCGCTCGCGTCACTCTCCGTGGAAAACAAACTCAACCTCGTGCTGAACGATGGCACGTATACCTACGTGCATACCAATACCGTACGTGACACGCTCTTCTCGTCGCGAGTTGGACAGGCCACCTACTTCTGCACCGTGCCTCTCAACGACGGGGGAGATTGGAAGCCAATCCCGCCCTGTCGACTGATTGCCTACAAAGAGGGACAGATGGTGCGTATCGCTGCCGCGCACAACTACTTCTTTGACGATGACGGATACCTGAAGCGCTTCGGTATCGAGGCGCCCGTGGCGTAACCACCCCGTCTGCACGCGCTAGCTGACGTGCCACCAGGGCTTCTTTGCTGCAAAGGCCTCAAGCGGAGCCAGATACGCCTGTTCCTCGGCGTCAAGCGCTTTGCGCGCAAGCGAGAACAGCCGCTCTTCCCATGCGCGTAGCGTCTCTCTGTACGCCAGGCCGTCGAGACCGTGTGCCTGAATCTGAGCGATGGCCTCGTCGACGTTCTCCTTTGCGATGGGCCACGCGCTGCGCGTGGACGCGGCTTCTGGGTTGACGCCCAAGGCCTGCTCGATGGCACTGAGCGACGCGTCGGAGTAGAAGAGGCCCTTGACGAGAGCCGTGTAACCATAGACACACTCCTCGGGCAGGCTGTCGGCGGGGCGAATCTCCACAAAGCGCTTCAGGCGTACGTCGGGCCAGAACATCGAGATGAGGTGCTCGATGTCGTCGTGGAGCATCGGTGCGTCGGCATATACCTTTGAGGCGGGCGTGTCAAAGAATGGGCGCAGGCGCTCTCCGCCTGGCGTGTCAGCGGCGGCGCGCGTAACGAAGATGGGCGAGGTGCGTAGCAACCAGTCCGCATATGCGCCAAATCCAAACCCCTCGTCAAAGATGCCGGGGACTGTGCCGCAACGCCGGCCGTCGACCTCGCGCCAGAGCTGCAGACGTCGGATAGGGATGTGGTTCTCTTCGGACTCGAAGACCTGCGTGTTGTCGGCGATGGCGGCGAGAATGGGCGAGAGTGCCGACGCGGCGCGCATCTTGCGAACCGCATCTGCCTCGGAGGCGTAGTCGACGGACACTTGGGTGGACGACGAGGCGCGCATCATGCGGTCGCCGTCGCTTTTGATATAGGCAAAATAGGAATTCATGAAGTCATAGCGCTTCTTGGGGATGAGCCTGAGCTCTTGCGCGCGGCGGGTGGTGTGGTAACCGTGAGCTTCCAGGTGTGCGTCGCGCTCGCCCAGGATGGGGTCAACCAAAGACCTGAAGTGTCGGTAGGCTCGCTCGACATCGGTGACGCGCGCATAGGGGGCCACGCTGATCTCGAGCTGCGCTGCCGGCTCAAGTGTGATGGACCCGTCATCACCTACAAGGCCCAAAAGGTCGCGCTGCGCGTTGTACGAGGCGTGTGGGTAGTCGGGCGAGAGCTTTGCGAGGACCTCGCTCACGCCGATGCGGCCATCCACGGGTTCGTATGAGATGGGATTGCCGTCATCAGCAAGGACGAGGTGCTCCACTTCCACCCCCAGAAGTCCGGTGTTGCCCGCGCCCTTCTCCCCACCATGGAAGAATTCAATCAATCGTGTGCGATTCTGCGCAGCGTAGTCTGCCTGTGCCATGGGTCAGTCCTCTCCTGATGCAATTGCGATGAGGTTACTTTGTTTGCGGTATGACCACGCGGCCGCTCCCACCCGCATAGCGCGTGATCTCTTCGACCAAACGCTGCGCGGCGTCCACCACGTAGCTGTCGGGCGTTGCCTCGTTGCCCTGCACGATGAAGAACGCCCTTGTGGTTCTGGGTGTGGTTGCAGTCTTGTTCACCTGGCGGACCTCAAGGCGGCAGAGCACCTCGTTGGAGTCGTCGCAGTACGAGTACTCGCCGGCAGCCACGGGTACGGGCAGGTACTCCCCCAGCGGGCCATAGAGCTCCGAGCCGTCGGTGACGCGCAACGAGACGTCGCCCTCCACGTGATCGAGGTCATGCGCGCCAAGCGCGAGACGCGTCTCCATGGAAAGGGTGTTGTAGATGTCTACCACCTTGTTGATGTAGGGGGAGT
>JAGCBF010000019.1 GCA_017652285.1 Atopobiaceae bacterium
AGCACGACCAGAGCTACTGGTACTTCATGCATGACAACTTCTTCGACCACCTGGTGGACATGAAGCCGGAAAACATCAACATCCTTAACGGCATGACCGACGACCCCGAGGGCGAGTGCGCACGCTACGAGGAGAAAATCGCCTCCTACGGCGGCATCGACCTGTTTATGGGCGGCATCGGCGTGGACGGCCACATCGCCTTCAACGAGCCGTACACCAGCCTGACCTCCCGCACCGGCGTGCGGACCCTGACTTCGGATACCCGCATCGTGAACAGCCGCTTCTTCGGCAACGACCCCGAAAAGGTGCCCTCCCGGGCGCTGTCCGTGGGCGTGGGCACCGTCACCGATTCCAGGGAGGTGCTGGTCCTCATCAACGGCCACAACACGGCCCGCGCGCTGGCAAAGACTGTCGAGGGCGGCGTGTCCCACAAGTGGACCTGCTCCGCGCTGCAGCTGCACAACGGCGCGATCATCGCCTGCGACGAGGAGGCCTGCGGCGAGCTGACCGTGGACACCTACAAGTACTTCCTGGACATCGAGAGCGACCAGAGGCTCTAGGGGAGACAATAACAAAGTATGAGTTACAGCATTGAGCAATCGTTAAAAACCCTTGAGGACAAGGGCGTAATCATCATAGATCCAAGACAGGTTTACGTGTCTTCCGATGTCGACATCGAAAGGATCTATCCGGGCAGCGTGTTATATCCCGGTACGCGCCTTACGGGAAGCCGCACGCTCATAGGCAGCGGCGCAAAGATCGGCACCGAAGGTCCTGCCACGGTAAACGACTCCGTGATCGGCGCGGGGGCGTCCATTGCCAGCGGCTATGTCGCCGGGTCCACGCTTCTGCCTCGTGCCAACGTGGGCGGCAGCTGCCACTTGCGTGCGGGCACGCTGCTCGAGGAAGAGGCGAACACCGCCCATGCCGTGGGGCTCAAGCAGACGATCATGATGTACGGCGTGACCATGGGCTCCCTCATCAACTTTTGCGACGCCCTGCTTTCGGGCGGCCTTTCTCGCAAGGTCCACACGGAGGTCGGCAGCGGCTTTATCCACTTTAACTTTACCCCTTGGGGCGAGACCGGCGACAAGGCGACGCCCTCTTTGGTCGGCACCGTCACCGAGGGCGTGTTCATCGACAAGCCGCCCATCTTCCTGGGCGGAATGAGCGGCATCGTCGGGCCCAAGGAGATCGGGTTCGGCGCCATGACCATTGCCGGCCAGGTCGTCCGCAGGTCGGTTCCCGACGATACCATGTATTCCGGCACAAGCCCTAACTTCGAGAGGCCCTTCTCCTACGACAGCAGCCAGCCGTCACAAAAGCACATCGACCATACGCGCGAGAGCAACGTCGAATACCTCGCCCAGCTGTACGCGCTCAAGGCGTGGTACACGCAGGTCAGAATGCGGCGCAGCGAGCTCTGCGGCGACGAGGAGCTTTCGCTGGTGTACGCCGGGGCGCTGGAAACCCTAGACGCATGCGTCGAGGAGCGGCTCAAGAGGTACAAGAGCTTTGCCTCGTCGTGGGATGCGAAGCCCTTCCACGACGCCTGCCTTGACGAGGCCGCCCCTGCGTTCGAAGCCCCGCTTGACTGGAAGCCGGAGCTCGCATACGACAAGTGGGTCTGGTCCCTGTCCGAAAGCGAGAAGTCCGTCCTTCACGACTGGATGGTCTCCTGCGCCGACAAAATCAGAAACGGCCTGTAGGTCCTCTCTTCCGAAGAAGGACGCACGCAGCGCCGCGTTTTGGCCGATTGGGGCTAGGCCCCTTTCGGCCATTTTTGCGTCCAACTGCGCTACACTGGCAGGGCAAAATCGATAAAGACGGGGAGAAGACCGATGACACAATCCAACACCCAGACCATCCTTGCGCTCGACACGTCTTCCGACATGCTGTGCTGCGCCGTTGCGCGCGTGGCGAGCGCGAACGACAAGGTAAAGCTCTTGTCGAGCGGCGACCACATGTGCCGACGCCATGCCAACGAGGAGCTGACCAGCACGGCGCTGGCCGCGCTGGACGACGCGGGCCTTTCCATGGCCGACGTCGACGGCGTGCTGGTGGGTCGCGGGCCCGGCTCCTTTACGGGCGTGCGCATTGGCGTCGCCACGGCCAAGGGCTTGTCGTGCGGCCTTTCCAAGCCGCTGTACGGCGCGTCCACGCTGGACGCAACGGCATGGACGGCGTGGCTCGCGGGCGTGCGCGGCATTCTTGCGGTCGTCCTAGACGCCATGCGCGGCGAGGTCTACCCTGGCATCTACGAGCTGGACAACCAAGGCGTGCGCCGGGCCTTTGCCAGCGAGACGGTGCAAAAGATCGATGCCTGCGTTGCGGAATGGGCGGCGCGCTCCGACAGGGACGAGCTGTTCCTTACCGGCAACGGGCTCGTTAAGTATCAGGACAAGTTCGAGGCCGCAGACTTTTGGGGCTTCTTGCGCGAGTCGGTGTGGTTCCCCACGGCCGAGGCGCTCGTGTGGGCGTGGGCGCGTGATACCGCTGGCAGGGGAGAAAGCCCGCAGAACTCGGGCGACCCGGCGTTGGTGCTGCCCGTGTACACGCGCTTGTCCGATGCGGAGGAAAACGAGCGTCAGCGACTGGGCATGGCCGCTCCTGCGAGCGTCGAGGTCACAGGTGTGGCGGACGAGCTGGCAAACATGCACCTTCAGCTGCGGCCGATGTCCGTAAACGACGTGGAGCAGGTCGCGGCGTTGGAGGCTGCCGCGTTTGTGGACGGCGTTCACACGCCGTGGACGCGTGCCATGTTTGAGGAAGAGCTGGCGCAGCCCGGTAGCACGTGGTGGGTCGCGCACGACATGGGCACCATCGTGGGCTTTGCTGGCGCGATGCTTGCGGGCGACGTTTTGGACGTGTTAGACATTGCCGTGGACAAGGACCATCGCAGGCAGGGCATAGCGCGACGGCTACTGCAGCGGCTTGCCTACGACGGCCACGTGCTGGGCGCGCAGGCCATCGCGCTAGAGGTTTCTGCTGGTAACGACGCCGCCCGGGCACTGTACGAGTCGCTGGGCCTCTCGGTCGCGGGCACGCGGCGCAACTACTACGGGCGTGGCAACGATGCCGTGGTCATGCGTGCGGACCTTCCGCTGGTGTTTGCGAGCGACCTTGCGCAGCCCGAGCCCCAGGCGTCGATTCGCCCGTGGCCGCCCGTGGCCGCGCCCCGAGACGCGCAGGCGCAGGAGCGCCTTGCCGCCGCTGCCCCGCTCATTCTTGCCATCGAGTCGTCGTGCGACGAAACCGCGATGGCCATTATCGACGGACAAGGACGCATCGTGTCCAACGTGGTGGCCACGCAAATCGACTTTCATGCGCGATTTGGCGGCGTCGTGCCAGAAATCGCGAGCCGCAAGCACACGGAGGCCATCGTTGGCGTGTATGAGGAGACGCTGGCGCGTGCGGGACAAAAGCTCGGCGTGGACACGCTGGTCCCGACCGACCTCGCGGCGGTCGGCGTGACGGCGGGCCCGGGACTCGTTGGCGCGCTGGTCGTGGGCGTGGCGTTTGCCAAGGGGCTGTGCGCCGCTGCCGACCTGCCGCTCATTGCCGTCAACCACCTGGAGGGGCACCTGCTGGCAAACCTGTTCGAGACGCCCGACCTTGAGCCGCCGTTTGTGGCGAGCCTGGTCAGCGGCGGCAACACCATGCTGGTGCACGTGCGCGACTGGGGCGACTACGAGCTGCTCGGTGCCACCATCGATGACGCGGTGGGCGAGGCATTTGACAAGGTCGCCAAGGCGCTGGGTCTGGGCTACCCGGGAGGGCCCGTGATCAGCAAGCTTTCTGCCAAGGGCAACCCGCGTGCGATCGCCTTCCCGCGCGCCATGATGCACAGCGGCGACTACCGGTTCTCGCTCAGCGGGCTCAAGACGGCGGTCATCACCTACATTCAGGGAGAAAACAAGGCGGGCAAGCCCATTAACCTGCCGGACCTTGCCGCGAGCTTTGAGGCGGCGGTCATAGACGTGCAGGTGTCCAAGGCCGTGCGCGCCATAGAGGAGACCGGTGCCGACGACTTTTGCGTGGGTGGCGGCGTGGCGGCCAACCCCAAGCTGCGCGAGGCATATAAGGTCACCTTTGGCAAGCAGGGCGTGCGCGTGACGGTGCCGCCGTTTGCGGCCTGCGGCGACAACGGGGCGATGATTGCGCTTGCCGCGCTGCGCAGCTACAACGCCGGGCTCTTGTCGGACCTGTCGCTCGACGCCGCGCCCAACGCCAAGCTTGGTACCTGGACCTGCGACCTCGCTCCCACCGTCTGGCACGGCGAGCAGGACTGGCTCAAACCATAGCCAGTTGGCCGATTGGGGCTAGGCCCCTTTCGGCCAATTGGCCCTTTCGGCCAACGGTTGGCCGATTGGGGCTAGGCCCCTTTCGGCCAATTGGCCCCTTTCGGCCAATTCTGAGTCAGGGTGCCCGTCCCCGACTCACTGGACTCACTGTAAAAGGAGCGTTTCGACACGCAATGCCAGCGCATGACCTTCCAATCGTTGGGCTATCGTCTCCAAATAACTGTCTATTCTTACAAAGGAGCTGCTATGTCTAACACGTTCGAGAATATCTCGCGTCGTTCGTTCTTGCACATGTCTGGCGTCATGGCGGCGGCACTTGGTCTTGTCGCCTGTGGCCCCGCCCAAGAGGGCACGACCGAGGACACATCCGCCGACACCAACACCACCGAGCAGGCCACCGCGGAGTTTGGCGCGGACGGCAAGCTGCGCGTTGGCATGGAGGCCGCCTACGCCCCCTACAACTGGCAGGAAACCGCCGAGTCCGAGTACACCATCCCCATCGACAACGTGAGCGGTGCCTACGCGGATGGCTACGACGTGCAGGTTGCCAAGCGCATCGCCGCGGCGCTCAACCTTGAGCCCGTCGCGATCAAGCTGGAGTGGGACGGCCTTATCGACTCGCTCAACCAAGGCCAGATCGACTGCATCATCGCCGGCATGACGGCCACGCCCGAGCGCGAGGAGTCCATCGACTTTTCCGATCCCTACTACGACGGCACCTACTGCCTGGTCGTGCGCAAGGACGGTTCTTACACAAACGCCACCTCGTTGGCGGACTTCGAGGGTGCTGCCGTGCTCGGCCAAAAGGACACCCTGCTCGACGACATGATCGACGAGATCCCTGGCGTCAACCACCTTACGCCCGTCAAGTCCGTGCCCAACCAGATCAGCCAGCTGGCAGCAGGCTCCTGCGACGCCATTACCTTTGACTCGGCCAACGTGCCGGGCGTCGTGCGCGCCAACCCGGACTTTATGGGCATCGTGTTCGAGGAGGGCAAGGGCTTTAGCGAGAGCGTGCCCGTTAACGTGGGCGTTGCCAAGGGACACGACGACATTATCAAGACCATGAACGAGGTACTCGACGCCTTTACCGCCCAAGAGCGCGAGCAGTTGCTCGAGGAAGTCGTCGAGCGCCAGCCGGTGTAAGCATCCCAAGCATCAAGCGGAGAAAACCGGAGAAAGGCGGGGCGAAGGGCAGTGCCACCTCGTCCCGCCTTTGCCACGGGCACGTGAGTTAAGGAGCGATAGATGAGCGATACGCTCGGCACCTCTTCAAACCCGCCTGAGCCGGCGGTCGTGCACAGGCCACTCCCGCAAGACGGCGCGTTGGCCAAACTGGCGTGGTTCGTCACCGCCGACCACCGCTACGTGTTCTTGTTCACCAGCGTCGTGGCGCTCGTGGGCATGGGCTTGTCCATGCGCGGCCGCTCGCCCATGAGCTTTTTGGCGAACTCGTACGCGCTCGAGGTCGTGCTGTACTACGTGCTTGTCGCTTGGCTCGTCGTAAGCGCGGCGGCCCTTGTCAACAAGCTGCTCAAATGGAACGACTACGCGCAAACGTCCGTGTTCAAGCGACCGCAGGCCCTGCTTGCAGAGCGCATCGGCTCGTATGTGGTCTGCGCCATTGGGCTGGTCTTTTTTGTGGACCGCGTGGTCATGGGGTTCGACTACCTTGTAGCGACCAGCATCGCGCAAGACAGCAACCCTACGGACTTTTTGGCCAGCACCATCTACATGCTGGACAAGTCGAGCTCCATCTTTGTAACGGGCATCATGACTACCGTGGAGCTGGCGCTCTTTGGCACGCTCATCGCGTTTGTCCTCGCGCTTCTGCTGGTGTTCTTGCGCATCCAGCAAATCGACCGTTCCGACAATGACTTCGTAAGGTTTCTAAAAACGGTCGGCGCGGGCTTTGCCAAGGCCTATTCCACGGTCATCCGCGGCACGCCCATGATGATCCAGGGCATGATCATCTACTTTGCGGGCTTTGGGCTGCTGCGTGGGTCGGGCATGACGGTGTCACAGATCGGCAGCATTTGGAGCACGTTTGTGGCCGGCCTCGTTACCATCTCGCTCAACTCCACGGCCTACATGATGGAGGTGCTGCGCGGCGGCATCGAGGCGGTGGACTCCGGCCAGACCGAGGCCGCGCGCTCGTTGGGCTTGTCGCAGTGGCAGGCCATGATCAAGGTCGTGTTCCCACAGGGCGTAAAGAACTCCGTGCCTGCGCTTTCCAACGAGCTTGTCATCAACATCAAGGACTCGTCCGTGCTTTCGGTCATCGGCGTGTTCGACCTCATGTTTGCCACGACCACCGTGGCGGGCATCTACTTTAAGCAAATGGAGATTTACGTGGTGGCAGCCGTGTGCTACCTGTGCCTTACCATGCTGGCGACGTGGCTGCTCAACAAGCTTTCCGCGCGCCTAACGGGCTCGGCACCGTCGTCGCTGCCCAGCTCGAACTAGTACTGCAGTCGGGCCGTCGGGACCGATGGGGGCTCGGTCCCCTTCGGCCATCCGGACCACAAAGTGGCCGATTGGGGCTAGGCCCCTTTCGGCCAACAAGGGAGAAAGTGGCCGATTGGGGCTAGGCCCCTTTCGGCCAACAAGGGAGGAACAGTGCAAAACGCCGCCGTTGCCGTCGCCACCGCCACCACCACTGTCGCCACGGAGCCGCTCATTCGCGTAGAGAACCTCCGCAAGTCGTTTGGCGAGCTAGAGGTGCTCAAGGACATCAGCTTGGACGTCATGCCCGGCGAGGTGGTCACTATCATCGGCGCCTCCGGCTCGGGCAAGTCCACGCTGCTACGGTGCGTCAACCTGCTGGAGACCCCGGATTCCGGGCACATCTGGTTTCACGGAGAAGACCTCGCCGCCGACCGCGTCAACATCAACAAGCTGCGCGAAAGCATCGGCATGGTGTTTCAGAGCTTCAACCTGTTCAACAACAAAAACGTGCTGGACAACTGCACACTGGCGCCGGTGACGCTCAAGAAGTGCTCCAAGGCCGAGGCGGAGGAGCGTGCGCGCAAGCACCTGGCCGCCGTGGGCTTGTCCGACTTCGTTGATGCCGCCGCCACGTCGCTCAGCGGCGGACAAAAGCAGCGCGTGGCCATCGCACGCGCCCTGTGCATGAATCCGGAGATCATGCTGTTTGACGAGCCGACCTCTGCGCTAGACCCAGAAATCGTGGGCGAGGTCTTAAACGTCATGCGCGACCTGGCCGCCGGGGGCATGACCATGGTGGTGGTCACGCACGAAATGGACTTTGCGCGCACGGTGAGCGACCGCGTTTTGTTTATGGACAAGGGCGTGATCGCGGAGCAAGGCTCGCCCGAGCAGCTCTTTGGCAGTCCGCAACAACCGCGTACGCGCGAGTTCTTGGCTCGCTATTTGGACTAGACTCGCAGACAAGGACGAGGCGGGGGCTACCGCAGCGTCTCGTGATAAGGGAGGAATCATGCAAGACGGATTGATAAAGGTTGCGGCGTGCTCGCCAAGGATTCGCGTGGCGGACGTGGCGCACAACGTGGATGCGTGTGCGCAGGCGATTCGTGCGGCTGCGGACGCGGGTGCCAAGGTCGTGGTGCTGCCCGAGTTATGCGTTACGGGTGCTACCTGCGGTGACCTGTTTTGGCAGGCAGAACTGCTGGTCGCCGCGCGGCGGGCTCTGTTGCAGATCGCGCAGGCAACGGCGGACCTGGACGTGCTTGCGTTTGTCGGCGCGCCGCTGAGCGTCAACGCAAGCCTGTACGACTGCGCGGTGGCGCTGAGCCATGGCACTGTTTTGGGCGTGGTGCCCAAGCGCCACCTTTCTGCCGCACAAAGGCGTCAGTTTGCGCCAGCGCCGGATGCGGTGGATTGGATCGAGCTCGAACAGGACGATACCGTACCGTTTGGCTGCGACCAGGTCTTTGCGTGCGAGGACATGCCCAACTTGGTGGTTGCGGCAGAGGTGGGAGAAGACCTATGGGCACCGCAGCCGCCATCGGTGGCACTTGCTCTTGGCGGGGCGACGTTGGTGGCCAACCTTGCCGCCATGCCAGCGCTTGTCAACAGCGCGGCGTACGCGCGTGCGACCATTGCGAGCTTGAGCGCGCGGCTGCTGTGCGGCTACGTGTATGCCTGCGCCGGGGCAGGGGAGTCCACGACGGACTACGTATACGGTGGGCAGTGCCTCGTGGTCGAAAACGGCGTCATGTTGGCGGAGTCCGCACAGTTTGCCCAGTTGACACAACTCGGCGCGGCGCAGGCGCTGACCGACATCGACATAGACGCGCTGGTGGGCGAGCGCATGCGTCAGGCGGCGTTCGAGCCCGATCCGTCATGGGCGACAACACCGCAGTCCACGCCCTTCTCGCTTGAGGTCGTTCAGACCGAGCTGACGCGACCCGTGGACGCGGCTCCCTTCATTCCGCGTGACGATGCCGTGCGTGCCGAGCGCTGCGAGGAGATTCTTAGCATCCAGGCCTACGCCTTGGCCGAGCGCATGCGTTGCATTGGCAGCACACGGGCAGTCGTCGGGATATCAGGCGGACTCGATTCCACGCTCGCGCTGCTGGTCACCGCACGGGCGTTTGACGTACTAGGGCTGGAGCGTGCGGGAATCACGGCCATCACCATGCCGGGGTTTGGCACCACGGATCGCACGCACAACAACGCGTGGCAGCTCACGCTCGCGCTCGGAGCCACCCCGCGCGAGATTCCCATTGGCGCTGCCGTGCGCCAGCACTTTGCAGACATCAACCACGACGAGGCCGTGCGCAACGCCGCGTACGAAAACGCGCAGGCACGCGAACGCACGCAGATCCTCATGGACGTGGCAAACGACAACGGCGGCATCGTGGTCGGCACGGGCGACCTGTCCGAGCTGGCGCTGGGCTGGGCCACGTACAACGGCGACCACATGAGCATGTACGCCGTCAACGCGGCCGTGCCCAAGACGCTCATCCGCTACATCGTGCGCTACGTGGCCGATACCTGCGGTAACGAGCGCGAGACGGAGGTGCTGCTCGACGTGCTGGACACGCCCGTGTCGCCGGAGCTCTTGCCCGCAAACGAAGACGGCACCATCGCGCAGCAGACCGAGGACCTGGTCGGCCCCTACGAGCTGCACGACTTCTTCGTGTATCACCTGCTGCGCTTTGGCTCGCGTCCGCGCAAGATCTACCGGCTCGCCTGTGTGGCGTTTGCGGGGACCTACGACAAGGCGACCATCGCGCGTTGGCTCAAGGTGTTCTGCCGCAGGTTCTTCTCGCAGCAGTTCAAGCGGTCGTGCGCGCCGGACGGTCCTGCCATCGGTGGCGTGGGCCTCTCGCCGCGCGGTGGACTCGCCATGCCCAGCGATGCTTCCAGCGCCCTCTGGCTCGCCGAGGTCGACGCCCTATAGTGTAGGCCCACGGCCAAACCGTGGCGGCCCGCGCCGCGCCCTTGTCACCCACCCCGCGCGGTGGCCCCCCGTGTGGGGGCCCGCCCCGGGCCCTTGTCACCCACCCCGCGCGGTGGCCTCCATCGCCGAACAACGAAAGTGCGTAACTACCTCCCTGCTACTGACGCGCTCGAGAAGGCCTGCATTCCATCTACCAGCGGATATACATTATCAAACTAACGTAGTTACGCACTTTCGTCGGAGGAGTTACGCACTTTCGCACCCTCCGCACCCTCCGCACCCTCCGCAACTCTCGCACCTACTCCAAGCATCGCCAGCGCTTATCCAAGCAGCTTTTCCGGATGCATGGCAAGTCCTCGCAAGCGCTCTTGCAGCGCACAGCGTTGCACCCACGCCTCGTCCACGGCCTCGATGGATCCAATTCCCAGCATGTATGCCACGACGCTGGCCGCACGCTCCAGCTGCACCGGATCAGAGAAGATCCCGTTGGTTACCGACACCACCCTGTATCCCATCTCCTCCAGCACGTTGCGCCGAATGGAGTCGTTGGTGATCTTTTGCGATGCCGTGTGCTCCTCGTCGCTGTCGTATTCGATGACGATCTTTTGGTTGTCCCACAGCAAGTCGGGAGTTATTGTCGGCCAATCCCAAAGCCTTGCCGCATTTCCTCGTACGGGCAGCGCGCGGTTAAGCTCCGGCGCAGGCATGCCAAATCCTCCAGACGCCTTGGGAAGCGTAAAGCATAACGCCAGGCCAATCTCCATGGGAGACGCCGCTCCTGGCAATACGTCCTTAAGCGCGCGAGCAGCCTTCTTTCGACCGTGTACGCCAGGGCATTCCGCAAGAAAGTCCTCGATTAGGCCAACGTCGCAAACCGGGTTGCGCGTAACGACCTTGTTTTCCCAAAGCCCGTAACGCCCACAAAGCTCACAGCCCAAAAAGATAAGTGACTCGTGGTCCAGGCGACCTGCCATTTGCAAGAAGACAAGCTCCGGTGCCGCGCAAAAAACGCCACGTTCCACGCGATAGCTGGGATATTTGCCGCTTGGGAGCGCCATAGCCGAACACGAGGTCATGCTTGTGCGCCTACGGTCTCCGCGATTCCAGGCAACGAGCTGAATGGGCCGCGACAAACCCTCCAGCGCATCAAGATGCCGACTCAGTCTGGTTTTGCTCGACTCCAGCGAATTGTAGGGGATGACGTAGCGCCTGTACTTTGTGTCTACGTCGCGAGTCTTGCGCAGCCACTCAATCGCCGTGCCTTTACTCAAAAGAAATGCCATGTGCGTGCCTCTCTGCCTTGCGTGATTGCGCACCCATTGTAGTCGAGTGGTCCCACGGAAGGGCGCTCCCGCGAGAAGACGCTGCCGGGCAGGCGCTCACACGGAAGGGCGCTCCCGCGGGAAGACGGCATGACGAAAGTGCGTAACTCCCCGGACGAAAGTGCGTAACTCCGATAATAAGAAAATATATATGTGCAGGTAAACGCGTTGACGGCAGCTTGGGGTTTGCCGAGAAGACCAGAGGAGTTACGCACTTTCGTCACAGCGAGACAAGACCAAGCGGCCGCGCGCACAGCTTTTGTCACGCCGCGCGCGCGGACCGACGTTGCGGGACCGATGTTGCGGGTCCAACGTTGCGGGACCGATGTTGCGGGACCTTACGAGTTCGTGTGCGCTCCCGTGACGCACGCATCCCAAACGCAACGGGTGCCCGCTTGCCTGGCCACGACCGCTTACTTCACCACGACCTTGCAGGTAACGGTTTTGCTTGCGGCTTTGTAAAGGGCGTTGCCGGCGGCACTCACCTTGATCTTGATGGTGTAGGTGCCCTTCTTGGTGCCCTTCTTTACGGTGACCTTGCCGGTGGACTTGTTTACGGTAAGAGCGCTCGAGGAGCCCTTGGCAACCTTTACGTACGTAACCTTGCCCTGGCCCTTCTTCGTGAACGATACCGGGGCGGCTACGGTAACGGTCTTTGACTTTACGACCGAAAGCTTGACCGTGCGCTTAACGGCTTTGACGGCCATGGGGTTGGCGCTCTTGACCACCTTGACGGTGACCTTGACGGTCTTGCTGGCGGACGCGTAAAGGGTGTTGCCCGCAGCGGTGACCTTGATCTTTGCGGTGTAGGTGCCAGCCTTGGTGCCCTTCTTCACGGTGACCTTACCGGTCTTCTTGTTGACGGTGAGCGCGGCGGATCCGCTCGCCTTGGCGTAGGACACGGTGCCCTGAGCTTTGGAAACGGTCATGGGACGAGCTACGGCAACGGCCTTCTTGCGCACGGCAGGCGCCGTCGTGGAACGCGCGACGGCCTTGACGGCCATGGGGTTGGCATCCTTCACGACCTTGACGGTAACGGTGACAGTGACGCTCGCAGCCTCGTAAAGATCGTTGCCCTCGGCGGTGACCTCGATCTGTGCGGTGTAGGTGCCGGCCTTGGTGCCCTTCTTCACGGTGACCGTGCCGGTGGACGCGTTAACGGAAAGCGCGTCGGACCCGCTCTTCTTTGCGTAGGACACGGCGCCCTGCGCGTTGCTTACGGAAAGCGGGGTCGCGGTGACGTTCTGTTTGCTCACTTTGACGGCCGATACGCTCTTTGTGGCGGTCTTTGTCGTCAGGGGGTTCGCTGCTTTGGGAACTTCCACTTCCGCCTCCACGGGCTCGAGCTGGAAGTCATCGAGAACAACGCGGTGCTGGTCGGTGGACTCAAAGTCGCCGACCTTGCCCAGGCAGATGCTCAGGAACGCCGCAGGGTCGTTCTCTTCCGTCATGGTGAACTCGTCCGTAAACGTCTGGTACTCGCTCGTCAGGTTGACGACGTTGTCAGACGAGTACACGGCCCAACCCCTGTTCTCCTGGCCCTGCAAAACCACGCGAATGGGGCGGTCCAGAGAGCTCTTGGCCTTAAAGGAGAGCCTGTAGCTCTTGCCCTTTTCCAGGCTTACGTTGTTCTGCTTGATCTGGACCTTCCAGTCGGCGTCGGCGGTCTTGTTTACGGTTACGTCCAAGGCGTTGTCTTCGTTAAGGGAGTCGACCACGTAGGAGGCGTTGGCATCGTCGGCAACGTAGACCTCATAGCCGGTAAGGCCGTTGCTAAAGGACCCGTTCTTGATCATGGAATCCTCGCACAGCATGATGTTGTCAAACCAAATGGTGCCGGTGCCGTTGAACTCTACGGAAACGTCACGGTTATCAAACTTCGTATCGGCTGGAATCTTGAAGGAGAAGGTCTGGTTGTCGGTGCTCAGGGTGGCGACAAACTCCCGCCCGCCTACGATGACCTTTACCGTGTCGCCGGCGTTTTGCGCCTGCGCGTCAAAGCTCAGAGCGTACGCAGCGCCTTCGGTAAAGGCAAGCTCGTCCTGGAAGAGCACTACATTGCCGGTTGCCCGCAGGCGCCTGCCGTCCTTAAGGTCGGTTACGCCGGCGGCCGTTTGGTCAGACACGGCCCAGTAGCCCAGGTGCGCGGCGCCTTCCTGGAAGCTGCCGTTGTAGATGTAGTTGCCGTTGGAAAGAACGACCTTCTCTTCCTTTTCGTCGGGGTTGGGATCCGCGATCTTCTTTACGCGAACGTTGGTAATCTGGACGTCGGCGGTCGAGCCCATCGCTCCCAAGTTGAACTCCAGACGGCCGTTCTCGTCGGAGTCGTCTGTCATCTTGAAGACCTGGGTAAAGGTCTGCAACTCCGTCGTGAGGGCGGGCCTAAGGGTGGACATGTACGTCTTGTACCCGTGGTCAGGTGCCTTTATGTCTACGTTCATGGTGCGAGAAGCGCTCGCGCACGCATCAAAGCTTACCTCGTAGGTGGCACCCTTTTGGAAGGGCAGGCCAGCCTGCATAAGCTGGATGCTGTAGTCCACGCTGCCGGCGTCTGCGGTGGTAACCGTTGCCTTGCCGTCCGCAATGACGCCAAAGGCGTCTCCGCCGTTGGCCGTGCGGAACATCCACGCGTCGTCGTCTTCGAGGGACTCGTCCGTGGCAAAGGCGCCGTTTAGGACGTAGTTGCCTTCGGCGTCGGGCTCGCGCGGGTTAAACACCTGCTCGGGACGGGTCACGTTTTCGTCGTACTCGTCCAGCTGATACACGCGCACGTAGTCAACCTCGTAGGCGTTCTGCTCGCCAAAGGTGGTGAGCTCGTCGGGGTAGCCAACCCAGCTGCCGCCGATGGCAAGGTTAAGGATCACATAGAAGGGCTGGTCAAACGGGGCGGGATACGACAACGTTCCCTGGCCTTCGGTCGTGGAGTACCAGTTGCTTTCCTCGTGGAACTTTACGCCGTCAACATACCAAATGATCTTGCCAGGCAGCCACTCGCAGCCAAACGTATGGTATCCGGCGGCAAAGCTGTCGTTGTCCAGGACCCTGGTTCCCTGGCTTTCCGAATGCGGGTTGCCAAAGTGGATGGTGCCATAGATCTTATCGGGCTGTTGTCCCATGACTTCCATGCAGTCGATTTCGCCGCAGCGCGGCCACCGAATAAGGTACCATCAAGCGTACGAAGCACATCCACCGACATCCACCGAGCGACCCGTGCGAGCAAGGCAGCGATGCCCTGCCCGCCATGCAAAACGAGGAGAAGCACATGAACCCACGGGGAACGGCGTTTGCCAGCGACTTTGACGGCACGCTCTGCATAAGCGACTGGGACAAGGGCACGCAGGAGTTCGACCCCAACGTCATCGACGCGGTCCGTGCGTACCAGGCGGCGGGCGGCCTCTTTGGCGTCTGTACGGGCCGTCCGCTCTTCTCGGTTATCGAGGCGCTGGAAGGCCTGCTTACGCTGGACTTCTACATCGTGACGACCGGTGCGCAGGTGATGGATCGCGACCTTAGCCCGCTGCTGGAGTGTCCGATCGACCGCGCCGTTGCCCAGCAGCTCTACGACCGCTACGCGTCCGACGACATGGGCTTCGTTGCCGTCAACGAGCGGACGTTCTTTAGCGTGGGCCGGTCGTTTGCGGAGCAGATGCCCATGGTGCCAACGCTCGATGCCGTGGAAGGTACGTTGCTGGGCGTGTCGCTGGAGTCGCATGGGGACGAGGAGCTGGCCCACAACACATGTGCCGAGCTCAACCGCCTCTTTGGTGACAAGGTCGAGGGATTCCAAAACCTGGGCAGCGTGGACATCGTGCCGCGCGGGTGCTCAAAGGGGTCGGGCGTCCGCGTGGCACGCGAGGCGCTGGGCGTGAGCTGCATGGCCGGTGCGGGCGACTCGTACAACGACCTGCCGCTGCTTGGCGCCGCCGACGTCTCGTACACCTTTCATTCGTCGCCGCAGCAGGTGCGCGATGCCGCCACGCACGTGGTTTCCGACCTCGCGGAGGCGCTGCACCACTTTATGGCATGACCGCTGAGCCGCGCCGTGCTGGGGATTCCCCACTGTTGCGCGGCGCTCGTGCTACCATATGCTTGATATGGAACTTGGACTCGGGAGGAACCAATGAGACTGCAGCTTGCCATTGACCACGGAAAAGAGCACGAGATTCTTGCCGTCGTGGAGCGCGTTGCGCCAGAGGTCGACATAGTCGAGATTGGTTTTCCCATGATCGTGACCTACGGGCTGGGGCTGGTCGAGAAGATCCGGGAGCTCGTGCCGTCCAAGCCGCTCTGCGTGGACGTAAAGGTGTTTCACGGCGGCACGGGCGTCGCGTCGCGCTGCTTCGATGCCGGCGCGAACATCGTGTCCGTGCTCAGCGTGGCGCCAGACCCCGTAATCGAGAAGCTCGTCGCCAAGGCGAAGACCTACGACGGCGAGATCCTGTGCGACATGTCCGCGCCGGCGCGCATGGTGGCGCAGCGCACGGCCGAGGTCGATCAGCTTGGCGTGGACTACATCATGGTTCCGACGGGCTTTAAGCCAGACTACGACTACGACATCGACAAGCCCCGTCGCTGGTCGTTCCGTCCCAAGGTACGGCCGCTCGATCTGGCCGGCGTGGTCACGCGCAACGCGCAGCATGCCAAGCTGGCGCTGAGCACCGGCATTGACCAGACCAACATCCGCCAGGTCATCGACATGAATCCCGAGCTCATCATTGTTGGTCGCGCGATTTTGGACCAATCCGACAACGACGCGCGCGCAGCCGCTGCCGCGCACCTGCGTCGGTTCCTTCCGTACGAGGGGTAACGGCGGGACGCGCGAGCCGCTTGGCGCCGGTGTGGGCGCGCGCCGGCGTTCGTCTTGCGCGTGGCAAATGCGTAATCGGGTGCCGGCGCCCAACGCGACGCGCGTCTCTCATGCTGTGAATAGGTGCCCGGGCGTGATCTTAGAATCGGGGAGAGTGCGCCTTACCGCCCCTGCCCGTCGCGATGCGACGTGCCTTGTGGCCCCGACGGCAGCGAGAAGAACTCCTGCATTTCGACGTCGTATACCTGGGCGAGCGAAAAGAGCGTACTGAGCTTTGGAACGCGCCGCCCCTGCTCGATGTAGCCAATGGAGACGCGGTCCATGCCGATAAGCGCCGCGACCTCCTCTTGGGTAAGGTTGCGCGAGCGACGGATCTGCTGCATGTGATGGCCGAGCATGTGGCTGTATTCGCTGAATTCCATAGGGCTAATATACCTATGTGCGATTGCTTTCAGTACTAACACTCAGTTAGTATTCATCCCATGCCAATCCTGGGCAGCTTCGCCACGGTCGAGGTGCATAATAGTGAGTTGGGTACTTGAAACTCTTTGCAAGCAACTGACAGCTAATGAAAAGCCCTCCGCATTGCTGATAGAGTCATCGTGGTTTTGGAAGTCGTTCGCGACCGAGCGGACGGCACGGCGGTGCGCAGGGGGATTGGCAATATCATGTTTGACGTTGATGCGCTGGTGCGCATGGGTGCACGGAGCAGTGGGGGAGATGCGGACAATCTGGAGGTTGCGCTGACGACGGCTGGCCTTAACGCGAGGCTAGACGCGGCGTCGCGCATAGCCGCGAGGCATCCGGAGTTTGGTAAAGTCGTCGAGCTGATCGACAAGACCTGCTCCCGAGAGCGCGCAACGGACGAGTTGGGCGCCATGCTAGCACTGGAGTATCGGGCGGTGCAGGCCTTCGTGGCGTCTGGGGCCAGGATTTTGCGCGACGTGGATTTCCTTGCCCTTTTGGCGGGGATGGCTGGCTTTATGGAGCGCTTTGAGAAGCCCGAGCACAACGACGCACGCATACCCATTCGCCTGCTGGAACAGAGCCCCAGCACACTCGAGGACGCCTCGTCGGTTTCCCTGCTGGCCATGGGCATGTGGTTTTGCGATTACGAAGGCTATTGCGGCGCCGTCCAGCGCTTGGCGACAAAGGTCCGCGTGAGCTAGCCGGCCGCGCCTACCCTGCGCACAGGTTTGGCCGATTGGGGCTAGGCCCCTTTCGGCCATTTTGCGTGTGCCGAGACCGTGGCCGATTGGGGCTAGGCCCCTTTCGGCCAAAAGGGTCTTCTTGGACGAGAGGGACCTAGCCCCAATCGGCCACAGCCAGCGCGCAGGCAGTCCGAACCAGCCGTCTCCCGCTTACCGCTCCTGCCAGTCGGCGAGGAGGCGCGTCTTCGAGTCGAAGGCGGCGCCGACCAGGTGCAGCTCGCGCGGGTCGGCGGAGAAGGGCGCGGCGTAGCCCATCGCCTCAATCTGCGCCAGGGC